>JBKPCO010000084.1:0-38599 GCA_046727415.1 Candidatus Methylomirabilota bacterium
CCGGTCTTCACCAGGGTGTTCGCGTCGGTCTCGGCAAAGATGCCGCACTTGCTCGAGACCTTGTGGAGACTCATGCCCTCGTAGGGCATGGCGGCCAGCCGCTCGCCGGGCACTTGGAGCTTGCGGGCGGTCTTCTCGATGAAGGTCCCGGTGCCGCCGCTGCAGGCCGATTGCATGTAGACCTGCTTGGAGCGGCCGGTGCCGGTGGCGGTGAAGAAGATCGTCTTCATGTCCTCGCCGCCGATCTCCGACACGAAGCGCACGTCCGGGTGCTGCTGCTCCACGCAGGCGGCGACGGCGACGACCTCCTGGATCAGCTTGCCGCCCACCAGCGGGGCGATGAACCCGGCGCCCGAGCCCGTGAAGAAAACGCGATCGGTCCCGGGCGTCAGGCCGGCCTCGGTCTCCATTCGCTGCAAGAACTCCTGGACCTTCTCGGCCTGGCGCGTGTTGTGGCGCTGATAGTCCTGCCAGGTGACCTTGCCGCTTTCCACCACCACGGCCTTGACCGTGGTGGAGCCAACGTCGACGCCGGCGAGCTTCACGACTTCCGGCCCAGCCGCTTCGCGACGTGAAGCACCGTCTTGGCCGCGGTGCCGGCGGCGGTGCCGTCGTGGGGGATGGCGTAGGTGGCCTTCTTCATCTCGGGATGCTGATCGATGTAGGCGCGCACCTCGCCCTCAGTGAGCCCGGTGCGCTGCAAGGCCTCGTCGAACTCGCGCTGGGCGCGCTTCTTGGCCTCGGTGAGAATCATCTGGCAGCGCGAGAGCGCGTGGACCTCGGCGTCGCCCTTGATCTCGAGCGGCGCGTAGAGGATCTCCGGATGCTTGCCGATCACTCCCGCCATGGCGCCGATCGACATCGTGTTCGGCATGCAGGAGTAGGGCGAGAGCTCGCAGATCATGTGGGCCTTCTTCTTCTGGTTGGCCCAGAGCGTCTTGCCGACCAGCATGTCGCCCTCGCCCCCGTCGAGCCGGCTATTGAAGTAGGGCGCCGCCAGCCGTCGGAGCTCGAACTGGCTCGGGCTCTCGTGGGGCAGGTTGCCCATCGCGCGCCGCAGGCGATTGACGGTCAGCCGGTAGATGCCCTGCGCGACGCGGCCGAGCCCCAGCTTCAGCCGCGCGTGCTTCTCGATGCCGCTGTAGTCCTCGAAGCGCTGGAGCCCCAGGCGCAGCAGGTACTCCATCCAGATCGTGATGGCCGCCGGGTAGACCTCGGCGCCTTCACTCTCGAGCCATCGATGGATGTTGTAGTTGGGATCGCCCTCGACGGTCTGCAGATAGAACTCGCCGGTGATCTTGACCTTGGGCTTGACCCGCAGGCGATCGACCTCGATCGCCGCGAACTTCCGGTGCACCTCGCGCATCGCCCGGGTGAAGTACGGCGTGGTCAGGTGCCACAGCACCGACTTCTTCGGCGACATCGCCGGCCGGCCCCGGAAGACCTGGTAGAGGTACTCGACGCTGTCCTGGACGACCGCGGCGGTCTGGCCGGGGTGCACCTCGTAGGGGCGCACCTGATACTCGAGGTCCTGGACCAGGTCCGTGCAGAAGATGCCCCAGAGGCAGCCGAGCGTCATGGGCAGGTTGAGATCCAGGCCGTCGCCCATGTTCTGGTTCAGGTTGTCCTGGGCCATCAGGAACATCCGGAAGCGCTCGAGCCCGCTGTTGCGCAAGGCTAGCTCGTAGCTGGCGTGATACTGACCGAAGCGGCAGGCCCCGCACGAGCCGGCGGTGAGATAGACGTACTTCTCGTTGACGGCCTCGACGCCGACCTGCTTCGACTCCTTCTTGAGGAAGTTCACGAGATTGCCGGTGGTGAAGCTGGTGGGGCAGCACTGCCCGATGTCGGCGGTCTCGCGGCCGGTCAGCAGATCCGCTTTCGTCGCGATGGGCAGGATCCGCGCGCGGTAGCCGCTCGACTCCAGCACCGCCTGCAAGATGCGCTCGATGCGCCAGTGCAGGCCCCCGAACAGGATCGTCACCGAATCGCGCTCGGCGCGCGTGAAGGGCCGGGGCGTGTACGCCCGGTAATGATCAGTTGCTATCGTCGCCATTCCGTCCTCCCTCGTGGAATCGATCCAGCCAGGCATCGAGAAGCCGCACGGAGCCGAACCCGGGCAGCTTGCGGATGGTCTCGTCGACCTTGCGAGCCGCGGCGCGGCCTTCTTCGTCGCCGAAGAGATAGCTGGCCATGAAGCGAAGCTCGTTGAGCGGCTGAACTCCGCTGCCCACAGGACCCCAGAAACGATCCACCAGAAAACGGGACACCTTGGCTGCGGCGGGACGCTGCAGCCTGATCTCCGCCTGCCGATAGTAGAAGAAGAAGTGCCGCGCCTCGTCGCGCTGGACATGCTCGAGCAGCGCGGTGAGCACAGGGTGCCCGGCGCGCGCCGCCAGCCGGCGATAGCCCGTGAGCGCGGTCAGCTCGTTGATGGCGCCCCACGTCATGTGCACCGCGCAGAAGTCCGGCCACAGCTTGGACAGCATCGCGGTCGATCGCGCCTCGAGCCATTGAGGGAAGCTCTCATGCCCGTGCGGCTTCGGACGCGGCCCCATGGGGTGGCCGGCCGCCGCCAGGAAGCGCTCGAGGGCGAGACCGTGAAACGTTTCCTCGTGTACCCAGCACGCCAGGAACGTGGCGACGTCGGGGTCGTCGATCGCGCGCGTCGCCAGGAGCGAGCGCAGGTAAACGATCGTGTGGCTCTCGATGTCTTGCATGTAGCGAAGGGTCCGGACGGCGCCCGGCGGCAAGGGATGCTTCGGCACGCCCGCCCAGTCAACGGCCCACAGGTCCACGGCGCCCGAGCGCGCCAGGTACGTGTCGATGTCGAACGCGGCCATCGCCCGCGTCCAGGGTAACGTGGATGCCATCACCAATCACTACGTCTTGTGAGTGGCCTCCGGATCGGTGGGTCAGCCGACCTTGTCGAGCTTCTTTCTCAGATTTTCGACCTGCTGGTTGAACGGCAGACCCCCCCGGTCGGTCATCGGTGTCTTGTCGGCCAGACCGGTGTGGAGCTCGACCAGCAGCGGCCCCTCGTCCGTGAACATCGAAGGCAGGCGGCGCTTGAAGTCGTCGAGGTCGGTGACCGCGTACGCCTTGGGGTAGCCGGCGCCCTTCGCCATCTGGACGAAGTCGACCGTCAGCCCGCCCGGGATCTCCTGCGCCCCCGAGGTGTGGTAGACGCCGTTCTTGAAGAGGAGATGGGTGAGGTTCCGGGGTCGGGCCCCGGCGATCGTGGCGAGGGAGCCGAGCTGCATGAGCAGGGAGCCGTCGCCGTCGAACACCACCACCCGGCGCCTAGGCATCGACAGGGCCAGGCCGAGGCCGAGCGAGGAGGCGCCGCCCATGAAGCCGGTGCAGCCGACCGAGAGATCGTCGGGCGCGATCGTGCGCCAGGCCGGCGAGGTGGTCATGGTCGGCACGCAGATCGCATCGCCGCGGGCCGCAGCGATCGCGCGCAGGACGTCTTCGGGCTTCATGGCCATCTAGATGGTCTCCAGGCCGACGAGGACCGCGGTGGGGCCGCGGCGCTCGCGGCTCAGGCGATAGTACTCGGGGATACGGTGCACGTCGTCGGGGCCTTCGAGGCGCGCGTGCGGCACGCCGAAGGTGTCGAGCAGCGGCTCGGCGAAGCGGACCATCGAGTGCCGCGAATCCTTGAGGTCGCGATCCTTCTCGCGCGAGAGCAGGCCGATGATGTAGAAGATCGGCACCCGCCCGTCCATCGCCACGCCGCGGATCGTGTTCACCGACGCGTAGAGACCGGCGTGCTGAATCAGCAGTGCGCACGGCTCGCCGCCGATCCAGAGGCCCGCGGCCACGGCGTTGGCCTCGTCCTCGGTGGCGCAGGTGACGACGCGAAGCGCGCGCTCCTTGTCGAGCGCGGCCAGCACGGTCTTCTGATGCGTGTCGGGGACACTCAGGATCCAGCCGAGCGGCTCACGCGTGCTGTTCCCGCGCGCCTCACGGAACGTGTCCTTGAGCGTGTCGATGATGAGCGGCGCGGGAATCGATTCCGGCATCGCTGGCCTCCCGTGAGAAGATCGACCTATCCTACGCTAATCCGCACGAAGAGAGGATCCCCATGCGCAAGTTCCTGCCCGTCTCGGCCGTCCTCCTGCTGATCACTGTGGTTGTCGCCGCTGCCGCCGGGCCCGAGCTCAAGACGGAGGACCAGAGGACGCTCTACGCCCTGGGGCTCGTGATCAGCCAGAATCTGGCGAGCTTCAACCTGAACGCGACCGAGCTCGACGCGGTCCTGGCCGGTGTCAGCGACGGCGTCCTGAAGAAGGAGTACAAGGTCGACGTGCAGACGTATGCGCCGAAGATCACAGCGCTGCAGACGGCCCGGGCGAGCGCGACGGCGTCGGTCGAGAAGAAGGCGGGGCTGGCGTACCTGGACAAGGCGGCCGCCGAGAAGGGCGCAACCAAGACCGCCTCGGGGCTGGTCATCACGACGATCAAGCCCGGCACCGGCCCCTCGCCGAAAGCGACGGATCGAGTGAAGGTGCACTACCACGGCACGCTCACCGACGGCACCGTCTTCGACAGCTCCGTACAGCGCGGCGAGCCGATCGTCCTGCCGCTCAACGGCGTGATCAAATGCTGGACCGAGGGCGTCTCGATGATGAAGGTGGGCGGCAAGAGCAAGCTCGTGTGCCCGTCGGACATCGCGTACGGCGACCAGGGCCGGCCGCCCGTGATCAAGGGCGGCGCCACGCTGGTCTTCGAGGTCGAGCTGCTCGAGATCGTGAAGTAGCGGCGCCGCCCGGGCTCAGGCCTGGGCGATGCCGCCGCGGAGCGCGCCGGGCTCGACGCTGCCCCACAGCGCCTCGAAGCCCTGCGGAAGCGCGCGGCTGTTCGGCATCGACAGCCAGAGCCGGAACAGGAGGCGGTCGCGGCCGGCCGCCGCGTCGTCCTCGAAGGCCGTGCGGGCATGGTAGGTGACGTGGTTGTTCAGAAGCTGGATGTCGCCCGCCTGTAGCTCCATCTCGAAACACAGCTCCTCGGCGATCTCCGCGAGCATGTCCAGCGCCTCGTCCTGAGCCGCTGTGAGCTTCGGAATCCCGTCGATCCGCTGGGCCGCCTCCACGAAGGTGCGCGAGTACTGGCTCGTGAAGCGCCCGTCGCGCACGCCGAAGACCGGCAGCGCGTACCAGCGGCGGTTGCCGCCGAGCTCCTCGCCCTCACGCGTGCGGTAGTAATCCTGGTGGAGGAGCATCAGGAGATCGGGCCGCCGTTCCAGGATCGCGTTGTGGATCGCGACCGAGCTGACGATCTTGCTGATGCCGCCGCGTCGCGCCTGGCGCACGCAGAGCAGCCCGACGACGTCGGCGCGATCGGTGTGAAAGCGCAGCGGCCCGCTCGACCGCGCTTTGTAGCGCGACGTCACCGGCTCACCGGGCTTCTGCTCGACGCCGGGCTGGTTCACCTGGCCATAGGCGCGCAGCTCGTCGCGCACGTCGCCAATCAGCTCGCCGTGGGCGTTCTGGAAGCGGGCGGCGCCGAGGTGAGCGCCGATGCCCCAGTAGACCTGGCGCAGCTCGTCTTCCGTGTAACGCTCCACCGGAAGCCCGCGCAGCAGCACCACGCCGCGGCCGTGCTCGAGCTCGTGGCTGACGGCGGCAAGATCCCGGCTGAACCCGGGGAGCGGGAAATCCTCGCGGCGAATGTCGCGCCAGGCCACGCCGCGAGCTTTGACGATGCGGAGGGCCCGGTCGATCTCGTCGATTGCCGCCGCCGAGATCGGGCGGATCCAGTCGGTGGTCCTGACCAGGTCGCTTCCGTGCCAGGCTTCCGGGCCCGTGATGGGTCGCGCGGTGACGGTGCTCACGGAGCCTGGTTATAAGCCACGTGGGACGCGCCCCGCAACCGCCCGCACCTTGCGCGGAGCGGCCAGCCATATCGCGCCCGCCGATACGGCGCTAACGGCGATCGCGATCCAGAACGCGAGGACGTAGCTGCCCGTGCGGTCGTGCAGGGCGCCGGCAACCCAGGGTCCGATGGCGCCGCCGACGATCGAGGCGAGACTGAGCGTGCCGAAGATCGTCCCGTAGTGCTTGCCCTGGAACAATTCGGCAGGGATCGCGCCGAAGACCGAGGCGAGCCCGTAGCCCAGCACGCCCTGCGCCGCCACCATTAAGTAGAGGAGCGCGGGCGTCGGCTGCTCGCGCATGACCAGAAGCAGCGCGTAGGTGGCAACGAAGCCGGCGCACGACAAGGTCCACATCCACTCGCGTCCGATCCGGTCCGAGAGATGGCCGAGGGCGATCTGGCCGACGATGCCGGTGAAGGCGACGAGGCCCAGCGCGCCGGCCGCCACCGCGGGCGCGAAGCCGATCTCCATCAGGTATTTCGTCTGGTGCACCTGCACGGCGTACCAGGCGAAGAGGCCGGCTGCGAAACCAATGGCCACCCACCAGAAGCGCGCGGTCTGCATCGCGCGCGCGAGCGTCCAATCGGTTGCCACCCAGGCGTGATCGACGACGTTCGACGGGTGCCCGCCGCCGCGAGTCGCGAACTCGCGGGCCGTGTCGCCGTCGGGCAAAAGCCCCAGGTCCTCCGGGCGCCGGCGCGTGAAGAAGTTCAGCGGGACTAGCGTCACGGCGACGAGCGCGGCCATCGCCAGGCACGCCGCGCGCCAGCCGGCTCGAGCGATCAGCCGCGAGAGCCACGGCAGGATCACGATCGCGCCCACGCCGACGCCGGAGAACGCGATGCCGATCGCGAGCCCGCGCCGCCGCACGAACCAGTTCGGCAGAAAGAGCGCGTGTCCGGTGTAGCCCAGGCACACGGTGCCGCCGGCGACGAGCACGCCCAGCGTCAGGTAGAGATGCCACGGCGCGCTGGCGCGCGGGGCCAGCCCGAGGCCGGCGCACACGAGGGCCACGCCGAGCAGCATGACGGCGCGCGGCCCGCGCCGGTCCATGAGCCGGCCGAGGAACGGACCGAGAAGTGCCGAGACGAAGAACCCGAACGAGAAGGCGCCGGCGGTGACGCCGCGCGGCCAGCCGAACTCGTCGAGGATCGCCGGGAACAGGAGCGAGAAGGCGGTCCGCGCGTTGACGCCGACGCCCATGGTGACGAACGCGATCGCGACGACTGACCAGCCGTAGAAGAACGGCAGGGCGAGTCGCAGGCCGTCGCGGGGCTGGGGCCCCGCCGGCCGAGACGAGCGAAATAGTAGAAGGCGCACGGTTTCGAGCGACGAGATTCTACTGTATTATCCGCTTCTACTCTTCAGGAGGCGAGCAATGCTGGGCGACATCGTCGAGCTGACGGTCGTGGTGCGCGATCTGGACGCCGCGATCGAACGGTTCACGCGACTCTTCGGTTTGAAGGTGCACCATCGCGCCGAGTCCAAGGAGTTCGGATTCAAGAACGCGATCCTGCCGACGGGCATCGGCCACATCGAGCTCCTGCAGCCGACCGATCCCGACAAGGCGGTGGGCCGCTTCCTGGCCAAGCACGGCGAGGGCGTCTATCTCGTCGGCTTCGAGTGTCAGGACATTCCCGGGAGCGTCGAGCGGTTGAAGCAGGCGGGCGTCCGGGTCGACGGTCGCCGCCCCGACGTGGCCTGGGTGCATCCGCAAGACACGCACGGGCTCTTCGTCGAGCTGCGCAAGCGCGAGAGCTACGCGTGAGCACGCAGACCTTCCACTTCGAGCTGGGCGAGCTGCCGCCGGCGGCCGAGGCGCTACGCGCCGAGGTGCGCGAGTTCCTTCGCCGCGAGCTGGGTGACACCTCGCCCGTGCTCCGCGCGCACTCCTGGGGCGGCTTCGACCGCGCGTTCAGCAAGAAGATGGGCGCGCGCGGCTGGATCGCCATGACGTGGCCGAAGCGCTACGGTGGCCACGAGCGGAGCGCGCTCGAGCGCTACGTGGTGCTCGAGGAGATGCTCGCCGCCGGCGCGCCGGTCTCGGCCCACTGGATCGCCGACCGTCAGTCGGGTCCGCTGCTCCTTCGCTTCGGCACCGAGACGCAGCGCCAGAAGTTTCTGCCGGCTATTGCGCGCGGCGAGCTGTCGTTCGCCATCGGGATGAGCGAGCCTGACTCAGGCTCCGACCTCGCGTCCTTGCGCACCCGCGCCGAGCGCGTGCCGGGCGGCTACCGGGTGAACGGCACCAAGGTGTGGACGAGCAATGCACACCTGGCCGACTACATGATCGCGACCTTCCGCACGCATCACGATCCGGCGAAGAAGCAGGAGGGGCTCACGAAGTTCCTGGTCGACACGAAGCTGCCGGGTATCACGATGAGCCCGATCATCGACCTGGCCGGCTCGCACCACTTCAACATGGTTGTCTTCGAGGACGTATTCGTGCCCGAGGACATGCGGGTCGGCGACGAGGGCGCCGGCTGGAAGCAGGTGACGACCGAGCTCGCCTTCGAGCGCAGCGGCCCCGAGCGCTACCTGTCGAGCTTCGCGCTGGTGCTCGAGCTGATCCGCGCGGTGTCGAAGGACCCGGGCGAGCGCGCCGCCGCCACCGTAGGCCGCCTGGTCGCGCACCTGACCACGCTCCGGCAGATGTCGCTCTCGGTCGCCCTCATGCTCGAGGCGGGCGAGAACCCGAACCTCGAGGCGGCGGTGGTCAAGGACGTCGGGACGACCTTCGAGCAGGAAGTGCCCGAGGTGGTCCATGCGCTGCTCGGCGTCGAGCCCACGATCGACTCGGGAACCGACCTGCAGCAGGTGCTCGGCTTCCTGATGCAGCGGGCGCCGTCGTTCTCGCTCCGCGGCGGGACGCGCGAGATCCTGCGCGGCATCATCGCGCGCGGGCTGGGGCTCCGATGAACGAGCTGAGGACGATCCTCGGCGACGTCGTCACGCGCCTGTTCACCGACCTCGTGACCAAGGATCTCCTGGAGTCCGCCGAGCGCGGCGAGTGGCCGGCCGCGCTCTGGCAGGCAGTCGAAGAGAACGGACTGACGCTGCCGCTCGTGGCCGAGTCGAAGGGCGGCGCTGGAGGCACCTGGGCCGACGCGTTCGTGGTGATCCGCGCGGCCGGCCGCCACGCGGTGCCGCTGCCGCTGGCCGAGAGCATCGTCGGCTCCTGGCTCCTGTCCGGAGCCGAGCTCGACGTACCGTCCGGACCCCTGACGATCGCGCCGGCTCGCCGCGACGACACGCTGCGGCTCGTCCGCGCCGGTTCGGGCTGGCGGCTTCACGGCTCGGCCGCGCGCGTGCCGTGGGGCGCCGCCGCCCAGCACGTCGTGGTCGTGGCCGAGGCCGAAGGGCGTCCGATGGTTGCGCTGGCGGCGCGTGGGGCCGCGGCCGCGCGGGACCAGAACCTGGCCCGCGAGCCGCGTGACACACTCGTCTTCGAGGGATCGCCGGTGGTCGCGACGGCGCCCGCGGCGCGCGGCGTGCCCGCGAACGCCGTCTGGCTCTACGGCGCCCTGGCGCGCTCGGCGCAGATGGCGGGTGGCCTCGACTATCTCCTGCGTCAGGCCTCGCAGTACGCGACGGAGCGTCGGCAGTTCGGAAAGCCGATCGGCTCCTTCCAGGTGATCCAGCAGAACCTGGCGGTCCTGGCCGGGCACACGGCTGCGGCCGGCACGGCGGCGGCCAACGCGTTCCGCGCCGCCGACCGGGACGACGCCGCGTTCGAGATCGCCGCCGCCAAGGTCAGGGTCGGCGAGGCGGCGGGCGTGGGCGCGTCGATCGCTCATCAGACGCACGGCGCCATCGGCTTCACCTACGAGCACGCGCTGCAGTTCGTCACGCGGCGCCTCTGGTCGTGGCGCGCCGAGTTCGGCGGCGAGGGCGACTGGGCGGTCGAGCTCGGACGCGCGGTCGCCGAGCGCGGCGCCGACGCGCTGTGGCCGTACCTGACGGCGCGCTGAACGACGTGCGCGCCGCAGGCCGTCGCGGGGCTGGGGTCCCGCCGGCCGAGACGCGCTTATGAATTGAGGAATCGAATGGAGGAGTTCCCGTGAAGATCACCGACGTCACGCTTACCCTGTTCGCCTGGACCGATATTCCCGCGACCACCTACGGCCGGCACACCGGCCGGTTCAGCGGCAAGAGCCAGCTCGGTCTGCTCACCGTCCGCACCGACGAAGGCGTCGAGGGCCACGCGTTCCTCGGCTCCGCGCAGCGCGGCGCCCATCTGGACGCCGAGTCGCTCATCCAGTTTCTGAAGCCGGTCGTGATGGACCAGGACCCTCTCGATCGTGAGCGTCTCTACCAGAGGCTCTGGCAGCGCAGCCGCGCCACGACGTATCGCGCGATCGGCGCGATGGACATCGCCCTCTGGGACATCGCGGGCAAGCTCGCCAATCAGCCGATCCACCGGCTGCTTGGCTCGTACCGCGACAGCGTGCCAGCCTACGCGAGCTCTGCGGTCCTCGCCTCGAAGGAGGCGTACGCAGAGGAAGCGGTGAAGTTCAAGTCCGAGGGCTGGACCGCCTACAAGATCCACCCGCCGACCGATCCCAAGGTCGACATCGAGGTCTGCGAGGCGGTGCGCCGCGCCGTGGGCGAGCGTTTCACGGTCATGCTCGATTCGACCTGGGCGTACGTGTACCCGGACGCCTTGCGGGTGGGGCAGGCGGCCGAGCGCCTGGGTTTTCACTGGTACGAGGATCCGCTGGCCGACGACGACATCTACAACTACGTCAAGCTCAAGCAGAAGCTCTCGATTCCCATCCTGGCGACCGAGTACGCGCCCGGCGGCTTCACCGCCTTCGCGCCGTGGCTCACCGCGCAGGCGACGGACTACCTGCGCGGCGACGTCGCCGTGAAGGGCGGGATCACCTCGCTGGTGAAGACCGCGCACCTGGCCGAGGGCTTCCACATGAACTTCGAGGTGCACCACGGCGGTAACTCGCTCAACAACGTGGCCAACCTGCACGTGATCATGGCCATCAAAAACTGCGAGTTCTTCGAGGTGCTACTGCCGGCCGCGGCGCAGAAGTACGGGCTGGTAGAGGACATCGAGGTCGACCGGAGCGGGCTCGTGCACGCGATGAACCGGCCGGGGCTGGGCGCCTCGATCGACTTCGCGATGATCGAGCGGAAGAAGACCGCGGTCCTGTCGTAGGCGCGGTGCGCCCAGTCCTGTTCGATCACATCGCGATCGCCGTACCGCGTCTGGCCGACGCCGAGCCGATTCTCGCCGGCCAGCTCGGCGGCCGATCGACCTTCGGCGCGACGACCGACGAATATCGGTTCTGGCACTGGCGCTACGAGGGCGGCGGCGATCTCGAGGTTCTGGAGCCCGCCGGCGAGGACGGATTCCTGCATCGCTTCCTCGCCCAGCGTGGCGCGGGGATTCATCACGTGACGTTCACAGTGCCGAGCCTCGACGACGCCTGTGACCGCGCGCGGGCGAGCGGCTATTCGATCGTCGGCTACGACGACTCCGAGCCGGAGTGGAAGGAAGCGTTCCTGCACCCGCGGGAGGCTCAGGGCATCGTCGTCCAGTTCGCCGAGACGAACGGCGCCCACCACCCGCCGGAGGCCCCGGGGCCGTCGATCGCCGTAGTCGGGTTACGGCTCAGCGCGCGCTCGGCCGAGCGGGCTCACGCTCAGTGGGGATCCGTCGTCGGCGGCGCGCGGGCCGACGATCGTGACGGAACGCTCGTCTACCGCTGGCCGGGCTCGTCCATGCGCATCGCCGTCGAGATCGACCCGAAGCGCGACGAGGGGCCGCTCTGCATCGAGTACTCGAGCCGGCGCCCGGTCGCACTGGCCGAAGGGGCGCACCCCGTGCTGGGCGCCGTGTTCAGACGGCTCCCGGCCGGGTAGGCTCGGCGGTGAAGGAGGTGGCGCCATGAGCGCGTGCACCGTCCGACTCTATCAGCTCAAGGATGCTGAGCCAATCCACAGCGCCGCGCTCGAGTCGGTGGCCGAGGTCTACCCCTGGATGCCCTGGTGCCACGCGCGCTACACGCTCGATGAATCGCGACAATGGGTGAGGCTTCAAATCGAGGCCGCTCGGCAGAAGAGGGCGTTCGAGTTCGTGATCGTCGGCGACGGAGGCCGCCTGCTCGGCGGCTGCGGAATCAATCAGATCAATCCGATGAACCGGTTTGCGAATCTCGGCTACTGGGTGCGCACCTCCGCAGCGGGGCGCGGCGTGGCGCCGGCTGCCGTGCAGCAGGTCGCGGCGTATGCGTTCCGGGAGACCGATCTGAACCGGCTCGAGATCGTGATCGCGGTCGGCAACACGCGAAGCCAGCGCGTGGCGGAGAAGGTCGGCGCCACACGCGAGGGCGTGCTTCGGAGCCGGCTCTTGTTGCCCTCTGGGCCCTCGGATGCTGTCATGTACAGCCTGGTGAGACCGGCATGACCCACGAATTCGAATTCGAGGATCCGACACCCGAGCAGGTCCAGTACCTGGAGGACCGGATCTATGAGTTCAATGCTGGAGCAACGGGATTCCGAGATGGCGAGTGGCTCGCGATCTTCGTGAAGGACGAGCGCGGCCGGATCGTCGCCGGGATCTGCGGCAACACGTGGGGCGGCGGCTGCGAAATTCGCCAGCTCTGGGTGGAGGAGTCACGGCGGCGGCAGGGGCTGGGAACTCGGCTGCTCGATGCCGCGGAGCAGGAGGCCCGGCGCCGGGGATGCCGGCAGATGATTCTGACGACCTTCACGTTCCAGGCCCCGGCCTTCTACGCGAAGCACGGTTTCGAGGTTCTGTGCTGCGTCGACGACTTTCCGCGCGGCTACCAGAATTTCTTTCTCCGGAAGCGTCTGTCGGCCTGATGAGCGCGGGCTGACGCGCGCGGAACAGGAGGGGACCATGCCGCACTCTGCGATCAATTTCTCCGAGAAGTTCGGCCGCTTCGGCGAGCGCTGGTCGCCGCGGATCGTCGCCCAGATGAACGACTATCACTTCAAGCTGGTGAAGATTCAGGGGGAGTTCATCTGGCATGCCCACCCTAAAACCGACGAGGTCTTCATCGTGCTGGACGGCGAGATGACGATTCATCTGCGCGACGGCGACGTCGCGCTGCGAGCCGGCGAGATGTTCGTCGTTCCCAGAGGCGTGGAGCACAAGCCGTCCGCGACGGGAGAGTGCCGGATGATGCTCATCGAGCCGGCCGGTACCCTCAACACGGGTGACGCGCCGAGCGATCGTACCGCGGCGGACGGCGTGTGGGTGTGAGCGCGGGCCGAGTCCATATCGAGCGCCTCACAGAGGCGTCGCCGGATCTCTTCGACGCCATGGTCGCCGAGAGCGAGCGCGCCGGATACCGGTTCGTGCGCCGGCTCGCCGACGAGTGGGCGGGCGGGGCGAATCGATTCGACCGGCCCGGCGAGGTCCTGTTCGCAGCCTGGATGGAAGGCCGCCTGATCGGCGCCTGTGGGCTCAACGTTGATCCCTACACGCGGGCGCCGGGCGTCGGCCGAGTGCGCCATCTGTACGTGCTCACAGACTACCGGCGATCCGGCGTCGGCCGGCGGCTGGTCGAGCATGTACTGGCCGCGGCGCGCGGTCGATTCGATCGGCTCCGCCTGAGCACCCAGAACCCGGCCGCAGCCCAGCTCTACGAGCGACTGGGGTTCGAGCGGCGCTCCGGGGCCGCCGACCACACCCATCTCTTGGAGCTCCATTGAGCCATCCGGTCGTGGTGGTGCACTTCCTTTATGCGGCCGCCTCGTTGTGGGCCGAGAAAGTTGGCTGGCGTCCGGGGGGCGATCACCGGTGACCTCTCTCGTCGTCGCGCGGATCCGCCGGGAATGGCCGCTGGCGGCGAGCCTCGCCACCACGGTGCTGTTCCTCGCGCTCGGCGAGCGCTGGCTCGCCGACCTGGGGGATCTCGCCTGGTTCGGGCTCATGCTGGGCTGGCTCTTCGCCGCCATTCTCGTCTCGGCGTTCGCCGTGGTGCGCCATGCGGAGGCGCTCGCCGAGCAGATCCACGAGCCCCTCGGCACGCTCGTGCTGACGCTCTCGATGAGCGGCATGGAGATGATGATGATCACCGGGGTGATGTACGCCGGCAGCGGCGAGTCGTCGCTGGCGCGCGACACCATGCTCGCCATCGTGATGCTCGTGCTGAACGGGCTGGTGGGGGCGTGCCTCCTGCTCGGCGGGCTTCGCTATCACGAGCAGACGTACAACATCTACGGCGCGAACGCCTTTCTGGCCGTGATCCTGCCGATGGCCGTGCTCGGGCTGATTCTCCCGAGCGTCACCGTGACGACGCCCGGACCGACGCTCTCCCCGCTCCAGGCCGGCTTTCTCATCGTCATGTCGGTCGGCCTCTACAGCGTGTTCCTCGCGATCCAGACGCTGCGCCATCGCGACTACTTCGTCTCGCCCGAGGCCATCGACGCCACCGAAGCGCACGGGGGCGAGATTCACTCGGCGCGGTACCATGGTCTCTTGCTGCTCGCCTACGTCCTCCCGATCGTCCTTCTCGCCAAGAAGATCGCGGTGCCGGCCGACTACGGAATCAGCGTGCTCGGGGCGCCGGCCCCGCTCGGGGGGCTGCTGGTCGCGATCCTGATCCTGTCACCCGAGTCGTTGGCCGCGGTACGGGCGGCCCTGGCCAACCGGCTCCAGCGCTCCATCAACCTGGCGCTCGGCACCGCGCTGTCGAGCATCAGCCTGACGATCCCGGCGGTGCTCATCATCGGGTTCATCACCGGCCGAACGATCATCCTCGGCCTCGAGCCGACCACGGCAATCTTGCTGGCGCTGACCCTGGTGATCAGCATCGTGACGTTCGCCCTCGAGCGCACGAACGTCCTCCTGGGCGCGGTGCACGTGCTGCTCTTTTTGGCCTACCTGATGTTGATCTTCGCGGACTGACGCCGGGCCCGGCAGCGCCGGCCCGTGCGGTATACTCGCCTCAGAGTCGACTCTGCCCGCAGGAGACAGGACATGGCCTACAAGCCGGTTGCCCTCGATCACGTCAACATCTTCGTGCGCAACGCCGAGCGCTCGCACAAGTGGTACACGGACGTCTTCGGACTGCACACCCAGGACACCATGACGTTTCCAGGAACCGGCAAGCTGCGGGCGGCCTTCCTGTCGTGCGACCGCGACCATGCACACGACATCGCCCTGTTCGAAGTGGGCGAGGACGCGCCGGGACCCCAGAAGAAGGGCGTGGGCCTGAACCACGTGGCCTGGCGCATGGGCAGCCTCGCGGACCTCGCCGAGATGTACCACCGGCTGAAGGCCAAGGACGTTCCCATCAGCGTGTCGGACCACACCGTGTCGATCGGCATCTACTTCTCGGATCCCGACGGCAACGGCCTCGAGGTCTACTACGAGCAGCCGCGCAGCGAGTGGAATCGCGAGCGGCCGTTCTCGGAGCAGGGCTCGAAAGGCCGATTCCCCGGGCCGTGGGACGAGATGATCCAGCAGGCGCCGCCGGCGTTCGCGCGGGCGTAGCCAGCCGTTCATTAATCCATAGGTGCGCCTCGGCCGGCGGGGCCCCAGCCCCGCGACGGCCTGCAGCGCACACTTCGGCACCCCTGCGGGTGATGAACGGGATCGCTGACCTGCTCGCCTACATCCGCCGCGGCAACGCCGCGGCCGCCGCCGAGATCCTGGCGGCCAACCCGGAGCTCGCGAACGCCCGGGACGACAAGGGCGATTCCCCTGTCCTGGTCGCGACCTACCACGGTAAGCAGGATCTCGTCCGGCTGCTCCTCGATCACGGGGCGCGCCCGAGCTTCTTCGAGGCGTGCGCGCTCGGGCTCGACGCGGACGTCCGGCGGGAGCTCCAGAGAGATCCGTCGGCGGTCCGACAGTTCGCACACGACGGCTGGACGCCGCTGCATCTCGCGGCCTTCTTCGGCCATTCGGTGACCGTCGAGGCGCTCCTCGACGCGGGAGCGGACGTGCTCGCGGTCTCTCGAAACGGCGAGGGCAACCTGCCCATCAACGCTGCGGCCGCCAGCCCGCGCGCCGACCGGCGGCCGGCCGTCACGCGGCTGCTCATCTCGCGCGGCGCCCCGGTCGACGGCCGCGGCTCGCCGAGCGGCCACACGCCGCTGCACGAGGCGGCCTTCAACGGCGATGTGGCGCTGGTGCGCCTACTGCTGGAAAGCGGCGCCGACCGCCGGCGGCGTACGGGCGACGGACAGACGGCGCTCGAGATCGCTACCCTGAAAGCACACGACGAGGTCGCGAGGCTCCTTCGCGCATGAGCGGGATGCCGCTGATCCTCGACGAGGAGGCGGTCCGCTCGCTTCTTCGGATGGACGAGCTGATCCCGGCCATGGCGACCGCCCTGGCCGATCTCTCGCGCGGCAAGGTCGTGCAGCCGATGCGCGTCATGATGCCGGTCGGGGAGCACAGCGGCTTTCTCGGCCTGATGCCGGCCTACGGCGGCGCTCTCGGCGCCAAGCTGGTTACCTTCTATCCGAACAACCAGGGCGTTCCCACGCACCACGCGCTGATCCTGCTCTTCCGGCCCGAGACCGGCGAGCCACTCGTGACCATGGACGGCCGCCTTATCACCGAGATGCGCACCGCCGCGGTGTCGGCGGTCGCCACGAAGCTCCTGGCTAGACCCGAGGCGTCGGTGCTGGCGATCCTCGGCTCGGGCGTTCAGGCGCGCAGCCACCTGGAAGCGATGCGTCTGGTTCGCGCGTTCCGTGAGATTCGGGTGTGGAGCCCGCGGAACGCGCGGCCCTTCGCTCGGCAGTTCGGCGTGCAGGCCGCCGACTCGGCGGCCGAGGCGGTACGCGGCGCCGACGTGGTCGTCGTCGCGACGACGTCACAGGTGCCGGTACTCCGTGGTGAGTGGCTGTCGCCGGGCACTCATATCAACGCGGTCGGGGCGCCGCGTCCGACCTGGCGAGAGCTGGACGACGAAGTCCTCCGCGCCGCGCGCATCTACGTCGAGTCGCGCGAGGCGGCGACGCGCGAGTCCGGGGACATCATCGCCGCGGGCCGCATCGACGCCGAGATCGGCGAGGTGGTGAGCGGCGCCATGCGCGGCCGTGAGTCCGCGGGCGAGCTCACGCTCTTCAAGTCGGTCGGCGTCGCGGTCGAGGACGTCGTCACCGCCGATCTCGTGTACCGCCGGGCACGCAAATAGGAGAAAGCGTGATGCTGCAGCTGCGTCCCGGATGCGAGTGCTGCGATCGCGACCTGCCGCCCGACTCGAGCGACGCGATGATTTGCTCGTTCGAGTGCACGTTCTGCCGCTCGTGTGCGACGACGGTGCTCGAGGGCCGCTGCCCGAATTGCGGCGGCGAGCTCGTCAGCCGGCCACGCCGGCCCGCCGAGAAGCTCGCGAAGTATCCCGCGTCGACCGAGCGCGTGCACAAGCCGGCCGGATGCCGATAGGTAGTCTCTAGCCGGCGCGACCCCCTCAGCCGCGTCGGCGCGTGTAGAGCTGGGCCACGACGTCCTCGATGGCCGGCTCCAGCACCGAGATGTCGCGCAGCGCGGCCAGCTCGACGAGCCGGCTCACGAGGTCGCCCGCGGTGGCGGTGCCGTCGAATGCGTACGTGATCCGCCGGCCGTCGGCCTGGCGCGATTCCACCGTGACCCCGGGCAGCACCAGGTCCACCTTCAGCGGCTCGTCGAGGTCCACGACCAGCCGACGCCGGGAGCCATACCGTGCGTGGAGGTCGTCCAGCGAGCCGTCGTGCACGACCCGGCCCTGGTCGATCACGACCAGGCGACGACACAGCCGCTCGATGTCGGCGAGGTCGTGCGTCGTCAGGACCACGGTCGTGTCGCCGGCCGCGCCGAGCGTCGCGAGGAAAGCGCGCACGGCCTGCTTGCTCACGACGTCGAGCCCGATGGTCGGCTCGTCGAGGAACAGCACCTCGGGCCCGTGCAGGAGCGCGGCGGTCAGCTCTCCCCGCATCCGCTGGCCGAGCGAAAGTTGGCGGACCGGGACGTCGAGGAAGGCGTCGAGCTCCAGCAGCTGCCGACAGCGGACCAGCCGCGCGGCGTGGTCGGCGGCCGGCACCGCGTAGATGTGCTGCAGCAGCGTGAACGACTCGCGCAGCGGCAGATCCCACCAGAGCTGCGAGCGCTGACCGAAGACTACGCCGATCCGCCGGGCCAGCTGCGTCCGCTGGCCCACCGGCTCCAGTCCGCAAACCCTCACATGGCCTGCCGATGGGTACAGCACGCCCGTGAGCATCTTCAGGGTCGTGGACTTGCCGGCGCCGTTCGGGCCGATGTAGCCGAGCATCTCGCCGCGCTCTACGGCGAGATCGATCCCATCAACGGCGGCAACAACCCGCGTGCGACGGCGTAGCCAACCGGCCTTCATGCGAACCGTGAACTCCTTGCGGAGCCCGCGGGTCTCGATGACGCTCACGCGTGCGGCTGCCTACCGGTCGTGATCACGAGCCGGTGCTCCGGTAGTGGCGCACGCCCGCGCGCCACGTCAGCCCGGCGGCGGTGACCGCGGCGATCGCCACTGCGGGCGACGCATAGCCGAGGATGGCGGGAGCCCCGAGCGGGTCGGCGCGCTCGAGCAGCGTCAGGGTCGGATAGTACGCGACGAAGGCAAAGCCGACCGCGTAGGCGAAAAGCCGACGGAACAGCGTGCCGTAGATCGTGATCGGATACTGCGTGAAGCTGAGGCCGCCGTAGGTCAGGCCGTTGGCGATCTCGCCCGACTCGACCCACCAGAACGCGACGGTGGCCGAGGCCACGAAGACGGCGCCGAAGATCATCGCGCCGGCGACCGGTGTCACCACTAGCAGCGCGAGCCGTGCCGCCGTCAGTGGGACCGAGGCGTGCGCCACGGCCACCACGATCATGGCCATGCCGAACGCCACCCGTCCGACCCGGCGCGTCGCGACGTCCATCACGGCCAGCTGGGCCAGGGCGCTCAGCGGGCGCACGAGCAGCGAGTCGAGCAAACCGCTGCGAACGTACTGGCGCAGGCGCTCGACGTTACCCACTGCAAGGTCGGCCGTCGCGAACGCGCAGCCGGCCAGCGCGGTCATCAGGAAGACCTCGGCGAATCCGAAGCCGCCCAGCGTCGGCGTCACCCGGAACACCACCACGACGCTGGCGACGTCGATCACACCGAACAGCAGACTGCCGACCACGTCCGCAGCGAACGAGGCGCGATACTGGCTCTGGCTGCGGACCTGCGCGCCGAGCAGGCGGCAGTACGCCGTCAGCGTCCGATCAGCCACCCTGGATTACCAGCTTGCGCTCGCCGCGGGCCTGCACCCAGCGGCAGAGCGCCAGGATGGCGACGACCCAGCCTGCCTGTACGCCGAGCAGCGCGAGCTGCAACCCGGGCGAGCCCCGCTCGACGAGGACGTCGAGCGGAATCTGGATGACCGACGGGAACGGCGTCAGCACGGTCAGGGCCGCCGCCAGCGTGTCGGGAAAGAACCACACCGGAAAGTAGAGCCCGCCCAGAATCCCGGACGCCAGGGTCCAGAAGGTGTTCGGGCCTCGCGCGTCCAGCAGCCAGTACGCGGCAGCGTTGACGAGGTAGCGGCATCCGAAGCAGACGACGGTGGCCAGGAGTGCCGAGCACACGAACAGCGCGTAGGTGACCGGGCGTCTCGGGGCGTAGAGCTCGAACACGAGCGCGCCGGCAATCACCGGGCCCACGAAGCGGGTGACGGCGGCGTAGCCGGCGCGGCCGAGGTCGGCGGCGAGCATCTGCCAGACCGGATCGATCGGGCGCAGCAGATCGGTCACCACGTCACCGCTGCGGATTCGCTCGGCGAGATCCAGCGGCGCCCAGAGCAGGACCACGCCGATCAGTCCCTGCCCCGCCCACACAAAGGTGGCAAGTTGGGGCTCGTTGTACCCGGCCACCGTGCGCGCACCCGCGTCGAGGACGGCGAGCATCACGGCGAAGCGGAGAAAGCCGAACACCGAGTTGGTGACGACGGCCGCCACCATCGCCTCACGATAGGTCGCGTACCGCCTGAACCCCGCCGCGGCCAGCGCCAGGTACGCCCGACCGGACGGGGCAAGCAATTCGATGGGGTGAGATTGCAAGCGCTCTCGCCGGGCCGCGTCGAAGGACGCTAACGCATTGCTTGGTGCGGGAGGTCAAGAACCCGGTCGGCGAGCATCGCCAGCATCCGCCAGGCAGGCTCGTGCTGGCGCGTCGCCTGCGGATCGTCGCCGGCGCTGTCCAGCAGCACGTAGGCCGCGCCCAGCGATTCCAGGCCTTCGAGATCCTTCCGCATCTGGTCGAGCGTGCCCTGACCCGCGAGGCGCTGGTCGTCGGGCAGCGGTGATTCCGTCAGCTGCAGCCTGATCCGCGGACAGAGAGCAGGCACCGACTTGCCCTCGGCGAGGGCGATCGCCGTGATCTTCGGGACGCCGGTGTCCCTCAGCCAGTCCATTCGCACCCGGTTCGGGTGCCAGGCGTCGCCATAGCGCACGGCGCGCCGCATCGCCGCGTCGCTCGCGCCGCCGACCCAGATGGGCGGGTGCGGTGAGCGGAGCGGACGGGGCCCGGTGTGCACGTCCTTGAACGAGACGAACGGGCCCGAGTGAGACGCGACGTCGCTGGTCCAGAGCTTCTTGATCGCCGCCAGGTAGTCGTTCGAGACGGCGCCGCGGCGTGCGAACGGAACGCCGAGCGCCTCGAACTCCGGCTGCGACCAGCCGACGCCGACGCCGAAGATGAAGCGGCCGCCGCTCAGCCGGTCGACGGTCGCGGCCACCCGCGCCGTCTGCACAGGATGCCGGTACGGCAGGATGATCACGGTGGTGCCGAGCTCGATGGCTCGCGTCGTGCCGGCGAGCCAGCCCAGCGTGGTGAACGGGTCGTAGATCGGCGCCGGATACTTGGCGACGACATCGGGCGTGGGCGCGACGTGGTCCGAGATCATCACGAGGTGATAGCCGAGCGCCTCGGCCAGCGACGCCCAGCGCGCCATCGCCTCCGGGCTCACACCCGGCCCCCAGTTCAGGAGGTTCACGCCGACTTTCATGTCAGCCGATGCCGGCGGCGAGATCGGTGGCGGACAGCCAGCAGAGGTCGCTGTCATTCATGGCAGCGGCTATTGTATGCTGCCCAGGCCATGGCCGCGGTGGCTTTCGGCATCTTCGATCACGTCGACCGCTCCGACGAGCCGATCGGCGTCCTGTACGAGCAGCGGCTCAAGCTCGTCGAGGCTGCGGAAGCCGCGGGATTCAGGACGTACCACCTGGCCGAGCACCACGCCACGCGCCTGGGCATGGCGCCCTCGCCCGGTATCTTCCTGGCCGCCGTCGCGCAGCGCACGCGGCGGATCAGGTTCGGCCCGCTCGTCTATCTCTTGCCGCTCTACACGCCCCTCCGGCTCGTCGAGGAGATCGCGATGCTCGACCAGATGAGCGGTGGGCGCTTCGAGCTGGGCGTCGGTCGCGGCATCTCGCCGTACGAGCTGGCCTACTGCGGCGTCGATTTTCTGGAAGCGCCGGCGATGTACGCCGAGGCGCTCGAGGTGATCCTGGCGGGGCTGCGCGGCGGCCGCCTGACCCATCGCGGGCGGTATTACCGCTACCTCGACGTGCCGATCGAGCTCACGCCGGTCCAGCGACCGCATCCGCCGCTCTGGCAGGGCGTCACGTCGCCGGAAGGCGCCGCCGGCGCTGCCGCGCGCGGCGTCAACATCGTGGGCACCGCGCCGAACGCCCGGATGAAGGAAGTCGTCGATCGCTACTTCGAAGCGATGGCTGTGCAGCCGGGCGGAAGCATGCCGATGGTCGGCCTCCAGCGGCATGTCTTCGTCGCCGAGACCGACGCCGACGCGGTCGCCGGCGCGCGCGCCGCCTACAAGGCCTGGTACGACAGCCTGGTGAGCCTCTGGCGCCAGTTCAACACGGTGCCGTTCCGCTTCGCGGAGTCGCTCGAGCGCGCACTGGCGGTCGACGCCGCAATCGTCGGCTCGCCGGCGACCGTGCGCGCCGAGGTGGAGCGCCACCTGGCGACCACGGGTGCCAATTACTTTGTCGGGCGGTTCATGTTCGGAAACCTGGGATTCGAGCCGGCGGCCCGCTCGCTCGCGCTGTTCAGCACCGAGGTCATGCCAAGGTTCCGCGAAGCCGAGGCGGGCGAGCGCCACCCGGTGGCGTCGCGCTCATGACCGATGCAGGTCCGCCCAGCCGGTGATCGAGGCTCCGCTCGATCGCTACCGGGACGTCGTGCGGCCGGAGTGGATCGACCACAACCGGCACATGAACATGGGCTACTACCTGGTGGTCTTCGACTACGCGACCGACGAGTTCTTCCGGTGGGTCGGCCTCGACGAGACCCACCGGCGGGAGCGGCAGATGACCACGTTTTGCCTCGAGACCCACGTGACCTATCATCGCGAGGTGAGGGCGGGCGATCCGCTGCGCTTCACGACGCTCCTGCTCGCGCACGATGCCAAGCGGATCCACTATTTCCATCAGATGTATCATGCTGCGGAGGGCTTTCTTGCGGCGACCAACGAGCTGATGTCGCTGCACGTGAGCGAATCGACGCGCCGGAGCGCGCCGATGGCTTCGGAGATTCTCGAGCGGCTCGGACGGATCCAGGCGGCGCACGACGCGCTGCCGAGGCCGTCCCAGGTGGGCCGCACGATCGGCCTCGCACAGCCGGCTCGTCAGGGAGGGTAAGGGCATGACCACGGTCGGACTTCTGAATCCTGGTGACATGGGCAGCAAGGTGGGCGCCGCCGTGCGCTCGGCCGGCTCGCGCGTTTTGTGGGCGGGCGAGGGCCGGAGCGCCGACACGCGCAAGCGCGCCGTCGAGGGCGGGTTGGAGGACGTCGGCTCGGTCGCCGCGCTGGTCCGCGGCAGCGACGTGATCCTGTCGGTCTGCCCGCCCCACGCGGCCGTCGACGTCGCGAAGGAGGTCGCCGGGCTGCGCTTCGCTGGCACCTTCGTGGACGGTAACGCCGTCTCGCCCGCCACCGCACGGGAGATCGGCGGCATCG
This sequence comes from Candidatus Methylomirabilota bacterium, assembly GCA_046727415.1. GTDB lineage: Bacteria > Methylomirabilota > Methylomirabilia > Rokubacteriales > CSP1-6 > AR31. The sequence continues at coordinate 22,841 of JBKPCO010000084.1, forward strand.
TCGAGAAGGGCGGGGCCTCGTTCGTGGACGGCGGCATCATCGGCCCGCCGCCGGTGAAGCCGGGCACCACGCGCTTCTACGTCTCGGGCGCGGCCTCAGAGCGCATCTCCGCGCTGCTGAACGCCGGGCCGCTCCAGGCGATCGTGGTGCCGGGCGGCCCGGGCGCCGCCTCGGCCGTGAAGATGGCGTATGCGTCGTGGACCAAGGGCAGCGCCGCGCTGCTCCTGGCCGTGTGCGCGATGGCCAGCGCCGAGGGGGTCGAGGCCTCGCTCGCGAGCGAATGGAAGATCTCGCAGACCGAGCTGCCGTCGCGCGCCGAGGGCGCCGCCAAGTCGAACGCGAAGAAGGCGTGGCGGTTCATCGGCGAGATGGAAGAGATCGCCGCCACCTTCGCCGCGGCGGGACTGCCCGACGCCTTCCATCAGGGCGCCGCCGAGATCTACCGCCGCATGGCGATCTACAAGGAGGGCCCGACCCCCTCGTTCGCCGAGGTGCTGCGCGCGCTCACCCCGCGCCGCCCGGCCTGACGGCGCTCCTCCAGCTCCTCGAGCGTTCGCGGCCAGTCCTGCTTGAGCAGGCGTGACAGCGCGCGGTCGGCCAGAAGCCGGCCTCCGGTCTGGCAGACCGCGCAGTAGTTCGTCTCGTTGTCGGCGAAGACGATCCGCTGCACCGGCGTTCCGCACACCGGGCACGGCTTTCCGTAGCGACCATGCACCGCCATCCCCTCGCGAAACGCGGTGACGCCCTCCGGGAAGCCGCCGCCCGCCTCGACCCGGAGACGCTCACACCAGTCGAGGAGCGTCGCCCGCGTCGCCTCGAAGAGCCGCGCGGTCTCTTCCGCCGAGAGCTGACGGCTCTGCTTCACCGGCGAGAGCTTCGCGCGATGCAGGATCTCGTCGGAGTACGCGTTGCCGATGCCGCTGAAGATGCCCGGATCGGTCAGGGCCCGCTTCAGTGTGTGGTTCTCCCGCCCAAGCGCGGCGCGAAAGGTCTCCAGATCGGTCTGCAGCACCTCGAGCCCGCCCGGATCGTGCTCCCTGAGACCGGCCTCGCCGCGGACCAGATGCAGCGCGGCGCGCCGCTTCGTGCCGGCCTCGGTCAGCGTGAGCGTCCCCGAGGAGAAGTCGAAGGCGGCGAGCCCGATCCGCCCCGGCACCTTGTCGCCCGGCTTTCGCCAGTGAAGCCGGCCCGCAATCATGAGGTGCAGGACGAGAAAAAGGTCGTCCTCGAGCCCGATCACGATGCGCTTGCCCAGTCGACGCAGCGCGAGGACGCGCCGCCCCGAGGCCGCGGAGAGCGGCGGATCGACGGAACGGAGGAGGAACGGAGTGGCGAGGCGGGCGCGCTCGAACCGGGCGCCGCCGATGCGCGCCTCGAGCGCCTCGATGTAGACGGTGACGTCGGGCAGCTCAGGCATTCGCGGCGACGTTCGAGCGCCTACACGGGCGGCCAGGGATAGCGATGGCCGGCGGTGTCGACGGGGAAGCAGTCGGCCGTCGCGACAGCAGCAGCGCGGGCGCGCAGCGCCTTCTGCTCGTCCGGCTCCAGGAGCGACGCGATCTCCTTCGGCATGGCCCCGCGCGCGAAGCGCCGGATGTCCGCCCGCATCTCCGGCGGGATCGGTGTTCCGCCGAATTCCCAGATGACCGTCCGCAGCTTCGGCTCGACGTGAAAGCAGAGGCCATTGTCGACCGCGTAGATGCCGTCCGGACCGAGCAGACAGTGGCCGCTCTTGCGGTCGGCGTTGTTGGCGATCAGGTCGAAGAGACAGATGCGCTGGAGCCGGGCGCGGTGCGCCGGGTCTTCATGAAGCGTGAAGTAGTGCTGCTCGAAGTCGGCCTGGATGAAGAGCTGGAACGATCCCTCGCCGTACGGACCGTCGCGTTGCACGGTGAGCGGCACCAGGCCCCAGCGGAGCGTCTCCGACAGATACCAGGCCGCCAGCTCGCGCTTGAAGAGGCCGCTCGGGAAGTCCCACAGGGGCCGCTCGCCGCGCTCGGGCTTGTACACGGCGAGCGCGGTCTCGCCCGCGTGCGTGACCTCGACGAGGAACGTGGCGTTGGAGCTCCACGGCATCCGGCCCTTCACGGTCACCTCGCCGCCGAGAAGGAGCCGGGCCGTCTCAGTGGACGACGTGGCCGTTGCTCCGCGCGCAGACGTGGCCGCCCGGGTCCTTGGGCTGGTTACACCACTGGCAGATCTGCCGGCTGGCCTTCATCAGCTCGTTCGCCTGCTTGATGAATGCCGCCGCCTGCGCGCGGGTGACCAGCAGGCGCAGCGAGGCGGCGTCGCCCTCCTCGTCCTCCAGGAGCTCGTTGGCGACGACCAGGATGCGATCGCGCGCCTCGTCGTAGCCGACGGCGATCGAGGCGACGATCCAGACCGCGTCGACGGGCTCCAGCAGCGCGGGCGCCTTGATTGTGGCGGTGCCGACCGCGGGTAGCTTCTCGAGCAGACCGCTCAGATACTGAGCGAGGGCCCGGACCTGCTCCTTCTCGCTCTTGAGCGAGACGAGCGTGCTTTTCTCGCGCGACTGCAGATAGAACACGCGCTGGCCGGGCGGCCCGATGGCGCCGGCGGTGAAGTGATCGGGGGCGACGAACTCGAACGACGCGCTCATTTTCCTCCCAGCCAGCCGAGGTCGCCGTCAACCGAGTTCACGGTGAGCACGACCGGGCCATGCCGATGGTAACCGATCGCGGTGACCGAGCAGGGCGCGATCATGATCCGCTGGAAGAGGTCGAGATGGATGCCGAGCGCGTGCGCCACCGCCGCCTTGATCGGATCGGCGTGCGACACCGCGACCACGACGGCGCCGGGGTGCCGCGCCACGATGCGGGCGAGCGCAGAGGTGACGCGGGTCTGCATCTCGGTGAAGGACTCGCCGCCGGGAAAGCGAAACCCGGAGGGATGGCGCTGGACCACCTGCCATTCGGGCTTACGGGCGAGCCGCCAGAGCTTCTCACCGGTCCACTCACCGACGTCGCCGTCGGCTAGGTCGCGGTCGATGCGCACGGCCAGCCCGCGGGCGCGGGCGATCGGCGCCGCCGTCTCGCGCGCGCGCTCGAGCTGCGAGGCGTAGATTGCCTCGACCTTGGGCAACCGGTCGATCCGCGCGGCGACGACGCTCGCCTGCCTCTGCCCCTCCTCGGCCAGGTGCAGACCGGGCGCCTGGCCCGGGAGGATCTTGCCGGTCGTGGGTGTCAGGCCGTGGCGCACCAGGAGGACGAGGGTCGGACGCACCAGGGGATTCTAGCTCTGAATTAATAGTCTCTGGGATCGAGCAGGTCGCGCAAGCCGTCGCCCGCCAGGTTGAACGAGAGCGCGAGCGCGAAGATCGCCAGCCCCGGCCACCAGGCCATCCACGGCGCCGTGTCCAGGAACTGCTGCGCGGTGTTGAGCATGGTGCCCCAGGACGGCGCCGGCGGCTGCACGCCGAGGCCGAGGAACGACAGGACTGCTTCGGCAATCACGGCGATCGGGATCGAGATCGTGGCCTGCACGAGGAGCGAGCTCACGATGTTCGGCAGGATGTGCCGGCTCATCAGCCGGAGGTCGCCGGCGCCGACAGCGCGCGCGCCGAGGACGTAGTCCTCCGAGGCCTTGGCGAGCACGAGGCCGCGGGTGAGCCGGATGAAGGTCGGCGTGGCGCCGAGTCCGATCGCCACGGTGGCATTGGTGAGCGACGGGCCCATGATCGTCACCAGGCCGATGGCGAGGATCAGGAAGGGAAACGCGAGCCACGCGTCGGTGAGTCGCATGATCACCTGGTCGAGCGCCCCCCGATAGAACCCGGCGACGAGGCCGGTCGGCACCCCGACGGCGATGGCGAGGAGAATCGAGAAGACTCCCGCTTGCATCGAGATGCGCGCGCCCCAGACGACTCGCGCGAAGGTGTCGCGCCCGAGGTCGTCTGTGCCGAACGGGTGCGCCAGCGTCGGCGCCTTGCGCACCAGCTTCCAGTCCGTCTGCAAGGGGTCGACGCGCGCGATCCACGGGGCGCCGAGCGCCATGGCGACAAAGAGCCCGACGACGGCGGCGCCCATGGCGGAGGCGGGCCGCCGTCGCGCCACCCGCCACGCGCGGCGCAGGCGTGGAACCAGCTCGGCCGTTCGCGTCGGCTCGAGCGCGCCGGCCGTCGCGGTCGCGTTAGGCGCCACTCGCGCTCCCGCCGACGCGGATCCGAGGATCGAGCAGCGAATAGGAGACATCCACCAGCAAGTTGATCAGGACGTACGAGCTGGCCGTGAGGAGCACGACTCCCTGGACGAGCGGGTAGTCGCGCGTGAACACCGCCTCGACGATGAGCCGGCCGAACCCGGGCACGACGAAGATCTGCTCGGTGACGACCGCCCCGCTCATGAGCGCGCCCATCTGCAGCCCCAGGATCGTGACCACCGGAATGAGGCTGTTGCGGATGGCGTGGCGGAACACGACGATGCGGCCGGCGAGCCCTTTGCTGTAGGCCGTGCGGATGTAGTCGGCGCTCAGGACCTCGATCATGCTGTTGCGGGTCTGCCGCATCAGGACGGCGGCCAGCGCGGTGCCGAGGACGAACGCGGGCATGATCATGCGCTGGAGGTTCTCGAGCGGACTCACCCAGAGCGGCACGAACCCCGAGGCGGGCAGCCAGCCCAGGCGCACCGAGAAGAACAGGATCAGCATGATCCCCAGCCAGAAGTTCGGAATCGACACGCCGCCGAGCGACGCGCCGCTGGTCAGGACGTCCCAGATGGTGTTGCGCCGCACCGCCGCCAGGACTCCGGCCGGGATGGCGATGCTGACGGCGACCAGAAGCGACAGGAAGGCCAGCTCGATGGTGATGGGCAGCTTGGTCGCCACGGTCTTGACGACCGACTCGCGCGTGCGGATCGAATGACCGAGGTCGCCGCGGAGGGCGAGCCCGGCCCAGCGCACGTACTGGAAGGGAATCGGATCGTTCAGCCCGTACTTTTCGCGAACCTCTTCGATTCCCGCCGCATCGGCGTCGATCCCGGCCATGACGCGGGCCGGATCGCCGGGGATCATGCGCACACCCGTGAAGACGATCATGCTGATCACGAACAGGGTCACGACGGAGATCGCGGCCCGCTGGACCAGAAAGTCGAACACGGTGGCGACTAGCGGGTCAGTTCCAGGACGTGCCTTTCAGCCGGATCAGACCGTCGGGGACGGCCTTGTAGCCCTTGAGGCTCTTCGGGAACGCGACGATGCGGTTGAGGTGATAGATGTAGACGATGTTGCGCCGCGCGGTGAAGAGGTCGATGGCCTCCCGGTAAAGCCCCCGGCGCTGGCCTTCGTCGCTCACCTCGCGCGCCTTGTTCAGGAGCGCGTCGATCTTCTCGTCGCAGGCGAGGGTGACGTTGAGGCTTCCCTTGCACGTCTGGATCTGGTGGATGTTGCCGTCCGGATCGACGCGGCCGCTCCAGCCGATGAGAAACGCCTGGTGCTTGCCGTCGTCGCTGTCTGTCAGCGCCGAGGCGAACTCCTGGGCCCGCAGCGTGATCGTGAAGCCCGCCTCGCGGGCCATCTGCTGGATCACCTCGCCGACCCTCCGCTGCTGCGGGTCGTTGACGATCGTCATCTCGAAGGCGTATCCCCCGGCGAGCCCCGCGTCGGCCAGCAGCTTCTTGGCCTTCGCCACGTCGCGGGCCGGGCATTTACGACCCTTGTCGTAATACGGGCTCACCGGCGAAATCGGCGAGCAGCCCGGCGTGTACTGGCCCTCCCACGCCACCTGGTTCAGGGCCTCGCGGTCGATGCTGAGCTCGAACGCCTCGCGCACCCGCGGGTCGTTGGCGAGCGGCGTGCCGAGATCGGCCGGCGGGTGCTGCTTGCCGGTCTTGTTGCGCAGGTTGATGGTTATGCCGTCGTAGCCGAGGCCCGTGATGCTCGACAGCTCGAAGCGGCCCTCCCGCTTGAGGCCGGTGGCGTCGGTCGGCGAGACCTGATGCATGAAGTCGATGTCGCCTGATCGGAGATTGGCCAGGCGTACATTGTCGTCGGGGATGATCCGGAAAACGATCTTGTCGAACTTCGCCTGCCCCGGATCGAAGTAGTGCGGTGACTTCTCGACGACGATCCGATCCTGCGCCACGCGCTCCGCGAATTGCCACGGCCCGACGCAGACCGGAGCGGTGCCGAACTTGTCGCCGAGCTTGTTGACTGCCGTCGGCGACATCGGCATTCCGGCGCGATCGGTCAGCTGCGCGAGCAGGGACGCGTTCGGCGCTTTCAGCCGCAGGCGTACCGTGCGCGGGTCGACCACCTCGACGGCCTCGACCGACGCCAGCTCGCTCGCGCGGTTCGAACCTTTCAGCGTGCGGTGGCGGTCGAGCGAGACCCTGACCGACTCGGCGTCCATGGGTGTGCCGTCGTTGAACTTGACGCCGGGGCGCAGCTTGATGGTGACGGTACGACCGCCGTCGCCGATCGCCGGCATCTCGGCCGCGAGCTGCGGATGAATCTTGAGGTTCGAGTCGATCTCGTACAGCTTCTCGCAGATCTGGGAGAAGATGATTCGTCCCACGTACGTGCGGGCGAGCGTCGGGTCGAGCAGGTCGGGATCCTGGTTGAGCGCGACGACCAGCGTCTTCTTCTGGGCGTGCGCGGCGTCGGTCAGGCCCAGCGCGACGAGCGCGGCGACAGCCAGCACGAGCCCTCTGGTGATCCTGCGCATTGGCATCTCCTCCGGATTTCGAATATCGCGTTCGGCGGCGGGACGGGGCGCATCATACTATAGCGATGCGCCGCAACGCCTCCTCACGAAGCTTCACCTTCTGGATCTTGCCCGAGCTCGTCATCGGAAAGTCGTCCACGAAGATGACGTGGCGGGGAATCTTGAAGCTGGCGATCCGCCCCTTGCAGTGGGCCAGCACATCGGCGTCGGTGACCGTGCTGCCGGGCTCGCACTTCACGAATGCGACGCCGACCTCGCTGAGCCGGGGATCGGGAAAGCTCACCACCGCCGCCAGGTTGATCGCGGCGTGGCTCATCAGGAACGCCTCGACCTCCATCGGGTCGACGTTCTCGCCGCCGATCTTCAGCATGTCCTTGTATCGCCCCATGAAGCGCAGGTGCCCGTCGGCCCGAATAACGCCCATGTCGCCGGTGTGTACCCAGCCGTCGCGATCGAGCGCCTGCGCCGTCTCGGCGGGCTTGCCGTAGTAGCCCCGCATGGTCATGTAGCTCTTCACTAGAATTTCGCCGGGCACGTCTGGTGGCTCGTCGCCGCCGGTCTGCGGATCGACTACCCGGATTTCGTAGCCCGGCGCCGGGTAGCCGGACGCCTCGGTGCACTGCTCCTCGGTCGAGTCGAGCGCGCTGAGCGCGGCGCCCACGCCGAACTCGCTCATGCCGTAACCCGACAGGAAGCGGCCGAGCACCCGGCGCGCCATCTTCGCGATGGGCACCGAGCTCGACATGCCGGTCGCGAGAATGCCGGTGCGCACGCTCGACACGTTGCGAGGAGAACGCTCGTGCGCCTCCATCAGTTCCTTGAAGTGGAGGTCAAAGCCGTGCAGGATGGTCGCTCGCTCCTGCGCGACGAGCGCCAGGCTCTCCGCGGGGTCGAAGGTCTCGGTGAGCACCTGCCGCGCTCCGGTCACCATAGACATCAGGGGACCCTCGCTGAAGCCGAACGCATGAAAGAGCGGCAGGTACATCATGATCACGTCGGCGGGCGTGATCGCCATGCGAAAGGCCCGATCGGTCACGTTGCGAATGATCGCGTGGTCGTGCATCGCGCCCTTCGGGAACCCGGTCGTCCCCGACGTGTAGAAGAAGAATGCGATGCCGTCGGGATCGACCACCTCGGCCCTCGCCGCCAGCGTGCCCGCGTCGATCCCATGGGCCGTCGCCTGCACCGCGCGCCAGGAAAGCGTCTCGGCTCGCGGTGCGTCGCCGACCGAGATGACGCGCCGGAGATGCGGGAGTCGCGCCTCGCGGGCCGCGCCGCCCGCGAGCGACGGAACGAGCTCCCGCACCATGCCGAGATAGTCGATGGGGCCCGAGCGCTCGGCGATGATGAGCGTCGTCGCGTCCGACTGGCCGAGCACGTAGGCGACGTCGTCGGTCCGGAACCGGGTATTGACCGGGACCAGCACGGCCCCGACCTTCAGCACGGCGAACATCGCCTCGATGAACTCGGGACGGTTCACCATCCAGAGCGCCACCTTCTCACCCGGCGCGACGCCCAGGCCCATGAGCCCGCGCGCCAGACGATCGACGCCCGCCGAGATCTCGGTGAAGGACCAGCGCCGGCCCTGGAAGGCGAGCGCTTCCCGCGCGCCCCAGCGGCACGCCGCGCGCTCGGGCAGGGAGCCAAGGGTATATTTCGGAAACCAGTCGCCCACGAGCCTTCTCCAGTGCGAAGATTACCCGAACGCCGACTTTAACGGCCGCGCGCGCGATTTCAAAAGGAGATCTCCGATGATGACCGCCATCGAGTTCATTCACGCCGAGCTGAAGCGTCTGCACGGGATGCTGGACAGGGCGATCGCCGACCTGACGCCCACGCAGCTTCACACGGTGCCGGCGAATCATGCCAAGGCGAACACGCTCGCGTGGGTCTACTTCCACTACGTGCGCACCGAAGACAACGTCGTGCGCTTCGTGCTCCAGAAGCGTCGGCCGACCGTGTGGGCGGAGAGCGGCTACGCGGAGAAGCTCGGGCTGCCGCCGGTGGCGCAGGGTACCGGCATGACGACGGAAGACGCGCAGGCGCTCCGGATCAAGGACGTCACGCTGTTCAAGGACTACATGCAGAAGGTTTGGGCCAGCACCGAGGACTATCTCGCGAAGACCAGCCCGGCCGACCTGGAAGCGATGGTCACGGTGAAGCCGCTCGGCGACATGCCCGGCATCCGCGCGCTCGGCCAGACCTGCGTCTCCCACGGCATGAGCCACGCCGGGGAGATCGAGCTGGTGCGGACCCTGATCGGGGTTGGTCCGGCCATCGGCGTGTAGTGCGAGCCGCAGGACGTCGCGGGGCTGGGGCCCCGCCGTCCGAGGCGAGCCTATGATCGGAGTGCGAGCCGCAGGACGTCGCGGGGCTGAGGCTCGTCTATGAATTGACAGCGACCGCGGCAGGCGACATAGTGCCGACTATGAACAACGCGCGGACGGTCGGCGAGCTACGTCAGAGTGGATATCAGCCGAAGTCGGTGAAGCAGGAGCTGCGCGACAACCTGATCGCGCGGCTCCGGTCGGGCGAAGCACTCTTTCCCGGGATCGTCGGGTACGAGGAGAGCGTCCTGCCGCAGATCGAGAACGCGATTCTGTCCGGCCAGGACATCGTCTTCCTGGGCGAGCGCGGCCAGGCCAAGACCCGCATGGCGCGATTGCTGATCGGGCTGCTCGACGCCGAGATGCCCGCGATGGCCGGCTGCGAGATCAACGACAATCCATTCGCGCCGATCTGTCAGGCCTGTCGCGAGCGCATCGCCGAGCGCGGCGACAAGGCGGAGGTCGCGTGGGTGCCGCGCGATCGGCGCTACGGCGAGAAGCTCGCGACGCCCGACATCACCATCGCCGATCTCATCGGCGAGGTCGATCCGATCAAGGTCGCCGAGGGCCGATACCTCGGTGACGAGCTGACCATCCACTACGGGCTGGTGCCGCGAACCAACCGGGGCATCTTCGCGCTCAACGAGCTGCCAGACCTGGCCGAGCGCATCCAGGTGGGTCTGCTCAACATCATGGAAGAGCGGGACGTCCAGATTCGTGGCTACAAGGTGCGGCTGCCGATCGATGTCTATGTGGTCGCGAGCGCTAACCCCGAGGACTACACGAACCGCGGGCGCATCATCACGCCGCTCAAGGACCGCTTCGGCTCCCAGATCCGCACGCACTATCCGCGGCGGCTCGACGACGAGATCGCCATCATGGAGGCCGAGCTGACGAAGTTCCCAGCGGGCGGCTTCCAGTACGTCTCGGCGCCGTACATGCAGCAGATCGTGGCCGAGGTGACGCATCTGGCGCGGAAGGCGCCCGAGATCAGCCAGCGCTCGGGCGTATCGGTACGCGTCAGCATCTGCAACTGGGAGAATCTCCTCTCCAACGCGCTCAAGCGCGCCATCCGGCTCGACGAGCGCGAGGTCGCGCCGCGCGTGAGCGACCTCGGGGCCATCGTCTCCTCGACCAGCGGCAAGATCGAGCTGGAAACGCTCGGCGACAGCGGCGAGGACAAGGTGCTCGGCAAGCTCGTGCAGAAGGCGGTGCTGAATGTCTTCAACCGCAGCTTCGCGAGCAGCGAGCTGGATCCGGTCGTGGCCGCCTTCCAGGGCGGCTTCGGCATCGACGTCGCCGACTCGATGCCCTCCAAGGAGTACGTCCGCCAGATCGCCGAGGTGCGCCCGCTGCACGCCGCCGTGAAGAAGCTCGGTGCGAGCGATCCGGCCGGCACGGCGGCGGCGCTCGAGTTCGTCCTCGAGGGACTGCATCTGAGCCGCAAGCTCAACAAGGACACCAAGGCCGGCCGTTACCGCTACCGAAGCTGAGGCGACCGCGCCGGTCGGCGGCACGGGCCGCGAGCAGGGACGACATGACCGCTCCGAGGACTGCGCTCTTGCGCCGCGCCTACTCCCTGGCCGTAGCGCTACTGCTCCTGACCGGGTGCGCCCTCTCCGCCAGGCAGAAGGCCGCCGTGAGCCAGTTCAGTGACTCAGCCGCCACGCTCGGCGACGTGACGTCGTCGCAGCTGAAGGCGATGCGAGACGGGACGGTCGAGATGACGAAGCAGCGGCTGCTCCTGGCCGGGCGGAGCCGCGATGCCAACCTCGGCGACCAGACGTCGCTCGACCGCGGCTTCGAGGTGAGCCGCGTCGAGACGGTGTCGGGCGCGGCGCAGGCGCTGGCGGCCTACGGCAAGAGCTTGGCAGCGCTCGTCAACGACTCGCAGTCGGCGGAGCTGCAAGCGGCCAGCCACGACCTCGTGGCGAGCCTGGGCCGCGTGCCGGAGGCGAAGGAGAAGCTCAGCGACAAGCAGCTGGAGGCCATCGGCACCGTCGTCCAGGAAGTCGGCGGGCTCTGGGTCGACTGGAAACGCAAGGAGGCCGTGACGACGATCGTGCGGGAGGCGCGGCCGGTGGTCGACCGGTTGTGCGACCTGCTCGCGCGCGACTTCGCCCCGCGAACCGGCTGGGTCGCCCTGCAGCTGCAGGTGATCGAGGATCCGCTCGTCGCCGAGGCGACCAACGTCCTCTACGACGGGCGCTCGTACGACGAGCGGAAGCGTGCCTCGGACGCGATCGATCTCGTGCACGGCAACCGAATGCGGCGAACGGAGGTGCTCAAGCGCGTCTCCGATGCCGCCGCCGCCATGAAGAAGGCGAACGCGGCGCTGGCGCAGGCGGTCGAGAGCTCCGCGTGGTCGGCGCAGGACATCCAGGCGTTCGCCGAACGGGCGCAAGCACTCCGGGCGGCGGTGAAGATCATCGTGAAGGAATGAGAGGCGTGCGCCATGGACAACACGCTCGGCGAGGAGCTCAGCGCGTCCCTGACCAACATCACGGCCCTCATCGTCAAGACGGAGAGTAAGAGCCAGCGCGCGCGACTCACCCGACAGCAAGCCCAGATCGCCGGACAGCTGCAGGTCTTCATCGACAAGACCGTCGACGAGACACTATCCGAGTACCGGGCGGCCGCGAGCGCCCTGAACGCGGCGAACGCCGAGGCCGAGAAGGCGAAGGGCAATCTGGACCGGGTCGCGGCCACCATCAAGAAGTTCGCGGCCGCGATCGACCAGCTGGCGGCTCTCGCGGCGAAGGTCGCCGCCGCCTGAAGGGCGAGAGCTCGCCTAAGCTCGCCGCGCGTCCAGGATGGCCCTCGCCAGGATGCGGCTCCCTTCGTAGCACTTGTCCGGCTGCTCGTAGCTGAAGGCCAGCCGGATATGGCGCTCGCCGCCCTTGCCGGCGAAGAACGCGCGGCCGGGCGTGTACTGCACGCGGGCCTCGAGCGCCAGCGCCTCGAGCCGGGCCACGTCGGTATCGGACGGCAGCTTGATCCAAATGAAGAACCCGCCCTGCGGCCGGCTGATCTCGACGTCGGTGTCCTTGAGCACTTCCCACAGCCCGCGGAGCATCGCGTCGCGCTTGGCGCGGTAGACGCCGACCAGCACCTTCACGTGGGCTTCCATGTGCTCGCGCAGGAAGTAGGTCGCCACGCGCGACATGAACGGGTTCACGCCGCCGCCGAAGTTGAACGCCTGGAACGCCGGCAGCATCGCCGGGGGCGCGCAGAGCCAGCCGAGGCGGACACCGGCGCCCAGGATCTTGGAGAGCGTCCCGGCACGAATGACGCGGCCTGTGCGATCGAGCGCATAGACCGGCGGCTTCGAGTCGCCCTCGAAGCGCAACTCGTTGTAGGCGTCGTCCTCCAGGATGAACGTGTCGTACTCTTCGGCCAGCTCGATCAGCTCATGGCGCCGGCTGATCGAGAGATCGGGGCCCGCCGGGTTCTGGAAGTTGACGATTGTGTAGATGAGCTTGCACCGGCGGCCCTGGCGCTTGATCGTCTCGAGACTCTCACGCACCGCACTGGTGACCATGCCGTCGTCGTCGACCGGCACGCCGAAGATCTCCGGGCCGTGGCGCTTGATGTTGTTGAGTGAACCCGAGAAGGTCGGCGCCTCGATGATCATCGGCTCGCCCGGGTCCACGAAGGCGCTGAAGGCGAGCGCGAGCGCGGCGCCCGAGCCGTTGGCGACGAAGATGTTCTCGGGCGTCACCGAGAGATTTTCGTAGAGCTTGTACTTGTGGCAGATGAGCTCGCGCAGCCCGCGATAGCCCTGCGGGTCGCCGTAGGTGAGGGCGTCGGCGCCCTCGGTCTTCATCATCCTGGCGGTGGCCTCGACCATGCCGTCGTAGGGGAACGACGCCGGGTCCGGATAGCCACCCCCGAACTCGTAGAGCGGCTTCGCCACCGCACGGGCCGTCGTGACGGGGCCGCCCCAGCCGATGCGGGCACGGCGCGACAGGTGTTCCTCGAAAGGGGCGGTCGGACCAGGAGTCGTCATGACGGTTAGCATACGACAACCGCCAAGCCTATAATCGCCTCACCATGCTCTTCAGATATTCGCGCTGGGACGGGACGCAAAAGCTCGCCGACCTCGACGCCGACGACCTCCTGGCCGCCATGTCCGACGACCTCATGTCGGACGGCGACCTCTGGAACGCGCTCCGGCGCATGTTTCAGCGAGGCATCCAGAATCCACAAACGCCGGTGCCTGGCATCCAGGACATGCTCGAGCGCCTCCGCAAGCGGCGGCAGCAGCAGCTCGAGAAGTACGACCTGGGCTCGGCGCTGGAGGACATCAAGAAGAAGCTGGACGAGGTCATCCGGACCGAGCGGGCGGGCATCGAGCGCCAGGTGCAGGATCCGGGCGACCGGGCCAAGAAGCTCGAGCCGCTCGATCAGCTGCCGAACGATCCGGCAGGGCGGATCAAGCAGCTCCAGGACTACAACTTCACCGATCCGGAGGCCGAGCGCCTCTTCCAGGAGCTGATGCAGCAGCTCCAGCAGCAGATGATGCAGCCGTTCATGCAGAACATGAAGCAGTCGCTCCAGAACATGAGCGCCGACGACCTCCGGCGCATGCGCGAGATGCTGCGGGACCTCAACCAGATGCTGCGGCAGCGCGCCGAGGGCGACGAGCCCGACTTCGAGGCGTTCAAGCAGAAGTGGGGCCAGAACTTTCCCGGCGTCGAGAGCCTCGACGAGCTGCTGGAGCAGCTCGGCCGCCAGGCCGGCCAGCTCCAGTCGCTCCTCGACAGCATGTCGCCCGGGCAGCGGCGCCAGCTGCAGGAGATGATGTCGAGCCTGTTCATGAAGGACGAGCGGCTCGAGGCCGAGATGGCCCAGCTCGCCATGCACCTCGATCAGCTCGGCCTCACCGAGGAATTCCGCCGCCGCTACGACTTCCGCGGCGACGACGACCTGACGATGCGCGAGGCGATGAAGCTGATGGACGAGCTCCAGCAGATGGAGGAGCTCGAGCGCCAGTTCCGTCGTGTCCAGACGCCCGACGATCTGGAGAAGATCGATCCGGTCGATGTGGCCAAGCTCCTCGGGGACGAGTCGGCCCAAGACCTCGAGCGGCTGAAGGAATTGGCCAAGAAGCTGGAGGAGGCCGGCTACCTCGAGCGCAAGGGCGACCGGCTCGAGCTGACGGCGCGCGCCATCCGCAAGCTCGGCGACAAGGCGCTGCGCGACATCTTCGCCCACCTCAAGCGCGATCGCTTCGGCCGCCACGCGGTCGAGCGCCGGGGCGCCGGCGGCGATCCGACCGACGAGGCCAAGCGCTACGAGTTCGGCGATCCGTTCCTGCTCGATCTCAAGGAAACCCTGATGAACGCGGTCGAGCGCAACGGCGCGGGCACGCCGATCCGACTCTCTCCGGAGGACTTCGAGGTCTTCCGCACCGAGTTGTCGACCCAGGCGTCGACGGTCGTCATGCTCGACATGAGCCGCTCGATGATCAACAACGGCTACTTCCTGCCGGCCAAGAAGGTGGCGCTGGCGCTGACCGCGCTCATTCGCAGCCAGTTCCCGCGCGACAGCCTGTACATCCTCGGCTTCTCCCTCTATGCGCGCCAATTCAAGGCCGAGGAGCTCCCGAAGCTCGCGTGGACGGAATGGAACATCGGCACCAACATGCACCACGGTTTCCAGCTCTCGCGGCAGCTCCTGGGGCGGCAGAAGGGCGGCAACAGGCAGATCATCATGATCACCGACGGCGAGCCGACCGCCCACATGGAAGGCCTCGAGGCCGACTTCTCCTACCCGCCGACGCGGCGTACGTTCGAAGAGACGCTGAAAGAAGTGCAGCGCTGCACGCGCGAGGGCATCACCATCAACACGTTCATGCTCGAGCAGAGCCGGATGCTCACGCAGTTCATCGAGCAGCTGACCCGCATCAACAAGGGCCGCGCGTTCTTTGCGAGCCCCGACCGGCTCGGCGAGTACATTCTCGTCGACTACGTCAGGAACAAGCGTCGTAACATCGCGTAGCGGTCACGCTGCGCAAGCTCGCGGAAACGCAGTAGTCTCCGACCCGATCGGTTCGACCGCTTCGCCCGGGATTCAGAACTTCGCCAGATCGCGCCCCTCGGGATACACATGAATTATGGCTGTCGGCGCGAGGAAACCACTCGTCGCGGACCAGCCGGCGCCGCGAAAACGTCAGGGGGTATCGCCGTGGACACCTGGGTACATCAGCAAGTCAGGGCGGTGTGCCGACGCCGAGTGGCCTTCTGGTGCGTCGTTCTTGGTTGTGCTGTGCTGTTCGCGCTCAGTCAGGCCCGCTACATCAAGAACTTCGTCGGTGGCCCCTTCGACTTCGGCGAGCCCGAGCTCGACGCGATTGGGGATGTGTCGACCGCGCCGCGATACTTCGTCAAGGTGACGGGATCCAAGGCGATCGAGACCGGCATACAGCAGATTACAACACGCAAGCGTGCGGGCGTGGAGACGGGCCGCTCGGTGTCGGCCGGGTATTACGTCCTCGTGGTCGGTGACCGGCTCTTGGTCGTGAAGCGAGCGGAGGGGACTCCGACGACCGTGGAAGGCGAGCTGACCGCGATGCCCTTGGAGCTCGAGCGGCACCTGTTCAATACGCCGCAGATGGAGGCGATCCGGGGACGCTTCTATCCCTACTACCTCGACGACTCGCGCTTTCGTCTGCCAGGCTACATCGGCATCGTCGGAGTGCTCTTCCTCGCGTTTCTCCTGCTCAAGTACGGGCTCCCCGCCTGGCGATAC
>JBKPCO010000085.1:0-37636 GCA_046727415.1 Candidatus Methylomirabilota bacterium
GGCCGCCGTCGCGGTCGTGATGCCGGAGGCCGACATCCGGAGCGTGTCCCTCGAGGTCGCGCCGGCGCCCGAGGTGCTGGTCAGTGCCGCGCCGGGCGCCGCGAAGCTCGCGCTCGCCAACATCCTCCACAACGCGGTGAAGTTCTCGCCCCCCGGTGGTCTGGTGAAGATGGCCGTGACGGTGGCCCACGGCGAGGCGGTCGTGGCGGTCTCCGACACCGGACCCGGCGTGTCGCCCGCGGATCTATCGCGGCTCTTCCAACGCTTCTACCGCGGCGATGCGGCGCGTTCGATCGACGCCCCGGGCATCGGGCTGGGCCTGGCCATCGCCCGCGAGCTCGTGGAGCGTCAGGGGGGCCGGATCTCGGTGGATACGGGCACAGGCAAGGGGGCGACGTTCAGCGTCCATCTACGCCGGGCCTGAGCTGATCGGGGTTCTCTCCAGTCTCCTCGAAAGTCTCCTCGAACGGCCCCGCTTCAGGTTGTTTTCAGGAGCAGTCGCTACCATAAGGCCAATGCTGACTCGATTGGTGCTCGGCATCGTCCTGTTCGCGGGATTCAGTGCTCCGGCCGCCGCTAGTGCGCCCGAGCGACCAGCCCAGTTGACGCTGCTGGAAGCGGCGCAGCTGGCCCTCCGGACGAATCCGTCGATCCGAGCCAAGCAGCGAGAGCACGAGGCGACTCGCGCGGGCGAGACGACCGCCGGGCTCTTGCCGAATCCCACCGCGTCGTACCTGGCCGAGCAGCTCGGCAGCTCCGGCGTCAGCCCTCAATACACGGTGTCGGTGTCGCAGACGATCGAGACGGGTGGCAAGCGCTCCCGTCGTGTCGAGAGCGCCTGTGCGGCAACGCGGGTCAGCGAGCTCGAGCTGGCCGACGTCCGACGCCAGGTGATTGCGCAAGTCAAGAAGACGTTCACGGACGTGCTGGTCGCCGAGGCCGCGGTGAAGCTGGCTTCCGACAATCTGCAGAACGTCGACGAGCTCGAACGTTTGACTCAGCTTCGAGTCGACAAGGGAGAGATCGCCGAGCTCGAGCTCTTACGCATCCAGACTCAGCGGTTCGCCTTCGAACGCGACCTGGCGGACGCCCGACAGGCGGTGCAGGCGGCAAAGATCGCGCTGCGGGCCGTGGTCGGGCCGGAGGCGATCGATCGCGGATTCAACATCATCGGCGAGCTCGCTTTTCGCATTGTGACCCTCGACCGTGATCGCCTGTTGCAGCAGACTCTCGAGCGCCGGCCCGACGTCCTGGCCGCCGAGGCCGGCCGCGAAAAGGCGCGGGCCGACGTCGAGCTCGCACGCGCGAACGCGTGGTGGGACTTCGCGCCGCAGATACAGTACCAGCGGATCGGGCAGGACAACACGTTCGGCGTCGGCATCAGCATTCCGCTCCGGGTGTTCGATCGTAACCAGGGTGAGATCGAGCGCACCCGGGCGGGAGTCGAGCGCGCGGATCACGTGCGAGATGCGGCGATCAATCAGGCGCGCGCCGAGGTCGAGACGGCGCTGGCGTCCGTGCTGACCGAGCGCGACAAGGCGCGTCGCCTCGGCGACCTCTATCTACCGCGGGCCGAGCGGGTCCGGGCCACCGTCGAATTCGCATACCGACGTGGCGGTCTCAGTGTGCTCGATCTCCTCGATGCGCAGCGGACGTACCGAGAGACCGCTCTCGAGCACGCGCGGGCGCTCGGCAACTACTGGAGCGCGGTGTACCAGCTCGAGGCCGCGGTGGGCGACTCGCTGGAGCCCTGATGTTGCGTGGCATAGCTCTCGTGGCGCTCGCCCTGTTGTGCATCGGGTGCAGCGACGCGTCCTCCGATGCCCCCCGAGCGCCGGCTTCCCGGGCGGCTTCTCCACCGGCTGAGCCCGGCGTGATCGCAATTCCCCAAGACTCGGCGCAGCTCCGGCAGATTCGGGTCGCCGCTGTCGAGGTGGCGGACGTGCCGCAGGACGAGGTCGTGGCCCCGGCGCGCGTCGGCGTCGACCCGAACCGCCTCTCGAAAGTGCTCCTGCCAGTTCCAGGCCGGATCGAGGAGGTTCTGGCGAAGCTCGGCGACCGCGTCGAGAGGGGTCAGCCGCTCGTGGCGGTCGAGAGTCCGGACGCGGACAGTGCGGTCTCAGCCTCGCGCCAGGCCGACGCCGCCGAGCGGCAGGCGGAGGCGGCCCTGACGAAGAGCGAGGCCGACTATCAACGGGCGCGAGATCTGCTCGAGCACGGCGCGGCGGCTCAGAAGGACGTGCTGGCAGCGCAGAACGACCGTGTGCAGGCGCAGGGAGCGCTGGAAACGGCGCGGGCCGGGCGCGAGCAGGCGAGGCGCAAGCTCGAATTGCTTGGCCTTCAGCCGACGGCCTTTCGCCAGCCGGTCATAGTCCGCGCGCCGATCAACGGGACGGTGCTCGACGTTGCAGTCGCGCCGGGCGAGTACCGCAACGACACCACAGCGCCGCTCATGAGCATCGCGGACCTGACCCGTGTCTGGCTCAGCGCGGAGGTCGCCGAGCCCGCGATCGCGTTGATTCGCCCCGGCGATGAGGTCGCCATCATGCTCGTCGCGTTCCCAACCGAAGTCTTTGCGGGTAAGGTCACCCGCGTCGCCGACGTCCTCGATCCGCAGACCAGAACGGTGAAGGTCTACGTCGAGCTGCCCAATCCCGGCGGCCGGCTCCGACCGGACATGTTCGGAACGCTCCGCCACGTGGCGTCGCGGCGCCGGACCCCGATGGTGCCGCTGGCCTCGGTGGTCCAGCAGTACGGCCGGGCCGTCGTGTTCGTGGAGCGCGAGCCGGCGCGGTTCGAGCGGCGCGAGGTGGTCCTGGGCATGCGGGAGGGTGAGCGCGTCGCGGTCCTGCAGGGGGTGACGCCGGGGGAGCGCGTCGTGGTGGACGGCGCAATATTACTGAAGGACCGATAGTCTGCTCGCGCGGCTGCTCGACCTCGCGCTCACCCATCGCCTGGTCACGATCCTGGGCGCTCTCGTCGTCGTGGCCACCGGTGCGTGGGCGTTCGGGAAGCTGAAGCTCGAGGCGTACCCCGACATCTCCGACCCGGGCGTCGTCGTTGTCACCCCGTACCCCGGATTCGCCGCCGAGGAGGTCGAGCGCCAGGTCACCGTTCCCATCGAGCGCGCGCTGAATAGCACGCCAAATGTGATCGCGCGGCGCTCGCGGACCATCTTCGGCCTTTCGGTCGTGGAGCTGACGTTCTCGGACGACACGAACGACTATTTTGCCCGTCAGCTCGTGCTCGAGCGCCTGCGGGACGCCGAGCTTCCGGACGGCGTGACGCCGTCCCTCGGCCCGCTCTCGAGCGGGATCGGCGAGCTCTACCGCTACGTCGTGGACGGGCCCGGCTTCGACGCGATGAAGCTCCGCGAGATCCAGGACTGGCTGATCACGCCGCGCTTGCTCCAGGTCGAGGGGGTCGCCGACGTCGTGACGTTCGGCGGCCTGGTGCGCCAGTACCAGATCGAGCTCGATCCGCGAAACCTCGACAAGTACCGGATGAGCGTCCGGCAGATCGCCGACGCTGTGAAGAACAACACCCGCAACGCCGGCGGCGCGCTGCTCACGCTGGGCCAGCAATCGCTGCCGATCCGGGGGACCGGCCTCATCCAGTCAACCGAGGACATCGAGAACATCGTGCTCGACGCCCCTCGGGGGGTGCCGATTTTCGTGCGCGACGTCGGCCGCGTGCGGATCGGTGCCCAGCCGCAGACCGGGTTCTTCGGGGTCGACGGCCAGGCTACACCCGGGGGCGGGGTCGAGGGCATCGTGCTCCTGCGCCGCTGGCAAAACCCGAGCGAGGTGCTCGCCGGCGTCCACGCCGCCGTCGAGGAGCTGAACCGGAGCCGGTTGCCGCAGGGCGTGCGGCTGGTGGCCATCTACGACCGCACCGATCTGGTCGGCAACACACTGCGCACCGTCGGGCGCGTGCTGCTCGACGGGTTCGTGATTGTCGCCGGCACGCTCTTGCTGCTGCTGCTCTCGGTGCGAGCGGCGCTCCTCACCGCCGTAATCATCCCGCTCTCCCTCCTCTTCGCATTGGCCTGCATGTACGTTTCGGGCGTGTCGCTCAGTTTGCTCTCGATCGGCGCCCTCGACTTCGGCATCATCGTGGACGCCTCGATCGTCATGGTCGAGCGCGTCCTCCACCGGCTGACAGAGCGCGGCGAGCCGCTCCGGTCCATGTCGGTGCTGGAGCGCGTGCGGCTCGCCGCGCACGAGGTGGAGCGGCCCGTCCTCTTCTCGCTCCTCATCATCATCGCGGCGTACATCCCGCTCTTGACGCTCGAGCGCGTCGAGCGGAGGCTCTTCACGCCGATGGCACTGACCGTCTGCTATGCGCTCCTCGGCTCCTTACTGCTGAGCCTCACGCTCGTCCCGGCGCTGCTCACGCTGGTGTTCGCGAAGGGCGTGCGCCATCGCCGGCACCCCGTCCTCGAGTGGGCCCGTGTGGGGTACGTCCGCGCCCTTCGCCCGGCCCTCCGAATGCCCGTGCTTACGACGCTCGGTGCCGCGATCCTCGTCGGAGGTGCCCTGCTCCTCGGCGCGCGGCTGGGCACCGAGTTCCTGCCTCAGCTGGACGAGGGAGTCATCTGGGTCCGCGCCAATCTTCCGGCCGGCATCTCGCTGGAGAAATCCGCCGAGGTGGCGGGCCGCATCCGCGACCTCGTCCGGCAATCCAGGGAAGTCAAGCTGGTCATGTCGCAGTCGGGCCGCAACGAGTCGGGGACCGACCCGTTCGGGCCGAACCGGAACGAGTTCCTGCTCGATCTCCAGCCGTACCGCACCTGGCCCCGCGGTAAGCAGAAGACCGACCTCGTCGAGGAGCTGTCGCGCCGGCTCGAGTCGGAAATCCCGGGCGCCAGCTTCAACTTCACCCAGCCGATCATCGACACCTCAACCGAGATCGCCACCGGCTCCTCGGCCGATCTCGCCGTCATCCTGAGTGGCCCGGACCTGGCGCGCCTGCGCGCCCTGGCCAACGAGACGCTCGCCGTCGTTCGCTCCGTGCGCGGCGCCGCCGACACGTCGATCGAGCAGGAGGCCGAACAGGCGCAGCTGCAGATCGACATCAATCGCCAGCAGGTGGCGCGCTACGGCATCAACGTCGCCGACGTCCAGGACGTGATCGATCTCGCCATCGGCGGCACGCCGATCGCAGCGGTCTTCGAGGGCGAGCGCCGGTTCGACGTGGTCGGACGGTTCGTCCCCGAGGCCCGCGCCGATCCCGACGCGATCGGTCGGCTCCTCATTCCCACGCGCGACGGCGCCCGCGTGCCGCTGGCGCAGCTGGCCCGCATCCGGGTTGTGGACGGGGCGACGATCATCGCGCGCCGCGAGAATCGGCGTCAGACCAGCGTGCGCACCAACATCCGGGGTCGCGATCAGGGCGGCTTCGTGGCGGAAGCGCAGGCCCGCTTCGCCGACGCCGTCAAGCTACCACCGGGTTACGACGTGAGCTGGGGCGGGCAGTTTGAGAACTTCGAGCGGGCCCGGCGGCGGCTCGGCGTCATCCTGCCGATCACGGTCGGGATCATCTTCGCGCTGCTCTTCACGACCTTCGGCTCGACGCGCGACGCGCTGCTCGTCCTCTTGAACGTGCCGTTCTCGCTGGCCGGCGGCCTGGTGGCGCTCTATCTTCGCGGGATGCACCTCAACGTCTCGGCGGTGGTCGGTTTCATCTCGCTGTTCGGCGTGGCGGTGATGAGCGGCGTGCTCTACGTGGCGGAGGTGCGCCGCCGGCGCGCCGACGGTCGCGGCGATTTGCGGGAGGTGACGCTGGCGGCGGCGGCCGTCCAGTTCCGTCCGATGCTACTGCTGATCGTCGTGGCGATGCTCGGGATGCTCCCGGCGGCCATCGCGCGCGGCATCGGCTCGGATATCCAGCGCCCGCTGGCGACGGTCGTCATCGGCGGCCTCACCTCGACGCTGCTCCTGACCCTGTTCGCGCTGCCGGCCATCTACGTGCTGGCCCACTCGCTCCCGGGCCGGCGCGCGGGCTGACACCGCCGCCTCAGCGGTTCAGGAACTTCCGGACGCTCGCGGCGATGCCGGCCGGGTCGAGGCCGTGCTTGGCGTAGAGGCCCTTGGCGTCGCCGGATTCGCCGAAACCCTGGACCCCGAGGCGCTTCACCGGGGTCGGCATCACCTCGGCCAGCGCCTCGGCGACGGCGCCGCCGAGCCCGCCCGCGATCGAGTGGTCCTCGACCGTCACGACGTGGCCTGTCTTGCCGGCCGAGCGAAGCAGCAGCTCCTCGTCGAGTGGCTTGATGCACGCGGCGTTGATGACCTCGGCCGAGATCCCGTCGGCCTCCAGGCGCTTGGCCGCCTCGAGGCAGTTGAACAGGGGACCGCCCGAGCCGATGAGCGTCACGTGATGACCCGGGCGCAGGAGCAGCCAGCGCCCGTACTGGAAGCGATAGTCGGGCGGGCACACCGGCTCGAGGTTCTGGCGGGTGAGCCTCAGGTAGAGCGGCCCGGCGTGCTCGACCGCGTAGGCGATGACCTGCTTGGTCTCGACCTCGTCGGCCGGCTGGATGATGCCGATGTTGGGGAGCGCGCGGATGCACGCGACGTCCTCGATGCCCATCTGGCTGTAGCCGTCCTCGCCGATGGCGATGCCGGAGTGGGTGCCGACGATCTTCACGTTGGCGTTGGTGTACGCCACCGAGATGCGGATCGTCTCGAAGCGGCCCACCACGAAGCACGCGAACGAGCAGGCGAACGGGATGCGGCCGGTGAGCGCGAGCCCGGCGCCGACGCCGAGCATGTTCGACTCCGCGATACCCAGGTTGAACGCGCGCCCCGGATACTTCTTGGCGAAGTTCGCGGTCATGGTCGACTTCGACAGGTCGGCGTCGAGGGTGACGATGCGCTCGTCCCTCGCGCCGAGGTCGAGGAGCGCCTCGCCGAACGCCGCGCGACTGGCCTTGGCCGGCATCACTTCTTCTCCAGGGCAGCGAGCTCGTCCACGATGGTCCGCGCCGCGGTGTCCGTCTTCAAGTAGTCCGCCCAGGCGCTGGCGCTGACGCCCAGCACCTCGCGAATGGCGGTGATCGCCTCGGTGGGCTTGGGCGCCTTGCCGTGCCACTCCGGATCGTTCTCCATGAAGGACACGCCCTTGCCCTTGACGGTGTGCGCCACGACGAAGGTCGGCGTGCCCTTGGTGGCCTCCGCCTGGTCGAGCGCCTTTTCGATCTGGCCGATGTCGTGGCCGTCGATCTCGATCACCGGCCAGCCGAAGGCCTGCCACTTCGTGATGACCGGTTCGATGTCGAGCACCTTCTTCACGAAGTTGTCGAGCTGGATCTGGTTCTCGTCGAGAATGACCACCAGGTTGTCGAGGGCGTGGTCGGGCTGGCCGAGCTTCGGCGCCGACATCGCGGCCTCCCACACTTGGCCTTCCTGAATTTCGCCGTCGCCCAGGATGCAGTAGACACGCGCGGCCGAGCCGGCGAGCTTGAGACCGAGCGCCAGGCCGAGGGAGATCGAGAGCCCCTGGCCGAGCGAGCCGGTCGCGGCCTCGATGCCGGCCAGCGCCGTCCGATCGGGATGCCCCTGGAGCGGCGAGCCGAGCTTGCGCAGCGTGATGAGCTGCTTCTCCGGGAAATAGCCGGACCTCGCCAGGACGGTGTAGAGCGCAGGGACCGCGTGCCCCTTGGAGAGCACGACCCGGTCCCGGTCGACCCAGTCCGGCCGTTTGGGATCGTGCCGCAGCCGCCCGAAGAAGAGCGTGACGAGGATGTCGATCACCGAGAGCGAGCCGCCGGGGTGCCCGGAGCCCGCGTGGGCGAGCATACGAAGGATCTCAACACGACACTCGCGCGCGATCGACTCGAGACGTACTTCAGCCATCAGTCGAGCTCCTCCATGAATCCCGCGATTTCGTCGACGTGGACGCCGGTGACGGCGACGTCGGGCGCGTACACGACCTCGTCCGCGGCCCAGACGATCGTGCCCTTCACGTCCCGCGTGGTGCCGGCGATGTTGTTGAGGAACGTGGCGATGTTGTCGTTGATCCGGAGCGCGTTGGCCGTGAGCGGCGCCGCGATCTGTCCATCGCGAATGATATAGGAGTCGGCGACGACGGTACAGGTGAAATCACCGGCGCGCAGCCCGTTGATCGGGTACGTGTACCAGATGCGCCCGACGTAGAGCCCGTTGCCCACCCGGTGCAGAAGCTCCTCGAGAGTTACCGACTCGGCGCCCTCGAACACCACGTTCGAGGCCGCGACGCCGGGCGGGCTGTCGAACTGCCGTCCTCCGCCGGTGCCGAAGCGAAAGCCGTTGCGCGGCACGAGCGCCGCAGCCGCGGCGGCGCCGCGGACCCCGAGCTTTTCCTGAAGGGCCGGATCGCGCAGCAGGCGCTGGGTCTCGTACCAGTTCGAGAGGCAGCCGACGAGCACCCCGTTCTTGATGAGCTCCGTCCGGCCGGTGGGCAGGCCTTCGCACGTGATGCCCTTGGAGCCCATCAGGCCCGGGCGGGCGCCGTCGTCGGAGAGGCTCAGGAGCGGAGAGGCGACCAACCGGCCGAGCTTGCCCAGGAACGGCGTGCTGGACGAGTAGAACGAGCTGGCCATGCACGACGGGATCACGATGTTGTTCAAGAGATCAGCCACGGGCTGGCGGCCGAAGATCACGGTGTAGGTGCCAGACGGCACGCGCTCGCCGTCGATGGCGTTGATCGCGTTCTGCGCGGCTTCCACACCGGCCTCGTCGGTGAAGTGGTCGAGCCGCGTCCCGGTGGACGCGCCCGAGCCCTTGGCGCGCCGCGACTCCACCATGGCGGTGGCGAACGCGGTGATCAGCGACGTCTCGTCGGTCTGGGCACGGGGCATCGCGGTCGACGCGATCGCTATGCGCTCGCGCAAGATCGTGACGTCGCCGCCCAGGATGAGACCGAGCCGCCGGAGCGCCTCGTCGTCCCCCGCCAGCTCGGCCAGCCGGCTCGAGGCGGTGAACGTGCGGAGCGCGCCGCCGGTGATCTTCCAGCCCGCCTCGACCAGGCTCGCGTCGTCGAGATCCATCAATCGTGGATCGTGATAGTTCGTGAGTGATCGTGGAACGCTAGCGGCCTCCGGGAGCGACACGAACTCGGGATCGGCCACCGCGGCCTTTCGCGCCTTGGCGAGCGCGCGCTCGGCGCCGGCGGCGGTGAGGTCGCTCGGCTCGCTGCCGAAGCCGATGCGGCGGCCGTCGGGCCCTTCGAACACCGCCTGGATTCCCAGCCCGTACGACTCGGACGACTTCGGCTCCTCGACGCCGTTGCAGGGAATGTGGGAGGTGTAGTTGAGCCGCGTGAGCAGGGCGGAATTCGAGGCTGCGAAGACTTCCGCCTCGACGACCGCCGGCTGGCGCGCGACGAGCGCCAGCGCCTCTTCCGCCGCCTTCGCCAGCTCGCCGACGCTCCTCATCTCAATGCGCCGGCGGGGCTCCGGGATTGCGGCCTTCGACCGGATAGCCCTTGGCGATCCACCCCGGTAGCCCTTCCTCGAGCACACGATGATTTCGCCATCCCATCGAATAGAGAATGTCGCTGGCCCCCCGGGACAGCGCGTGCGGGCACGTTCAGTAGAAGACCGCGAGCGCTGTCTTCGAGATCTCCTTCGCCCGCTCGGCGACCGTGCGCAGCGGCATGGAGCGCGCGCCCTGGATGTGGCTCTCGACGTAGGAATCCCAGTGCCGGACGTCGATGATGTCAACCTTCTGGCCGAGATCGAGCAGCACCTTCAGCTCGTCCACCTTGATGAAGGTGACCGGGTACTCGGGCGGCGCCGCCGGGGCCGCGCCGGCCAGCAGCACGCCACACGCGACGAGGGTCATGAGCGCCCAACGCATCGCTCTCAGCCCCCGACCACCCGCGCGCGGCTCCGCATGGTCGGCCCGCCGTTGCCGAGACGCTTGGTCTGCATCGGCTGACCCTTGCCGCAGTTCGGGATCGGGAAGAGCTGGAAGTCGGAGCCCACCGCGTCCACGTTCATGAGGTAGTCGCGCGAGTCGGCGGCGATGCCGCCGTCGCGGTAGAGGCGGCCCAGCTCGCCGTTCCGGATCTCGTAGACCCGCCGCGCCGAGATGCGGAAGTTCTCGCGGCTCTCGGCGATCGAGGGCGTCCGATGGGCGGCGATGTAATAGCCGTGATCGACTTCCTTCACGATCTCGTCGGCCGGGCGCGAGCCGGCGTCGAAGACGGTGTTCGACATGCGGATGAGGGGAACCAGCGAGGCATCGGTCGCCTTCCAGTGACCGTTGGGCTCGCCGCCGAAGATCGCGGCGGTCTGCCGGCTGTTCATGAAGCCCCGGAAGATGCCGCGATCGATGTGGACCACGCGCCGCGCGGGCGTCCCCTCGTGGTCGTACTTGTAGTGCCCGAACCCCGGCAGCGACGGATCCGAGTAGGTCGTGACGAGGGGCGACGCCACCCGGCGGCCGACCTGATGCTCGGTGAGCCCGCCGAGGAGCCAGGAGCGCCCGGCATAGGCGGTCTCCATCTTGAGCGCGCGGTCGAGCTCGACCGGGTGGCCGATGATCTCGTGGGAGACGAGCGTGTTGTAGTGCGGATCGGTCACCACCACCACCTCGCGATCCGACGTCGGCAGCACGGGCGCGGCCGCCAGCGCCACGCTCTCGCGCGCCAGCCCGAGCGCGAAATCGCGGAAGGCCGGAAAGCGCAGGAAGGACTCGTCGACACCGTGTTCCAGGATTTCCCAGCCGCGCTGGTGGCCGAGCGCGTCGTAGAGATCCTGGCTCACCTCGCCGTTGACCGTGACGAGGGCGCACGTGCCCTGGGTGAGCGCGAACGACTGGTCGATGCGGGCGCCCTCGCTCGAGACGAACAGCTCGCGCGCCAGCTCGGTCAGGGTTCCGACGTAGTTGTACTTGACGGCGCCGTCGACCGCGCCGACCTGGCGCGAGACGTCGGTGGCGTAGCGCACCATCTCGGACAGGTCCATCGTGCGCGGATCGACGCGATAGACGGCGGCCACCCGGTCCTGCCGCACCTCGATCGGGTGCAGGCGCGTGTCGGCCAGGGCTTCGCCGAGGGCACCGAACTTCTCGCGCGCGTCGGCCTTCATCTCGCCGTTGACCATGGCCCGCCGGTACGCCTGCTCGAGGGCCTCGCCCACGATTCGCGCGAGGTTCGGGACGTCCGCCACCCCGAGGGTGAGGCCGACGTAGCCGGGCGCGCTCATGCGGTCGCCCGCCAGCACGCGGATGCCGATCGCCAGCGTCTGATCGTCGCCCGAGAACTTGGGCGTGCCGTTTTCCGCCCCGGCGCCCTTCGCCTCGGTGACCTCGAGCCGGAGGTCGGCGTACTTGAGATGCGGTAGCCGCCGCGCGGCCGAGTGCACGCGCTCCTCGATGAGCGGCGTGACAGTGTCGACGAGATCGACGGAGATTCGCGTCATCTCAGAAGGGCTCCACCAGCACGGTCTCGCCGGCGGCGACGTCACCGCGCTCCTCTTCGAGGACGATCAGACAGTTGCCGGCGGCCATCGAGGAGAGGATGCCCGAGCCCTGGGGCCCGGTAGTCCGCGCCTCCCAGCGGCCGTTGCGCCACTCGACGATGCCGCGCTTGAACTCGCGCCGGCCCTTGCGCTTGCTCATCGGCTCGAGCGCGGTCGCCTCGGCGGTGTCGGGGAACAGGCGGCGCCGCCCGGCCAGCTTGAAGATCGCCGGGCGCAGGAAGAGCATGGACGCCAGCATCGAGGCGACCGGATTGCCCGGCAGCCCGAAGAAGTGGGCCGAGTTGATGCGGCCGAAGGCCAGCGGCCGCCCCGGCTGCATCGCGACCTGCCAGAAGTCGATCGCGCCGATCTCGCCGAGGACCTCCTTCACGAGGTCGAGCACGCCGACCGAGACGCCGCCCGATGTGACGACGATGTCGCCCACGTCGGCGGCCGCGAGGAGCCGCGCCTGCAGCTCGTCGCGCACGTCCGGCACGATGCCGAGGTCGAGCACCTCGCCGCCGCACTGCTCGATCGATCCGCGCAGGGTGAAGCGGTTGGCGTCGTAGATCTGCCCGGCCTTGCGGGGCGTGCCCGGCTCGACCACTTCGTCGCCGGTCGAGAGCAGGGCGACGCGCGGCCGGCGATGCACGAAGATCTGCCAGAGGCCCAGCGACGCGATGAGGCCGAGCTCCTGCGGGCGCAGCACGGTACCGCGCTCGATCGCGACCGTACCGGCCCGGACGTCCTCGCCGCGCATCCTGACGTTCGCACCCTTCTTGATGGGGCCGACGCGCACGCCGCCGTCGTGACGCTCGACGATCTCCTGCGGGTACACGGTGTCGGCGCCGCGCGGCATCGGCGCGCCGGTCATGATGCGGATGGCCTGCCCGGCGGTCAGCGCGCCATCGAAGACTGCGCCGGCCGGAAGCTCGGCGACCACTTCGAGATCGCGCGCGCCGGAGGCCGGCACATCGCCGCTCGCAACGGCGTAGCCGTCGACGGCCGAGTTGTCCGTGGGCGGCACGTCGAAGGGCGCGCGGAGGTCGTCGGCGAGGACGCGCTCGCGCGCGCGCGTGACAGCCAGGAGCTCGGGCGGCGTCGGCCCGCTGATCTGGGCGAGGATCTGATTTTGGCCGTCTCGCACCGAGATCATGGCGATATTATACGCGCCATGATTTCGGCTCGCCCCGCCGGCTTCTGGATCCGCGCGGTCGCGGCGCTGATCGATTTCGCCGTGTTCGGTCTCGTGCAACTCTCGTTCAGGCTCATCGGCGCGAAGATCGTCGGCCCGGACGCGCAGAGCGTCGCCTCGTTCAAGCCGATCGCCACCTTCTTCACGTTCGTCGTGTTCGCGGGCGCCTACACGACCGTGCTGCATGCCCTCGGCGGCCAGACGATCGGCAAGCTGATCGTCGGAATTCGCGTGGTCGGCGGTGACGGCGGGGTGCCGTCCCTCGGCACGGCGTTCCTTCGGCACCTCGGATACTTCGTGTCGGGCGCCTTCCTCACCCTCGGCTTCGCAATGGCGGCGCTCCGTGCCGACAAGCGGGCCCTTCACGATTTGATCGCCGGTACGCGCGTCGAGCGGCAACCGAAGCCCGACGCGGTCGAGCCCGCGCCGCCGCCCCTTCCGGCGGAGACTCCGGCGGGCTTCGGCGCTCCGTGATCCCGACAGCGCCGCTGCGGGTCCGCAATCGCCTCACCGAGATCATCCTGGCCGCGCTGGAGGACACCGGCGCGCGCCGCGAGCTGACGGAGCTGACCCGGGCCGACGCGGACCCGCCCGGCTGGCTGGAGAAAGACGAGCGCGACTACCTTCGCCTCGTGCGCGAGCGGGCGCAGCGCGCGAGTCGGGCGCTCGCCGGCCGGCCGGCCTGCCGCATCCGCTCGCGCACCGAGGCCCTCGACGCGGCGGTGGCGCTCTTCGACGCGCATCTCTACTTCGAGGTCCACGAATTGCTCGAGCCCTACTGGCGCGACGCGCGCGGGGAGGATCGCGAGTCGCTACAGGGAGTGATCCAGGTGGCGGTGGGCTATCAGCATCTGGCCAACGGCAATCTCGCCGGCGCGCGGGCCTTGCTCGAGGAGGGGCGGGCGCGTCTCATCGGACGGAGCCTCGACGGCCTCGACCTCGACGCGTTCACGACCGGCGTGGCGCGCTCCCTCGATCGGCTCGTGCCGTTCGACTGGCGTCTGGTGCCGAAACTGAAAAGGAGACCCTATGAATCTTGAGCTGACCGGCAAGACAGCGCTGGTGACGGGCGGAAGTCAGGGAATCGGACGGGCCATCGCGTTCGGCCTCGGCGCCGAAGGTGTGCGCGTCGCGATCTGTGCGCGCGACAAAGCGCGGCTCGAGCAGACCGCCGGTGAGATCAAGGCCAGGACGAACGCCGAGGTCTTCGTCGTCCCCGGCGATCTGAGCCGGCTCGACGAGGTCGATCGCGTCGCCGCGACTGTGCGCGAGCGCTTCGGCCGTCTGGACATTCTCATCAACAACGCGGGCGCCATCCGGGGCGGTGACTTTCTCACGATCCCCGACGAGCAGTGGGCCGGGGACTGGAGCCTGAAGATTCTCGGCTACGTCCGGATGGCTCGCGCGGTGTTTCCGATTATGCAGGCACAGGGCGGTGGGCGCATCGTCAACGTCGTCGGCGCCGCCGCGCGCAATCCGACGCCCGGCTACCTGACCGGCGGCATCGCCAACTCGGGGCTCATAAACTTCTCGAAGGGACTCGCCGATCTCGGCGCGCCGTCGAACATTCTCGTCACCGCGGTGTCGCCGGCCGCGACGGCGACCGCGCGGTGGGAGAGTCTCCTCGCCCAACAAGCTGCATCAGCGGGTAAGACGATTGACGAGCAGCGCGCCGAAGCGGCGAGCCAGTATCCACTCAAGCGGATCGCGACTCCCGAAGACATCGCCGATCTCGTGTGCTTCCTCGTATCGGCACGCGCCTCCTTCATCACGGGCGTGTGCATCACGGTCGACGGCGGAGCGACACGCGGCGTTTATCTGTAATTCCGACGCAATTTCGCTCCTTGACAAGCGTCGTAATTTGGCTCCTTGACATGCGTAGCGCCTTGTCATATATCTGGGCGCCAGTACAGGGGGACTCGGCAGTAAGTCCTATTCTCCGCCGCTTTCGCTAGGGCTAGGAGGTCGTGCGATGGCCGCAAAGTTGTTCGTCGGGAACCTTTCCTTCCAGGCCACCGAGGAGGACCTTCGCGAGCTCTTCCAGCAGTCCGGAACCGTTGAAACAGTCCGCATCATCACGGACCAGTTCACGGGACGGCCGCGCGGATTCGGGTTCGTCGAGATGGCGTCGAAGGAGGAGGCCAGCAAGGCGATCGAGATGCTCAACGGCCGACTGTTCCGGGATCGAAATCTCGTGGTCGATGAGGCGCGTCCGCAGCCCCAGCGCACAGGGGCCGGCGGCCCGCGCGGAGATCGTGGACCCCGCCCGGGCGGGGGAGGAGGCGGCGGGGGCTGGCGGCGTTAGCCTTCCACTAGCTGGACATCGGACCCGGGGAGCCTCGCCGGTCCCCGGGTTTTTCTGTGATCCAAAAGGCTCAACAGGTGACGACGAAGAAGACCACGCCGGGAGTTCCAGCGCCGGGGATGGCGAATCGCCTCGGGCCCACGATCGACGCGCGGCGCGGAGTTGAATATCACGAGCTTCGCTCAGAGAGCCTCATAGGAAAGCTCAACACGCGCCCGATGCCGTTCGGCTGGACAGTCAACCCGTATCGCGGCTGTGAGATGGGCTGCCACTACTGCTTTGCTCGGTACACGCACGAGTTTCTCGGGCTCGGCGACCCGGACGCCTTCGAGCGAACGATCTACGTGAAGGAGATCGACCGAAGCCGCCTGCTCCAGGACCTCAGGAAAGCGCGGAAAAGCGGCCAGACGGTGGCCCTCGGCACTGCGACCGATCCGTATCAGCCGGCAGAGGGGCGCTTCGACGTCACACGCCGCATCCTCGAGGCCGCGCGGGAAGTGCCGGGCCTGCGCCTCTCGATCACGACGAAGTCGACTCTCGTCACCCGTGACGCCGAGCTCTTCCGCGCGATCGCTGCCACGTCGGAGGTCACGGTGAACCTGTCGATCACGACCGCAGACCCGGCGCTGGCGCGTCGACTCGAGCCGCGCGCGCCGCGGCCCGATTTGCGGTTCGGCGCGATGCGGACACTGGCCGACGCGGCCGTCGCGACCCGGCTCTTCATCATGCCGATCCTGCCCGGGCTCACCGACCACGAGGCCAATCTGAAGACGCTGCTGGCCGCGGCCCGCGACGCGGGAGCCAGCGGGGCCGAGTCGAACGTGCTCTTCCTGCGATCAGGCACGCGCGAGACGTTCATGCGGTTTCTCGCGATCGAGTTCCCGCGGCTCGTTCCCGAGTACGAGCGGCTCTACCGGGGCTCGGCCTACGCGCGGCCCGATTACGTGCGCCAGGTGGAGCAGCGTGTGCGGCGCCTCGCCGCTGAGGCCGGCCTGAGCGCGCGACGCCGCGCCGATCGTCCGGATCAATCTGCGCCGCGGCAGCTCAGCCTGGTCTGGTAGCGGCTCAGAAGAGCGTGAGCTGCGCGCTCGGCTCCTCGGGCGCGGGCGGCCGCAGGCCGTCGAACTCGGCGAAGGCGCGGAAGCGGTCCCAGATCTCGCGTACCTTCGCCTGGTAGTACTCGACATTCTCGTCCGGACGCGCCGGGTTCCACAGGCTCGCGAGCTTGGCGTGCTCGTTGACCGCCACACCCGCGCCGCGGCCAGCGACGTAGTAGGAGACCTGGTCCCCGGGCTGCACCGCGCGCCCAGAGGCGCCGGCCAGCTCGTACGCCGCCGACGGGGGGCGAGCGCCGGCGCGGAGCTTCTCGCGATAGAGCTCGATCGACTCCTGGAGCGTTTCGGTCCGCGCGAAGGCGCGCAGCTCGACCCGGTGCGCCGCGAAGTCGCCGAGCCAGCGGTCGATGATCGCGCGGACCTCGACGCGGCGCCCGAGGACCAGGCAGCGCACGATCTCGCCGATGATCTGGCGCTGGAAGGGCTCGAGCCCGCGCGAACGGAACGCCGAGCCCTTGAGGCTGAGGCGCCCGAGCTCGTCGAGGAGCGCGTAGGTCTTCATCTTGTAGCTGAACATCGCCGCGAACCGGCCGTCGAGCTCTAGCTGGATGCCGTCCGGTAGCCCGGACGCGATTCGCTCGAGCAGCGCATCGTCGTCCGACGGCGTGTGGCCTTTCGGCGGCACGAAGTAAACGCCATCGGTGTCCGCCTCGACCGGGATTGCGCCGAGGCCCTCGAGCGCCGCCAGGACGGCGAGAACAACCGAGCGCCCCTCGGTGGTCACGCGGTCGGCGGCGTCGAAGTCGTTCCAGTGTCCCCCGCTGAAGGCGAGATAGCCGTAGAAGGCGTTGATCAGGATCTTGAAGGACTGCTGGAGCGCCCCGAGGTGGGCGCGCTCGGCCGGCTCGCGCGCCTCGCGCGCCAGGCGCTTGGCGCGCACGCGGAAGTCGCGCAGGTGCTGGAGCAGCTCGGGAAAGACGCCGAGCGCGTCGGAAGCGGGCGCGATGGACCGCGCCAGCATGAGGGAGGGATAGAGCGACGTGACGTCCACGTGCAAGACGGGGCGGCCCACGCCCTCCTGGCAGATGGCGGTGTAGCCGCCGCCCACCGGCCCCACCGGCCCCGGCAGGGGCACCGCGTGGCCGCGGGCGAGATACTCGCGCAGCACCAGCGCGTCGATCTTGGCCGCGGCGCCGCGCAGTGTGCACGACTGGTAATCGAAGGGCACCGTCTGGGCCTGCGCGAAGTAGGGCGGCGCCAGGATCGACGCGATGGCGAGGGTCTCGACCGCGTCGTCCGCCGCGTAGGCCATCAGACGCTCGGGCGCCTCGCGGAACTCGCGGGTGATCAGCGAAGCGTCGATGTAGGTCCGGTCCTCGGCGGCGACACCGAAATGCCGGGCCAGGTCCTTGAGCCCGAAGCCCGGCAGATCGCGCGTGCCGGCGTCGTGGAGCTGGGCGAGGATCCACGTGTCGATGATGTGGCGGCCGGCGACCTCATAGCGCCGGTAGCCGATGGTGCGCTCGGCGATCGAGAGGCGCGCCACGCGCCCGCGCAGGCTCTCGCCGCCGCGGCCCCAGCCGAGGGTCACCCGGTGCAGCCGAGCCCGCGCCTCCAGGTACTCCAGGTCGAACCGGAAGATGTTGTGGCCCTCGATCACGTCCGGGTCGCGCTCGCGAACGAGGCGGGAGCACCCCTCGAGTAGCGCGCGCTCGTCGAGCCGGTCCCCGCGCACGACGTGACGGAAGCCGGTCGAATCGGCTAGCGCGATCGCGATGATCCGGTCGCCGGGCCGCGCGGCGCTCGGAAACTCGTGCCCCTCGGTCGTCATCACCTCGATGTCGAGCGCGAGGCGGCGAAGGTCGGCGAAGACGAGGCCGCCGAACGAGGTACGCCCGGCCTGCAAGAGGTACTGGTGGACGGCGTCGCCGAGGAAGAGATAGGGCGCTCCCGGCGCGTTTGAGGGCTGGCCGCATCGATCCCGGCAGCGATCACGCGCGGCCAGGGCATCGGACCACGACCCGAAGCGCGCCCGCCAGCGCAGCGCACCCGGTCCTTCCAGCGTCTCGACCGCGAGGAGCCCGGGCGCGTCCTTCACCAGCTCGCGGTCGGCAAGCAGCATGAAAGGCGAAAAGGGCACGAGCTCGGTCACGGTCGAGGCACCCGAGCGCCGGTAAAGCCGGATCGCGCGGCCGCCCTCGGCAAGATCGAAGGCGACGAGGGCCGGCGCCGTGTCCCGGCCGAACAGGAGAGGCGCGTGCTCGATGAGCACGGAGCCAGCATACTCGACCTGCAAGGGCTTACGCAGTGGATACCGCGCTTGCAGGATCGTGGGTATCAGGATTCACACCCGAGGACCGATCACACGTCAGATTCCCGCGTCGCGACTGGCTCTCATCGAAATTCGCGCGCTGGCACAGAGCCTGCTGGGCGTCGCGCAATGGACTTGCTGTTCTCGATCCTGGACAACGTGGTTTGCCTCGCGGTCGCTGTCGAGCTGGTGGCCGCGGCCCTGCTCATCCGCCGCCTCCTGCACTGACCGCTTAGGCCCGCCTCGGGCCCCGGTGTATGCTCAAATCATGGTGCGATGGGTGCTGTCGGCGCTTCTCGCCTCGACGGTCATCGCCGGTTGCACCACGACGAGCCGCTCCTTTCCGAACGCGACGCCGGGCAAGCCGCTGACGGTGACCGCGTGGGAGGAGCGACCCGAGGGGCCGGGCCCGTTCCCGGCGGTGGTCCTGATGCACGGCTGTCACGGCGTGTCCGAGTCGAACCACGAGTGGTCGCGCTGGCTCCGCCGCCAGGGCTACGTGGCGCTGCTCGTCGACAGCTGGGGGCCGCGAAACGCCGACAGGACCTGCGCACCGAACAAGCCGGGTGAGTCCGACCTTTCCAACACCGAGCGCTTCGACGACGCCATCGGCGCCCTTCGATGGCTGCATACCCGTCCCTACGTCGATCGTGAGCACGTCGGCGTGATGGGCTGGTCGAACGGCGGCGTGTTCGCCCTGTCAGTCGTCAACGGGCCCAGTCTCGATCGCGCGCGGCGGCGCGGCATCGTTCTGCCCGAGCCCGGCTTCCGGGCCTCGGTGGCGTTCTACCCCGGCGGGTGCTACTCGCTGGTCGACGAGCAGGTCATTCACCCGCTCCTGGTGCTCATGGGCGACGCCGATGACTGGACGATTCCGGGGCCATGCGTCCAGATGGTCGAAGCCATGCGCGGGCGCGGCGCGGACGCTCGCATCGTGCTCTACCCGCAGGCCTACCACTACTTCGATGTGATCGGCCAGCCGCGTGCCTATCTGGCCGAGGTGGCCAATCGCAACAAGCCGAACGACTGCTGCGGCGCTACCGTCGCCTTCGACGCCGGCGCGTTTGCGGACGCGCGCCGCCGGGTCGCGGAATTCTTCGGCTATCATCTGAAGGTCAGATAGCGCCGCCATGGACAGCTCCGTCGAGCTCGTCAAGCACCTCCTGCAGAGCGTCGTGTACATCCACACGACCGTGGGCCGCGATCATCCGTCGACTCGTATTCTCGGCAACGAGCGCCTCGGCAGCGGCGTCGTCGTCGACACCTCGGGCCTCATCCTGACGGTCAACTACGTCGTCATGGGAGGCCAGACGATCTACGTCGCGTTCCAGAGAGGGCGGCGCGTGAAGGCCGAGCTGGTCGCCCAGGACTTCGAGATCGGGCTGGCGCTCATCCGCGTGAAACGAGATGGGCTCGTCGCCGCCGAGCTAGCGCCCGCCGACTCGGTCGAGCGGTGCGACGAGGTCGTACTGCTGGGTACCATGGGACCGCAAGAGCGCCGCGCGACGGGCGGCCTGGTGACGTACCTCGGCGAGTTCGAGGCGTACTGGGAATACCTGCTCGACCGGGGTATCGTCTCCAACGCACCGAACCCGGGCTATGGCGGCGGCGGACTCTTCACGATGAACGGGCGGCTCGCGGGGACCGTCTCGCTGAACCTCAACGAGATCGCGCGAAGCTCTCTGGCGATTCCGGTCGACTTCTACCGGACCTACCGTGACGAGATGCTGCGGTTCGGACGTGTCGTGAGCCGGCCGCGGCGCGCCTGGCTCGGCGTCTTTGCCCACGTCATCGAGGAGGGCGTCGTCGTCGCGGGCGTGGTGCCCGACGGTCCCGGCGACCGCGGCGGGCTGCAGGAGGGCGACGTGATCGTCTCCCTCAACGCCGAGGAGGTCGGGAGCCGGCGCGACCTGTACATGAATCTCTGGCGTCACGAGCCGGGCGAGGCGCTGACCTTCGAGGTCATGCGCGACAACAAGGTCCGCCGGTTCGAGGTCAAGGGGGGCGACCGCGCCCACTTCTTCCGCCAGCTGTGACCGCGGGCTCCCGAGGAGGCGCGCTCTCTCGCTTCCTCGCCGCGGACGGGTTCTTCATGAGCGCGGGTCTCGCGTTCTTCTTCCTGGTGTCGTTGATCCCGATCCTGCTCCTGGGTGTCTCGCTGGTCGGCTTCGTGCTGTCCGGCGAGGACGCGGCGCGGCAGGTCGTGGCCCAGCTGGCCCAGCAGTTTCCCGTCTATCAGAAGCAGATCGCGCGGGCGCTCCTGGGAATCGTCGAGACGCGCGCGACCTCGGGCATCCTGGGCATCGTGGCCCTGATGTTCTTCTCGACGCCGCTCCTGAGCGCGGCGCGTCTGGTCCTGCACCGTCTCCTGGCCGTGCGCAGTGAGAGCGGCGTGCTGAGGAACCTCGTCCGCGACGGGGCCATGGCGCTGGTGCTGAGCACGCTGCTCTTCATCGTGAGCACCGTGACGTGGCTCTATCAGTGGTTTCGCGCCCTGGCCGTGAACGCGCTGCCGGTCCCGCCCGGCTTCGGGCTCGCGGGCCTGCCGCTGAGCCTCGGGCTTTCCACTGCCATGTTCTTTCTCGCCTACCGCTACCTGCCGCGCCGCCGGGTGGGGATCGGCCCGGCGCTGGCCGGCGCGATCCTCGCGAGCCTCCTCTGGGAGATCGCCAAGCAGCTCTTCCGCCTCTATATCCAGGAAGTCAGCCTCTACAACCAGATCTACGGCCCGCTGAGCGTTCTGATCGCGTTCGTGATGTTCGTTTACTACTCGGCCATCGTCTTCGTCCTCTCCGGCGCCTTCGTCGCCGCCCTGGACGCCCGGTACCGCTGACCCGTTCGTCGTCCCGCCGCGCCGTCGTGGGGCTGGGGTCCCGCCGGCCGAGGCGCGGCTATAGAGATGGATGTGCTATCGTCTCCGCGTTTCTCAATCGGGAGCAGCGCGTCGGAGGACGCTCATGATGCTCAAGGGCAAGGTGGCGGTGGTCACGGGCGCGGGTCGCGGCATCGGCCGCGAGATCGCGATGCTGATGGCGAAGCACGGGGCGCAGGTGGTCGTCAACGACTACGGCGGCACGGAGGCAGGAAGCGGCGCGGCGAGCGCGCCCGCCGACGAGGTGGTGAACGAGATCGCGAAGGCCGGGGGCAAAGCCGTCGCCAATTACGACTCGGTGGCGTCGATGGCCGGGGGCCAGTCGATCGTCAAGACAGCGGTCGACAACTTCGGGCGCATCGACATCGTGGTCAACAACGCGGGCATCCTCCGCGACCGGATGATCTTCAATATGACCGAGGAGG
This sequence comes from Candidatus Methylomirabilota bacterium, assembly GCA_046727415.1. Classification (GTDB taxonomy): domain Bacteria; phylum Methylomirabilota; class Methylomirabilia; order Rokubacteriales; family CSP1-6; genus AR31. Next base: position 21,613 of record JBKPCO010000085.1, read on the forward strand.
AGTGGGACGCGGTCATCAACACCCATCTCAAGGGCAGCTTCGCGGTCACTCGCGCCGCGGCGCCGCTCATGCGCGAGCAGAAGTCGGGACGATTCATCAACATGACCTCGACCTCGGGGCTCATCGGTAACGTCGGCCAGGCGAATTACGCCGCCGCCAAGCTCGGCATCTTCGGCTTGACCAAGGCGACGGCGCTCGACATGTCGCGCTACAACGTCACGGCGAACTGCATCTCGCCGTTCGCGTGGACGCGCATGATCGGGACGATCCCCACCGAGACGGAGGCGCAGAAGGCGCGGGTCGAGAAGATCAAGAAACTCTCGCCCGCCCACATCGCGCCGATCGCAGTATTCCTGGCGAGCGACGCGGCCCGCGACGTCACGGGGCAGATCTTCGGCGTGCGCGGCAAGGAGGTCATGCTCTTTAGCCACGAGCGCCCGATCATGCGCGTGCACAACTCCGAGGGCTGGACGCCGGAGAGCTTCAACGAGATGTTCCCGGGAACTCTCCAGCACCACCTTGTGCCGCTCGTCACGTCGGGTCAGTACTTCAACTACGACCCGCTCGTCTGATCCGGGTCGCCAGGAGACATCGTCATGATCGAACTCACACTCGAGATGGCCGAGACGGCGGTCCGGGCAGCTCAGGCCAAGGCCCGCGCGCTTCGCGCGCCGATGACCGTCACCGTGGTGGACGAGGCCGGACGCCTGGTGTTGAGCGCGCGCGGCGACGGGACCGGCTTCTTCAGCACCGAGACCTCGCGCGCCAAGGCGATGGCGGCCGCGTCGTTCAGGAAGCGGACCGCCGAGCTGGCCGATCTGGTCGCGAAGGGTGGTTTCTGGTCCATCGCCCCGACGGTCTTGCAGGGTCAGATCCTGCCGACACTCGGCGGCGCGCCCATCGCGAAGGGCGGCCGGTTGATCGGCGCCATCGGCTGTGGCGGCGGCACCGGGGAGCAGGATCAGGAGTGCGCCGACGCCGGCGCCGCCGCGCTCGCCTGAGCGAGCGATCGGGAGAGCGCTTCAGCTCAGCGGTAGCCAGTACCGCCGCGCGTAGACCGCGGTGAGGATCGTGCCGACGGCGATGACGCTCCAGCGCATCAGTTCAGGCGAGACGACGCGGACGAGCCGCCCGCCGGCGAAGCCCCCGAGGGCGGCGCCGGCCATCACCACGAGGGTCGGGGGCCACGCCACGACGCCCTGAAACACGAACACCGCGACGGCGACCGCGCTCGTGAGAGCGGACAGGAGATTCTTGATCACGTTGATCGCGCGGAAGTCGCCCGGACGACTTACTGATAGGATCGCCAGGAGCATCACGCTCATTCCGGCCCCGAAGTAGCCGCCGTACACCGCCACCGGCGCGAACAGAAGAGCCGCGGCGCCGGCTCCACCGGACGTCGAGGCGCGTGACACGATCCACGCCCTGATCGGCCCGGACAGCGCGAAGAGCAGCGTGGCGAATCCGATGAGGAGCGGCACGAGGGCAGTGAACGCCTTCTCGGGCGTCAGGAGCAGGAGTGCCGCGCCGGCGACGCTGCCGGCGGCGCACACCCCGGACACCGCGAGGAACGATCGATCCCAGCGGGGTAGACGCTCGATGTCCGCGAGCGCGGCGACGAGATTCCCGGGCGTCAGGGCCACCGTGTTCGACGCGTTGGCGACGACGGCCGGCAAGCCGCCTGCCAGGAGCGCAGGGAATGTGATTAGCGACGCGCCGCCGACCATGGCGGTGACGACGCCGCCCGCCATGCCCGCGCCGAAGAGCAGCAGCCCGGTCTGAGCGTCCATGCCGGCGTCTACGCGGCCCTCGAGCGCCGGCAGGCCGCGAGCCAGACGACGCCGCCGAGCCCGCTGATGACGATCCCGGAGGTCTCGGCCATTCCTGGACGATAGACGAGATCGACCACGCGCGGTCCTACGCCGGCGAGCCTGACCTCGAGGTCGCCGAGCTGTCCCCGGCGCGTCGCCAGCGGCACGCCCCCGGCGCTCGCGTGCCAGAGCGGATAGTAGGTGGTGCGCGCCGACACCCAGCCGTCGCGAGCCGCCGTGAGCGTGATGGTCCAGCGGTCGCCGTCGGCGGCGCGCGGCAGATCCACTCCGTCGCGGCGGCCGAAGATCAGGAACGGAGACGGCGCGAGCCTCCGGGTGAAGTCGCGGTTGTCGTCGAGGGCGCGCAAGCGAGAGGCATCCTCGTCGAGCGCGACCACGGCGCCGATGCCGAGTGCCGCCGCGTAGCCGTTGAGGGTCTCCGGGGCGAGCGACTCCAGCGGGCGGCCGAAGAGCGAGTGGCCGTCGAGCTGCTCGGCCAGCTGTGTGATCGGACCCGGCCCGGCGTCTCCGCGATAGAGCAGCGCGGCGATCGGCGACGGGTGGGTGAACGTTCCGCCGACGATCGCGCGCCCGGAGAAGAGCGGAGCGAGCGCGGTGATGTGCGTGTGCGGCCGGTACCACGCCGTTCCCCAGGGCGGTCCGTAGACGAGCGGCACCCCGGACCTCATGAACAGCACACGTCCCGGGGGCGCCTCGCGCAGCGCCGCCCACAGATCGCTCAGCCGCAAGCCGCGCTCGACGACCGCGAGGGTGGGCCAGTCCGCGGCGCGGGGCCAGAGCGAGAGCGCGCCGGACCGCAGGCCGACCACGACGAGCAAGAGCATCCCGACCAGGCTCACGAGGATCTCGCGGCGAGGCGTGCCGCCGTTGGCCGCGCGACGAAGGCCGGACCAGCCCAGAGCTGCTGCGAGGATCAGCGCGATCAGCGCGCCGTCGGCGACGCGGTTCGCCGGCAGGAAGCGCGCGCCCAGCGGCTCGAGCGCGACACGGTCGAGCAGCACGATCACGAGCATCGCCCAGGGAAGGCGCGCCACGACACGCGCGGCCGGGCCGCGCGCTCGGCAGAATCCGACGAGCGCCAGGATCACCAGCAGCCATCCGAGCCGGCCGATGCTGGGAGGCTCGCCCCAGGCAAGGGCGCGCGCGTTCGCGAGCCGAAGAAGCAGCGGCCCGGTCCAGAACGCCGTCAGCGCCGCCGCGAGTGCAAGCGCAGCGAGCGCGGCCGCCAGGCGTCGAACGCGCGGCGGACGCGCGATGGCGGCTACCAGAATTAACATCACGGCGGCGGGAAGCATCGCCGGATGCAAGAGGACGATCGCGGCGGTCGCCAGCACCGCGCTCCGGGGAATTCGCCGGTGCTCCTCGAGCCATGGGACCAGCGCCAGCACGAGCAGAGGGACGAGGGCCCACGCGAGCCGGGCGCCCACCATGCCGATGTGGATGCCGCCCTCCACGCCGCTGGCTGCGCCGGCCGAGACGGTGAGGGCGAGGAAGGCGCCGGGCAGGGCGCGCCAGCCGCTTCCGAGAATTCGCGCGAGCGCCAGGAACGCGGTCAGGCCCGGCGCCAGGTAGGCGATCCAGACGAGCGCGTGGTACGACGCGGGCACCGAGAGCGCCGTAAAGGACGCCAGGTGCAGGAGCGCTCCCGCGTAGGCGGCGCCGGGCGGGTAGAACTGGAGCTCCGGATAGCCCGCCCACCAGTCCGGGTTCCACGCCCACGGCGCCGGCCCGCGCGTGACGACGTGCCAGAGCCGGTAGAGCTGCCCGGGATGATCGTCGAAGGCGAGGGGCGTTGCGCCGAGCGCCGCGGCACCGAATGCGAGTCCGAACGACGCCAGCAGCGCGAGGGGAACAAGCCGGTCGCGAGCCACCGGAGCGGATCATACTTCAGTTTGCAGGCGCGAATTGACAGGATGCGAAGTTGAGTGTTAATTGATGCAAATGTCTTGCTGTCGGTGCAGCAAATACTCGGGGCTCAATTCCCCTACCGATGGAGACGGAAAATGGAACAGCTGAACGGGCTGCGATGTCGTGAGTGCGGCCGCCACTACCCGGCGGCGCCCATCCACGTGTGCGAGTTCTGTTTTGGCCCCCTCGAGGTCGACTATCGGTACGACGCGCTGAGAGGCCGCGTCACTCGCGCGTCGATCGAGGCGGGGCCGCCGAGCATGTGGCGGTACCGGGAGCTCTTGCCGATCGACGGCGACGTCGCCGTCGGTCACCACGTCGGCTTCACGCCGCTCATCCGGGCGAAGAACCTCGCCGACGAGCTGGGCTGCCGCGAGGTGTGGGTAAAGAACGACTCGGTCTGCCACCCGTCCTGGTCCTTCAAGGATCGGGTGGTGTCCGTGGCAGTCACGAAGGCCCGCGAGTTCGGCTTCGACACCGTCGCGTGCGCCTCCACCGGCAATCTGGCGAACTCGGTCGCGGCGCACGCCGCCGAGGGCCGGTTGAAGTCGTACATCTTCATCCCGGCCGATCTCGAGCAGGGCAAGATCCTCGCGACGCTCGTCTACGGCCCAACGCTGGTGGCGGTGAGCGGCACCTACGACGAGGTCAACCGGCTCTGCTCGGAGATCGCCGACAAGTACCGCTGGGCGTTCGTGAACGTGAATTTTCGACCCTATTACTCCGAAGGATCTAAGAGTTACGGGTTCGAAATCATCGAACAGCTGGGGTGGCGTGCGCCGGGACATATTGTTGTGCCGTGCGCGGGCGGCTCGCTCATCACGAAGATCTGGAAGGCCATCAAGGAGCTGAAGACCCTCGGGCTGCTAGACGAGCGCTCCCGAACCAGCATGTACGCGGCCCAGGCGCTGGGCTGCGGCCCCATCGTCACGATGATCAAGAACGACACGGACGTACTGGTGCCGGTCCGGCCCAACACGATCGCCAAGTCGCTGGCCATCGGCAACCCGGCCGACGGTTACTACGCCTACAAGGTCGCGAAGGAATCCGGAGGCTCCGGCGAGCACGCGACCGACGAGGAGATCGTCGAGGGCATGCTGCTGCTGGCCCGTACCGAAGGCATCTTCACGGAGACCGCGGGCGGCGTCACGGTCGCCGCGGCCAAGAAGCTGATCGAGCGCGGCGTCATTCCGCGGGACGAGTCGATCGTGCTCTGCATCACGGGCAACGGCCTGAAGACGCCCGATTCGCTTCAAGAACGCCTGGACGCCCAGGTGAGGATCAGGCCCTCGCTGTCGGCCTTCGACCGTGCCCTGGCCGATCTCAAGTCCCAAACGTCGTAGGAGGAAATGCGAATGCCGGTGCTCGTACGGATTCCCACGCCGCTCCGCTCGCTCACGAAGGGCAACGCTGAGATCCAGGCCAAGGGCGATACGATCGACAGCCTCGTCTCCGACCTTGACCGCCAGTATCCAGGCCTGAAAGACCGCCTGCTCGATGAATCGGGCGAGCTCAGGCGCTTCATCAATATCTACGTCAATCAGGAGGACATCCGGTTCCTGCAGGCCAAGAAGACGGGCCTGAAGGACGGCGACGAGGTGTCCATCGTTCCGGCCATCGCCGGAGGGTAGCCCGGGCGGTGCTCTCGATGGCCCGCTTGCGCGTGCGCCTCACGTTCCCGCCGGCCCTGATCCAGGAGCCGATCGTGTACCGGCTCGTGAAGGACTTCGACATCGTGATCAACATCCGCCGCGCCGACGTGAAGGCCGACCACGGCTGGATTGCGCTCGAGCTCGAGGGCGACGAAGGGGCGCTCGAGCGCGGCGTGAAGTGGCTCAAGGAACGCGGGGTCCAGGTCGATCCGATCGAGCGCGACGTGATTGTCCCGTAGTGGAGATTTCCCGCCGCGTCCAGTCCTTCACCGAGTCGGTCATCCGCGAGATGACTCGCGTCGTCGATCAGGTCGGCGGCGTCAACCTGGCCCAGGGCATGCCGAACTTCCCGCCGCCGGCGGAGCTGATCGCCGCGGCCCACCGGGCGGTCGACGGCGACTTCCATCAGTACGCGGTCACCTGGGGAGCGCCGAGCCTCCGGCAGGCGATCGCCCGCAAATACCGCGCGTTCTACGGCATGGACGTCGACGCCGACCGCCACGTGACGGTCTGCTGCGGCTCGACCGAGACCATGCTCTCGACGCTTCTGGCCGTGCTCAACCCCGGCGACGAAGTCATCATCTTCGAGCCGTTCTACGAGAACTACGGGCCGGGCTGCATCATCTCGGGCGCGGTGCCGGTTTTCGTACCGCTCGAGCCTCCCGAGTTCTCGTTCGATCCGGACCGGCTCCGTTACGCGGTGACGCCGCGCACCCGGGCCATCGTCTTCAACAGCCCTAATAACCCGACGGGCAAGGTCTTCTCGCGCGGCGAGCTCCAGGCCATCGCCGATCTCTGCCTCGCGCACGACCTCCTGGCGATTACCGACGAGATCTACGAGCACATCGTCTACGACGGGCTCGGCCACACGCCGATCGCCACGCTCCCGGGCATGGCCGAGCGGACGGTCACCATCTCCGGTATCTCGAAGTCTTACTCGGTCACCGGTTGGCGGGTCGGCTACGCGGTGGCGCCGCCGGAGCTGGCGATCGGCATCCGGCGCGCACACGACTTCATCACGGTGGGGGCACCGCATCCGCTCCAGGAAGCCGCGGTGACGGCCTTCGGGCTGCCCGAGTCCTACTACGTCGAGCTGCGCGAGTCGTATCAGGCGCGCCGCGACCTCCTCTGGGGCTACCTCGAGAAGGCCGGGTTCGTTGCCTGGAAGCCGCGCGGCGCGTATTACATCCTCACCGACGTGGGCCACTTCCTGACGCAGTACAATCTCGCGGACGACACCGCGTTCGCGATGTGGCTCATCGAGAACGTTGGGGTCGCGACGGTCCCGGGGTCCTCCTTCTACGCCCACCCGGAGCTCGGCCGGACCAAGATCCGATTCTGCTTCCCGAAGACCGACGACATGCTTCGGGACGCGGGAGAGCGTCTCCTCAAGCTTCGCCCGTGACGCCGCGCGACGCGGCGCGCGCCATCTTCGACTCAGCGCTCGCCGCCGGCGACGTGACCCCGCTGGTCCGCCGTCACCTCGGCCTCGATTCCGGTCGCCGTCGTGTCCTTGTCCTCGGCTGCGGCAAGGCGAGCGCCGCCATGGCGGCCGCCGCCGAGCAGACGATGGGGAACCGGATCGCGCGCGGCTTCGTCGTCGTGAAGGATGGTTGCGCGGTGCCTGTTCCACGGGTCGAGCTCGCCGAGGCCGGCCACCCCGTGCCCGACGCGCGCGGGCTCGCCGCGTCCGCGCGCCTGCTCGAGCTAGCGCGCGGCGCCGGCAAAGACGACCTCGTGCTCTTCCTCGTCTCGGGCGGGGGGTCGGCCCTGACGCCGGCTCCGGCGCCGCCCATCACGCTCGCGGAGAAGCAGGAGGTCACGAGCCTGCTCCTGGCGTCGGGCGCGACCATCGGCGAGCTGAACGCCGTCCGCAAGCACCTCTCGCGCTTCAAGGGCGGCCACCTGGCGCGCGCGGCGTCGCCGGCGGGCGTCCTGACGCTCGCGCTCTCCGACGTCATCGGTGATCCGCTCGACGTGATCGCCTCCGGACCGACCGCGCCCGACCCGACGACTTTCGCCGACGCGCGCGACGTGCTAGCGCGGCGCGGGCTCGCCGGACGCGTGCCCGCTTCGGTCGCGGCGCGCCTGGAGGCCGGTCTGCGCGGCGAGATCGAGGAGACGCCGAAGCCGGGTGACCGGCTGTTCGATCAGGTCACCAATGTGGTGATCGGCAACAACGCCATCATCGCCGACGCCGCCGTCGCCGCCGCGAGCCGTCTCGGCTACCGGCCGCGCCTGATGACCCGCGAGCTGCAAGGCGAGGCGCGCGAGGTGGCGCGCGAGCTGGTGGCGCACGCGCGCGGGCTCGAGCCGCCGGCCTGTCTCATCGCGGCCGGCGAGACGACCGTGACGGTGAAGGGGAAGGGGCGAGGCGGGCGCTGCCAGGAATTCGCGCTCGCCGCGTCGCTCGAGCTGGTACCGGCCGACCACATGACGGTCCTTGCGGCCGGCACCGACGGCAACGACGGCCCGACCGACGCTGCCGGCGCGATCGTCGACGCCGACAGCGTGGCCCGCGGCACGCGCGCGGGCGGTGATGCCCGCCAGGCCATGGAGGACAACGACGCCTATCGCTTCCTCACGGCGAGTGGCGATCTGATCGTCTCGAGCCCCACCCGGACGAACCTGCTCGACCTCTACCTCGTGCTGCGCGCGTAGATGATCAGTGAGCCCGGCCTCTTCAGGGACCTCGCCTACGTCTTCCTGGCGGCGGTCGTGGGCGGCGGGCTGGCGCGTTACGCCCGCCAGCCCCTGATCCTCGGCTACGTCCTCGGCGGCCTCCTGATCAGCCCGCTGACGCCGGGTCCCTCGGTCGCCGACATCCACACGTTCGAGCGGTTCGCCGACATCGGCGTCGTTCTCCTGATGTTCTCGCTCGGGATCGAGTTCTCGCTGAAAGACCTGGCGGGCGTGAAGTGGATCGCCATCCTGGGCGGCCCGCTCGGCATCCTCATGACCATCGGGCTGGCGATGGCCGTCGGCGCTCAGGTCGGCTGGAGCCCGACGCGCAGTGCGGTCGTCGGCATGGTCGTCTCGGTCGCCAGCACGATGGTCCTGGCGCGCCTGCTGCTGGACCGCGGTGAGCTCCATTCGCGTCACGGCCGCATCCTGATCGGGATCTCGCTGGTCGAGGACCTGATCGTGGTGGTGCTGATCGTCCTCATCCCCGCCCTCGGCGTCCTGCACGGCGATCGCATCGTCGCCATCGCCAAGGCGCTCGTGACGGCGGCGGTGATCCTGATCCCGTTCTTCTATCTCACCCGGCGCATCTTGCCGCCGGTCCTGGCGCGCGTGGCGCGCACCCGTAGCGACGAGCTCTTCCTGCTGGTGGCGCTCGCAATCGGGCTCGGCGCTGCCGCGCTGACGCAGGCGGCCGGCCTGTCGCTGGCGCTCGGGGCGTTCCTGGCCGGGCTCCTCATCAACGAGTCGGACTACGCCCACGAGATGCTCGCGCGCCTTCTTTCCCTGCGCGACGCGTTCGTGGCGCTCTTCTTCGTGACGGTCGGCGTGCTCATCGACCCGCGCGTGATCTCGACGAACCTCACGCTGCTCGCGGTGCTGGTCGGGATCATCGTCATCGGCAACTGGGCGATCTGGACGATCGTCGCGCTGATCTTTCGGCAGCCGCTCTCGACGGCCCTCCTGGTCGGCGTGGGCCTCACGCAGATCGGCGAGTTCTCGTTCGTCCTGGTCCAGGTGGCGCGCCAGGCCGGCCACGTGGGCCTGGACGTCTACAACGCGACGCTCGCCGCGTCGCTGGTGACAATCTTGCTCAACGCCATCCTCGTTCGCGTCGTCCCGGGCTGGATCGGGCCCGGGCGCCTCGATCAATCCACGCTGACCTGGGGTCTGCGCTCGTCGGGGGCGCTCGAGGGTCACGTCGTTCTCTGCGGATTCGGCCGTGTCGGCAGCGCTATCGGCGAGGCGCTGGAGACCTTCGGCATTCCCTACGTCGTCATCGAGACCGATCCCGACATCGTCAAGAGCCTGCGCGCGCGCAAGGTACCCGCGGTGTTCGGCGACTCCGCGCAGCGGGTCATCCTGGCCGCCGCCCAGACCGACCGCGCTGCGCTGGTGATCCTGGCGATCCCCGAGAGCGACCGCGCGCGCCTGGCAGTGAGCCGCATCCGAGCGCTGAATCCACACGCGCCGATCCTGGCGCGCGTCCTCGACATCGAGTGGCGCGCGCGGCTCATGGAAGCCGGGGCCGCCGAGGTGATCCAGCCCGAGGAGGAGGCCGCGTCGACCCTCATCCGTCACGCGCTCGAGCGACTTGCGCTGCCTCGCGACCGGGTGCTTGCCTATCTCAGTCGCTTCCGCGGCGCGATGGAGCACGCCGAGGCTGGCGCGTTCGACTCCAGAACGGGGCTTCCGCAAATCCGCGAGGTCCGTCTACGGGGCGGCAGCCCCGTCGGCCGGCCCCTGGGCGAAACTCGAATGCGCGAGCGCTTCGGCGTCACGCTGGTCGGCGTCACGCGTCAGAATGGCGAGGTCGTGCTCCAGCCGACCGCCGAGACGGTGCTACGGGCCGGCGACCGGCTGCGCCTCTTCGGGCTGCCTCGGCAGATCGACGCCATGCTCGCGGCGACCAATCTGCTCATCGAATGAGCGAAGTGGTCTAAAGGGCTGAAAACATTTCTGCGGCCATTGGTCACGCACACGGTTATCCACGTGTCCGCCACACGTGCGGTGGGTAAAGCGTTACACAGGGGGCGTGCAGAACGCCTGGGATGGCCGTGATATTCTTCTTGCCGCGATGTCGCGCGTAAACCTCGTCGGACTCTTGCCCTCCGAGCTCGAGGATCTCGCCGTCGAGCTCGGCGCCTCGCGTTATCGCGGCCGCCAGCTGGCGACGTGGATCTATCGCAAGTCCGTCTTCGACCTCGAGGCGATGACCGACCTGCCGAAGGACTTCCGCGCGGCGCTCGCCGAGCGCGGGGTCGCGGAGGTTCCCGAGCCCGAGCGGTTGACTCCGTCGCAGGACGGCAGCCAGAAGCTTGTCTTCGCGCTCTCGGGGGGAAGCCGCATCAGCTCGGTGCTCATGCCCGACGACGACCGGATCACGCTGTGCGTGTCCACGCAGGCGGGCTGCGGCTTCGCGTGCGCGTTCTGCCTGACTGGTGTGATGGGGCTCGAGCGCAACCTGACCGCCTCGGAGATCGTGGGACAGGTGCTGGCCGCAAACCGCTTGCTCGATCCGGCGGGACGGCGTGCGACCCACATCGTCTTCATGGGGATGGGCGAGCCGCTCGCGAACTACGGAGCCCTGGTCAAGTCGCTCCGGATCCTCACCGACCCGAAGCTCGGGGTCGGCTACTCGCCGCGCCGGCTCACCGTGTCCACGGTGGGCCTCATCCCCGGCATCGAGAAGCTCGGGCGCGAGGACCTCAAGGTGAACCTGGCGATCTCGCTGCATGCGACCACCGACGACGTGCGATCCCGACTCATGCCGGTGAACCGGTCGTTCGACCTCGCCGCGCTGATGGCCGCCGTCGGCCGCTACCCGCTGGCCTCCCGGCAGCGGGTGTTCTTCGAGTACGTCATGCTGGAGGACGTCAACGACACGACCGACGACGCCCGCCGCCTCGCGCGCCTGCTCCGCGGCGTGAAGGCCAAGGTGAACCTGATCCCGTTCAACGACTGGGAAGGCGCGAAGTTCCGCCGCCCGCCGCTCGCCCGGATCCTCAGCTTCCAGTCGATCCTGCTCGACGCCGGGATCACGACGACGGTCCGGTGGAGCAAGGGTGAGGACATCGGCGCCGCGTGCGGTCAGCTCCGGGAGTCGCCGGCGCTGGCGAGCGTGGGCGAGAGCGGCTGAGTTGACGGCAGCGCGCACCGTCTCGTTCGCCACCCTGGGGTGCCGGCTCAACCAGGTCGACACCCGTGTGCTCCAGACCATGCTCGAGGCCCGCGGCTTCAGGACCGTCGACTTCGACGAGCCGGCCGACGTGGTCGTCGTCAACACCTGCACCGTCACGGCGCGCGCCGAGTTCTCGGACCGGCAGATGATCCGCCGCGCGGCGCGGGTGAGCCCGGATGCGACCCTGGTGGTGACCGGGTGCTGGGCCCAGACGAGCCCGGACGAGGTCGCCGCCCTTTCCGGGGTCGACCTGGTTGTCGGCAACGCCGACAAGGATCGCCTGCCCGATCTCCTCGAGCAGGTCGGCGCGGCCGGGACGCACGTCTCCGATATCAAGCGGGCGAGGATGAGCGAGACGACGCCCGTCGCCCGATGGCCCGGCCGCTCGCGCGCGTTTCTGAAGATTCAGGACGGCTGCCAGCACCGCTGCGCGTTCTGCGTGGTCCCCCTGGCCCGGGGCGCCAGCCGGAGCCTTGATCCGAAGGTCGTCCTCGACCAGGCGCGTCTTCTCGTCGAGGCCGGACACCTCGAGGTCGTGCTGACGGGTGTCGATCTGGGCCACTACGGCGCCGACCTCGTGCCCCGCACGACGCTCGCGGCGCTGCTGCGTTCCCTCGTCGAGATCCCGGGGCTCCGCTGGGTGCGGCTGTCATCGCTGCTCCCGGCGTACTTCACGCCGGAGCTGATCGAGATCGTGACGGGCTCGCCGGTCGTCGCGCCGCACTTCCACATTCCGCTGCAGAGCGGCAGCGCCCGCGTGCTGAGGCTGATGCGGCGTCCGTACGACGCTCGCATGTACCGCGCGCTGGTCGATCGTCTGCTCGCGGCGCGGCCCGGGCTGGGGCTGGGCGCGGATGTCATCGCGGGCTTCCCGGGCGAATCGGAGCAGGACTTCGCCGAGACCATGGCGTGCGTCGAGACGCTGCCGTTCTCGTACCTGCACGTCTTTCCGTACTCGCCGCGGAAGGGGACGGAAGCCGTCGGGCTCGGCGATCAGGTCGATCCGCGCACGATCGCGCGCCGGAGCCGCGCGCTGCGTGAACTGGGCCGCGCGAAGAGCGACGCATTTCGCCGACAGCTTCTCGGCACCGCCCAGGACGTGCTCGTGCTGGAGACACGCGACCGGGCGACCGGCGCCCTCGTTGGCCTCACCGGCAACTTTGTCGAGATCGCCTTCCCCGGCCCGGACAGCCTCATGCGAGCGCTCGTGCGCGTCCGGGTGACCGGCGCCGAGGCGGATCGGACAGTCGGCGAGCTCGCGTGAGATCGATAAGTGCCCCCGCGATCGGTATCATCGGCGGCAGCGGGCTCTACGAGCTCGAGGGACTGACGGACGTCAAGTGGCAGAAGGTTCGCACCCCGTTCGGCGATCCTTCCGACGCGTACTGCGTGGGGCGCTTCGCCGGCCGGCGCGTGGTCTTTCTGCCGCGTCACGGCCGCGGCCATCGGATCACGCCGAGCGAGCTGAACTTCCGCGCCAACATCTGGGGGCTCCGGTTCCTGGGCGCCCAGTGGGTCCTCTCGATCTCGGCGGTCGGAAGCATGAAGGAGAAGATTCGGCCGCTCGATCTGGTCATCCCCGATCAGTTCTTCGACGCGACGCGCCGGCGCGTGTCGTCCTTCTTCGGCGACGGCATCGTCGCCCACGTGGGCATGGCCGAGCCGGTGTGCTCCGACCTCGCAACGGCGCTCGAGAAGGCGGCGAGCCAGACGGGAGCGACCGTCCACCGCGGGGGGACTTACATCTGCATCGAGGGGCCGCAGTTCTCGACCAGAGCCGAATCGCGCATCTATCGCGGCTGGGGCGTGGACGTGATCGGGATGACCAACATGCCCGAGGCCAAGCTCGCGCGGGAGGCGGAGCTCTGTTACGCCACTCTCGCCCTGGCCACCGACTACGACGTGTGGCACGAGACCCACGAAGCCGTCTCGGTCGAGGCGGTCGTGCGCAATCTCATGAGGAACGTCGAGACGGCCAAGGACGTGCTGCGCCGGGTCATCCCCGCGATCGCGCCGGAGCGCGGCTGCGGCTGTCCGAGCCTCTTGAAGAGTGCCGTGATCACCAACCCGAAGGCGTTTCCACCCGCGACGCGGAAGCGGCTCGGGCTCTTGCTCGACAAGTACTTCCCAACCCGATCCCGATCGTCCTCGAGGAGCGCACGACGACATGGCTGACCTGCTGGTGGTAGGTTCCGTCGCCCTGGACAGCGTCGAGACGCCGTTCGGCAAGGTGCAAGAGGCGCTCGGCGGCTCGGCGACCTATTTCTCCTACTCGGCGAGCTTCTTCACCCAGGTGCGGCTGGTCGCGGTGGTCGGCCAGGACTTTCCCGAGACGCACCTGAGGCTTCTCGAGGACCGCGGCGTCGATATCGGTGGGCTGCAGGTGGCCCCCGGGCGCACCTTCCGGTGGACGGGTGAGTACGGCTACGACCTGAACGAGGCGAAGACCCTCGATACCCAGCTCAATGTGTTCGCCGAGTTCCGCCCCGAGCTCGACGATGACCGCGGCCGCGTGCCCTATCTGTTCCTGGCCAACATCGACCCCGAGCTGCAGCTCGAGGTGCTCCATCAGATGAAGGAGCGTCCCCGGCTCGTCGCGCTCGACACGATGAACTTCTGGATCCAGGGCAAGCGCGACGCCCTGCGTCGCGTGCTCGCCGAGGTCGACGTGGTGACGGTCAACGACGGCGAGGCGCGCCAGCTGGCCAGCGAGCCGAACCTGATCCGCGCGGCGCGGGCGATCTCCGCGATGGGCCCGCGGACGGTCATCGTCAAGCGGGGCGAGTCCGGCGCATTGCTGATGACCGACGGCACCCTGTTCTTCGTTCCGGCCTACCCGCTGGAGTCGGTCTATGATCCGACCGGCGCCGGGGACACATTCGCCGGCGGCTTCATGGGCTACCTGGCCGCGCAGGACCGGATCGATCCGGCCGCGATGCGGCGGGCGATCGTCTATGGCACGGTGATGGCGTCGTTCACAGTGGAAGACTTCTCGCTGACGCGGCTGACGCGGCTCGATCCGACCGATATCGGCGCGCGCTATACCGCGTTCCACGACCTGATCCGGGTCGAGCCGTAGATGACGCGAGCCAAGTACGACCGCCTGGTCGATTTGCTGCGCCAGATGGAGAGCGTCGTCGTGGCGTTCTCGGGTGGAGTCGACTCGACGCTCCTGGCCTGCGCGGCGAAGGACGCGCTCGGCGCGCGCGCGGTGCTGGTGACGGCCGATTCCGAGACCTATCCGGCGAGCGAGCTCGAGGAGGCGCGCAGCCTCGGCACCCTCCTCGGCATGCGGCACGTGGTGGTACGCACCGAGGAGCTGCAGAATCCGGACTACGCGAAGAACCCGGTGAACCGCTGCTTCTTCTGCAAGGAGGAGCTCTTCACCCGGCTGGCGCCGATCGCTGAGCGCGAAGGGTGCCGGGCGCTCGTCTACGGCGCGAACATGGACGATCTGGGCGACCATCGCCCGGGCATGAAGGCAGCGCAGGAGCGCGGCGTCAGAGCCCCGCTGATCGAGGCCGAGCTGTGGAAGGCGGAGATCCGCACGCTCTCGCGAGAGCTGGGACTGCCCACGTGGGACAAGCCCTCGTTCGCCTGCCTGTCCTCACGCTTCCAGTACGGCGACCGGATCACCGCCGAGAAGCTCCGCCAGGTGGACGCGGCCGAAGAATTCGTCCGCTCGCTCGGCTTCCGCCAGTTCCGCGTCCGGCACCACGACCGGGTCGCCCGGCTCGAGATCGCCCGCGACGAGATCGCGCGGCTCTGGGAAGACGGGCGCCGCGAGGCGATCGTTCAGCGCCTGCGCGAGCTG
Organism: Candidatus Methylomirabilota bacterium; assembly: GCA_046727415.1. Taxonomy (GTDB): domain Bacteria; phylum Methylomirabilota; class Methylomirabilia; order Rokubacteriales; family CSP1-6; genus AR31. The sequence continues at coordinate 36,682 of JBKPCO010000085.1, forward strand.
GGCTACGTCTATGTCACGCTCGACCTCGCCGGCTTCCAGTCGGGCAGCGCGAACCTCCTGCTCAAGCGCCCCCAGCGAGCGAGCGGTGGATAGGGAAGCGGTCCGGGCTCTCCTCGAAGACCTCCGGGCCGGGCGCCTCGACGTCGACAGCGCGGTCAACAAGCTCCGGAGCCTCCCGTACGAGGATCTCCGGTTCGCCAAGGTCGATCACCACCGGGCGCTGCGGGGCGGGGCGCCCGAGGCGATCTTCTGCCCCGGCAAAACGCCCCCTCAGGTCGTCGCGATCGCGGGGCGCCTGGCCGAGCACCACGCGAACGTCGTTGCCACTCGGGCCGATCAGGCGGTCGCAGCGGCGGTAGCCGAGGCCGGGCTGCCCCACGTCTATCATGCGGAAGCGCGGCTCCTGATCGTCCGGCCGGAGCCGGGCGAGGAGCGTGGGCTTATCGTCGTCGCCGCGGCGGGCACCGCCGACCTTCCCGTGGCCGAGGAAGCGGCGCTCGTCGCCCAGGCGCTCGGCAATCGCGTGGAGCGGGTCTACGACTGCGGCGTGGCAGGCCTGCACCGGCTCCTGGATCACTACGACCTGCTCGCCGAGGCCAACGCGATCGTCGCGGTCGCCGGCATGGAAGGGGCCTTGCCGAGCGTCATCGGCGGTCTCGTCGATCGGCCGGTCATCGCGGTGCCGACGAGCATCGGCTACGGCGCCTCGTTCGGCGGCCTCGCGGCGCTGCTCGCCATGCTCAACTCGTGCGCCCCGGGGGTGTCGGTGGTGAACATCGACAACGGCTACGGCGCGGCGCATCAGGCCAGCCAAATCAATCGGCTTATCGCCAAGCTGCGCTGACTTTCCCCGATGAGGGTGGCGTACTTCGATTGTCCGAGCGGCGCGGCGGGGGACATGATCATGGCCTCGCTGCTGGACGCCGGAGTGCCGCTCGCCGCGCTGAAAGACGGG
>JBKPCO010000086.1:0-20982 GCA_046727415.1 Candidatus Methylomirabilota bacterium
GATCTGAATCCGGAGACGCTCGTAGGCCGCAGCCACTCCGAGTATGTCGAGGGCGAGGGGCTGCTCGACATGCTTCGCGAAGATCTGGTGGCCGAGCGGATCGTGATCGAGTCGTACTCCGAGATGATTCGCTACCTGGGCGACGACGATCCATCGACGCGCCGGATGATCGAGGAGATCCTGGCCGACGAAGAGGAGCACGCCAGCGATCTGCAGACCCTGCTCGAGCGGTTTGGAAAGGGCGAGGACGCGTGAGGCGCTAGCCCGGCCATGCTACGCTTCCGGTGCGTGTCCTCATGGTTGCCCATGAGTCGGTCCATCGGGCCCTGAGCGGCGCTTCACTCGGCCGGCGCCTTCGCCGTGCTGCGGCGGCGTGTGTGTGCGCGGCGGCGCTAGGGCTGGCGAGCCCGGGCGGCGCCGCGACCCCACCCCCTTCGCCGCTCAGCGGACCCGTCGCCCGGGAGGCCTGGCGGGACCTCACGACGTTCCACGAGGACCGGGCACGAATCGATCGGGCGCGTGACCTTCTCGAGCAGGAAGTCGCCCGGGCTCCGTCGCTGGAGTCGCTGGTGCTCCTCGCATGGGCTCACCTCGCGTGGGCAGACTACCGGGCGGCCACGACGGAAGCGAAGCTGGCGAGCTACGAGCGTGGCCGCGACGTGGCCAAGCGCGCCATCGATCTGGCGCCGCGAAGCCCGGAGGCGCACCTCTGGTATGCGGCGAACCTCGGCCGCTGGGCGCTGACCTCGGGCAAGCTGCGCGCTGCGTTCATGCTCTCCACGCTGCGCGGCGAGATCGACACGATCCTCGAGATCGATTCCAACCACGTGCCGGGACTCTCGCTGGCCGGGTCGTTCTACCTCGAGACGCCGGCGCTGTTCGGCGGCGACGTCCCGCGCGCCGAGAGCTATCTGAGGAAGGCGGTCACGCTCGATCCCCACTTCACGCGCGCCCGCGTCGAGCTGGCACGCTGCCTCATCGAGCAGCGCCGGTACTTCGAGGCACGCACCGAGCTGACGCGGGTCCTCGACGAGCGCGAGCCCAGCTATCCGGCCGACTGGGTCCTTCGCCACAAGCCGCACGCCGAGCGCCTTCTCGCCGAGATCCGCTCCCGGTGACGGCCGGGACGGCCGGCACCACCGGCGATCGAGTCGACGTGCTGGTGATCGGTGCCGGCGCCGCAGGTGCCGCCGTCGCCTGGCGGCTCGCGTCCGCCGGGATCCGCGTCGTCTGCCTGGAGCAGGGCGACTGGGTCGAGCCCGGTGCCTATCCGCACTGGCGCGACGACTGGGAGCTTCACCGGCACACCGATTGGAGCGCCGAGCCCAACGTCCGGCGGCTGGCTCAAGATTATCCGGTCAACGACGCGGCGTCGCCGATCTCGCCACTCATGTTCAATGCGGTCGGCGGAAGCACGATCCACTGGAGCGCGCACTTCCCGCGCTTCCGGCCCTCGGACTTTCGCGTGAAGAGTCTCGACGGCGTGGCCGACGACTGGCCCGTCGACTACGGCACGCTCGAGCCCTACTTCGATCTGAACGACCGCATGATGGGCGTGTCCGGAATGACGGGCGACCCGGCCTATCCGCCGAAGTCGACGCGCCAGACGCCGCCGATCCCGCTCGACACGCTCGGCGTCACCATGGCGCGCGGCTTCAACCGGCTGGGCTGGCACTGGTGGCCATCGGACAGCGCCATCCTCACGCGCGACTACGACGGTCGCCGGGCGTGCGTGAACTGCGGCCCGTGCGACCTGGGGTGCCCGATCGGCGCCAAGGCAAGCACCGATGTCACCTACTGGCCGAAGGCGATCGCGGCGGGCGCGCGTCTCATGACCCGTGCCCGCGTGCGCGAGATCACGCTCGGGCCGGACGGGCTCGCCGACGGCGCGATCTACTACGATCGCGAGGGCCGCGAGCAGCGCCAGAAGGCGAGTGCGGTCGTGCTGGCCGCCAACGGCATCGGGACGCCGCGGCTCCTGCTGAACTCGCGCTCGGGGCGGTTTCCCGACGGGCTCGCGAACCGCAGCGGGCAGGTGGGGCGTTACCTCATGTTCCACCCCTACGCGATCGTGCGCGGCGTCTTCGACACGCCGCTCGGCGGCTACCGTGGTCCGATCGGCTGCAGCATCATCAGCCAGGAGTTCTACGAGACGGACCTCTCGAGAGGTTTCGTGCGCGGCTATTCGTTCCAGGTCGCCCGCGGGCTCACGCCGATCGCGTCGGCGATGGGCGGCTCGATCGGTGACCGCGTGGCGTGGGGACGCGAGCATCGCCACGCGTACGACGAGCGCTTCGATCGCACGATCAACGTCGCGATCATCGGCGAGGATCTGCCCGAGGCCCACAATCGCGTCGACCTCGACCCGACGCTCGCCGACAGCAACGGCATTCCGGCCCCGCGCGTGACTTACACGCTCAGCGAGAACAGCCGCCGCATGCTCGATCACGGCATCGCGCGGGCGCGCGAAGCCTTGGCGGCGGCGGGCGCCTGCGGAGTCGCCGTCAATCCCCTCCTGCGGGCTGGCGGCTGGCATCTCATGGGCACCGCGCGCATGGGGCGCGATCCGGCCACCTCCGTGATCGACGCCGAGGGGCGCTGCCATGACGTGCCCAATCTCTATGTCGTGGACGGAAGCACGATGGTGACCTGCGCCGGGGTCAATCCCACCTCGACGATCCAGGCCGTAGCCCTGTACATCGCCGACGGCATGATCCGGCGACGGGCATGAGCGCGGGTCCTCTCGCGGCGCGGCGCGACCTGCTGACCCTGGTGCTCGACACCCTGGTGCCGGCTGGCGATGGCTTTCCGGCCGGCTCGATCGCCCTCGATCACGTCCTGGCGATGGCGGGGGCGTCCGCCGATGTCGCGTCGACACTGGAGCGCGCGCTCCAGGCGATCCACGACGCAGCAGACGCCTTTGCGCAACTCGGCGCGGACGATCGCGAGCGCGCGCTGGCGCGCGTCGAGCAGACGAACGCGGCGCTCTTCGACGCGCTCGTGCGGCACACCTACGACGGCTACTACAGCCACCCCGTGGTGCTCTCGCGACTCGGGCTCGAGCCCGGCCCGGTACAGCCGCGCGGTCATCGGATCGAGGCGACGGAGCTGCCCGATCTCGAGCGCGTCGTCGCGCGCGGGCCGATCTATCGCCCGGCCTGAAGCCGCAGGCCGCCCGTGCCGCGCCGGTGGTCGTTGGGCGGGCTCCTGCCGTAGAATCTCCCGTAACGCCTTGGAGGTGACGCCGATGAGCCGACCGACCGGACGGATCCACGAGATGGAGCACCACGCCGCGGACTGGACGACCACGCGGCCGGTGGTGTCGGGCACGCAGGGTGTCGTCACGGGCGGGCATCCGCTGGTGTCGATGGCCGGCATGCGCATGCTCCTCTCAGGCGGCAACGCGTTCGACGCCGTCGCGGCTGCCGGATTCGCCGCGGCCGTGATCGAGCCCACCGCGTCGTACACGCTCATGGGTGAGTGCGTCGCGCTGGTCCACGACGCGCGGACGCGGGAGACCCTTGCGCTGAGCGGGCAGGGCACCGCGCCGGCCCTGGCCACGACCGCGTTCTTCCGCGGCCGCGGGCATGATCGGATCCCGACCGGTCCGGGGGCCGACGCTCATCTGTCGTTTACGGTGCCGGGCGCCGTCGACGCCTACCTCACGCTGCTCGAGACTCGCGGCACCAAGACGATCAGTGAGGCACTGACGCCGGCTCTTCACTACGCCGAGGACGGCTTCCCGATGTACGAGTACATGCATCGCCTGCTGGCCATCCCGGAGACGCAGAGCCAGTTCGACATCTATCCGCCCGGCGGCACCGCGGTGTTCTATCCGGGCGGCCGGGTACCGCAGATCGGCGAGATGTTCGTGCAACCGGCCCTCGGCGCCACGCTCCGGAGGCTCGCCGAAGCCGACACCCGGGCCCGCGGCCATCGCCTCGCCGGCATCGCCGCCGCGCGGCAGCGCTTCTACGGTGGCGACATCGCGGCCGCCATCGGCGGCTTCTCCGAGCGGGTCGGCGGCCTCCTGCGCGCCTCGGACCTGGCCGGCTATCGCGCGCGCTACGAGGCGCCGCTGCGGACGACGTTCGCCGGGCGCGACATTCTCGGGCAATCGGCCTGGACGCAAGGGCCGGTCCTCATGCAGGCCCTCGGCATGCTCGCGAATTTCGACCTGCGCACGCTCCGCCACAACTCTCCCCGCTACATTCACGTGGTCTCGGAAGCGCTCAAGCTCGCCTTCGCCGACCGCGAGCGGTATTACGGCGACCACGAGGATGCGTTCGCAGCGATGGCCGATCTGCTCGCGCCCGCGTACCTGAAGGAGCGGGCCGCGCTCATCCGGATGGACCGGGCCGCGCCCGAAGCGCCGGCGCCGGGTACTCTGCGGCGCCGCGGCGTCGAACCGCGGGCGGTCGCGCCGGTGAGCTCGCGAGTGGCCGGAGCCGCCGGGTCGGGAGCGGCTGCCGACGGGACCACACACATCGCCGCGATCGATCGCGACGGCAACATGATCTGCCTGACGCCGAGCGGCGGCGTATTCCGGAAGTCGGCCTTCGCCCCCGAGTTGGGCTGCACGCTCAGCACGCGCAGCGAGATGTTCGTCCTCGAGGACGGCCATCCCAACGCGCTCGTGCCGGGCAAGCGGCCGCGCACCACCCTCGTCAATTACCTGATCTGTGAGAACGGCGTGCCGACCACGACCGTGGGCTGCCCGGGCGGCGACGATCAGGCGCAGGCCGACCTTCAGCTCGTGCTGAACCTCCTGGTCTTCGGGATGAACCCGCAGCAGGCGGTCGAGGCGCCGCGCTTCTCGACTCAGACGCTGGTCAACTCGTTCTGGCCGCGGGCCTACAAGCCCGGTCAGCTCAACGTCGAGCCGGGCATCGCCGAGAGCACGCGGGCCGAGCTCCGCGCCCTCGGCCACGCCGTGACCGAGACCGGCGCCTGCGGCATCGGCGCGGTGGTGACGCGCCGCGATCCAGAGAGCGGCGCGCTCTCGGCCGGGGCCGATCCGCGTCGCCCGACATACGCTCTCGCCTGGTAGCCGGATGAGCGGTACCGCGCGGCCTCCGTTTCGCGCCGACCACGTCGGGAGCCTCCTGCGGCCGCCCGAGCTTCGTGACGCCCGGGCCCGCGTGGCGCGCGGCGAGATGGACCGGGCGGCGCTGCGTCCGGTCGAGGACGCCGCGATCCGCGGGGCGGTGGCGCTCCAGGAATCGGTTGGCCTCTCGTCCATCACCGACGGCGAGTTCCGCCGGGACTGGTGGCACATCGATTTCCTATGTGGCTTCGATGGTGTCGAGACTTCCACGCAGAGCTTCGGCGTGAGGTTCGAGGGCGCCGACGAGCAGCCGCCGCTCATGAAGGTGACCGGGAAGATCCGGCGCACCCGGCCGAGCATGCTCGACCACTTCACGTTCTTGAAGTCGGCCACGACGCGCACGGCGAAGTTCTGCCTTCCGTCGCCGGTCATGCTCCACGCGCGGGGTGACCGGCCCACGCTTCGGGCGACCTATCCCGACCTCGCCGAGTTCTGGGCGGATCTGACGGCCGCGTACCGGGAGGAGATCGGTGCCTTGTGCCGGGCCGGCTGCACCTATCTGCAGATCGACGACACGACGGTCGCGATGATGTGCGATCCCAAGGTGCGCGCGCAGGTCAAGACACTGGGCGACGACCCGGAGCGGTTACCCGGGATGTATGCCGAGGCGGTCAACGCCGTACTGCGCGACATTCCACCCGAGGTCACCGTCGCCATCCACACGTGTCGGGGCAACTTCAAGAGCACCTGGATGGCGAGCGGCGGCTACGACCCGGTCGCCGAGACCGTGTTCACGCGTCTCAACGTGAAGGCGTTCTTCCTCGAGTACGACACCGATCGTGCCGGCGGGTTCGAGCCGCTCCGGTTCGTGCCGAAGGGCAAGACGGTCGTGCTCGGGCTCATCAGCTCGAAGGTCCCCGAGCTCGAGAAGAAGGACGATCTCAAGCGCCGGATCGACGCGGCGGCCCGCTACGTACCGCTCGAGAATCTCTGCGTGAGCCCGCAGTGCGGCTTCTCCAGCACGCACCACGGCAACAAGATCACCGTCGAGGACCAGAAGCGGAAGCTCGCCCTCGCGCTCGAGGTGGCCCGCGACGTCTGGGGCGCGATCTAGTCCGGCAGCGGGCTAGCGAAAGGCCGGCAGCACCTCGCGCGCGAAGCGCTGCATTGAGCGCATGACGCGGGCGTGCTCGAGGTCGCCGAACCAGAAGCTACAGTTGAAGTGCGTGATGCCGACGACCTCCTCGACGCGCTTTATCTGGCGAATCACCGTGTCCGGCGTTCCGATGATCAGGAAGCGGTCGAGCAGATCGTCGGTGTCGGGCTCCTTCGGCGCCGGCACCGGGATGGCCCGACCCTGCTCGACGCGCTCGTACTGGTTGCGCAGCGAGAGCGTGACCCGCATGTTCCAGCGCGCCTCTTCAGCCGCCGCGCGCGCGTCGGCCTGGCTCTCGGCCACGTACACCGCGCGCTGCACGCCGACCCGCAGCGGATGCGGCGGCTTGTTCTCGGCGACCAGGCGATCGAACAGACGACGGAATTCGCCCATCCGCTCGATGGGGACGCCGAAGCCTCCGGTGAGCACGTTGAAGCCCCGCCGAACCGCCGCCTCGATGGACTCCGGGCTCTGCGCCGTGATCCAGATGGGCGGGTGGGGCTGCTGGAGCGGCTGCGGGAACACCGACGTCTCCGGGATCTTGAAGAGCTTGCCGTCGTAGGTGAAGGGACGACCCGCCCAGGCTTTCAGCAGGATATCGACCGATTCCTCCCAGCGCGCCCGGCCGCTCTCGAGATCGAGACCCAGGCGCTCGAACTCGTAGGGCTGGTAACCGCGTCCGAGGCCGACGTCCACGCGGCCGCCGGCCAGGAGATCGAGCGTCGCGATCTCCTCGGCGATGATCAGCGGATGGTGCAGGGGGACCACGATGACGGCGGTGCCCACCCGGATCCGCGACGTCTTCGCGGCGATGTAGGTCGCGAGCTGCGCCGGGCGCGAGAGGTATCCGTACGTAGAGAAGTGGTGCTCGGCGAGCCAGACGTTGCCGAAGCCGAGGCTCTCGGCGGCCTGGGCGATCTCGAGGCCACGGGCGTAGATCTCCTGCGAGGAGCGCGCCGACGGCGACTGCATCAGGAGAAACGTTCCGAAATTGATGGTCATCGTTTTCCTTCGCTACCTTCGGGTCCGATACCAGGGATGCGGCTGGCCCGGCGTCCGGACGCGCAGGGTGTACACCGAGGTGCGGGCCGTGAAGAACAGCGTCCGGAGATCGGGGCCGCCGAAGGCGAGATTGGCCGGCACTTCCGGCGTGCGGACGATGCCCAGGCGCCTGCCGTCGGGCGCGAAGACCCACGTGCCGCCCGGCCCGGTGCAGAAGACGCGGCCCTCGACGTCGACCTTCATGCCGTCGGGCACGCCGTCGGTCTCGTCGGACGACATGTCGGCGAAAATGCGGCGGCGCACGAGCGCGCCCGCCGAGTCGAGCTCGAGTGCGTGGATGTATTGGGTCCAGCGCGTGTTGGCCACGTAGAGCACGCGCTCGTCCGGCGAGAAGGCGAGCCCGTTGGGATATTCGCAGTCGGCCACCAGCGAGGTCTTGCCGTCGGGCGCGATGCGATAGACGCCGGCTGACGGCAGCTCGCGCTCGGCGAGCGGCACCCGCAGGCCGGGGTCGGTGAAGTAGATGCTTCCGTCCGACTTGCAGACAACGTCGTTGGGGCGGTTCAGGCGTTTGCCCTCGAAGCGGTCCATCAGGACTTCGCTCTGGCTCGGGCTCGACCAGCGCGTGACGCGACGGTTTCCGCCCTCGCAGATGACGAGCCGGCCCTGGAGATCGAACGTAGTGCCGTTGCCCTCGCCGGTGTTCGCCCGTACGAGCTCGGGCTCCTTGCCCGGTACGAGCCGGTGCAGGTGGCTCTTGCGGATGTCGACGAAGTAGTAGAAGCCATCGGGGTGCCACAGCGGGCCCTCGGTGAAGACGAATCCGGTCGCGGGCCGCTCGGGCGTGGTGGTCTCGAGGATTCCGGTCGGCGCGTCACTCATGGTGTCACGCTCCCTGCTTCTTCGTCCGGAGCTCGACGCCGGCCCGCTCCTCCTGGAGCTTGAAGAACGTCATCGAGTCCTGGTCGCCCCAGCCGCGGCGCAGCGCCTCCTCGAGCTGCTGCTCGGCGATCGCCGCGATCATCATGGGCACGTGGTACTCGCGGCCGAGCTCGGTGGCGAGCCCGACGTCTTTACGGAGGAGCTTGAGAGCAAAGTTCACGTCGTCGTACGCGCCGGGGAAGACCGTGTTCGGGATCATGTCCTTGAGCACCCGCATCTGGCCGAACGAGCTCTTGGACAGGGCGTCGAGCAGCACCTCGGGCGCCACCCCGGCCTTCACGCCGAGCGTCATGCCCTCGGCGATGGCCATGCGCGAGCACGCCGACACCATGTTGTGCACGAGCTTCGCCACCGTGCCGCAGCCGATCGCGCCGACCCAGGTGACCTTGTCGCCGATCGCGTCGAGCACCGGCTTCACGCCGCGATAGAGCGCCTCGTCGCCGCCCACCAGTACGGCCAGCTTGCCCGATTTCGCGCCGGGGACCCCGCCACTAACCGGAGCGTCCAGCACGGGCACACCGCGCTCGGCGCAGATCCCGTGGATCTTGCGGATCAGGGTCGCCGAGTTGGTGGAGAGATCGACGTAGATGGTGCCGCGCGCGGCGCCCTCCAGGATGCCGCCCGGGCCGAGCGCGACCGCCTCGACCTCGCGCGGCCCGGGCAGGGAGGTGAAGACGACCTCGCTCGCCTGCGCGACCGCCTTGGGCGTGTCGGCCCACACCGCGCCCAGCGCCAGGTGCGGCTTGGCCAGCTCGTGACGGATGTCGTTCACCACCATTGTGTGCCCGGCTTTCAGGACATTGAGAGCCATGGGTCCGCCCATGTTGCCGAGCCCGATGAAGCCGATCCGCATGCGCGTCTCCTCCTCGCCCTTCCGGTTTGCCTCGGGATGATGGGTCCGGGACGTTGTGCTAAGGTACACCAACGACGGGCCGTGTGTGGGGCTCGACGGCAACGAACGCGTATATTGTGCTCCACTCAGCATAGCTAGGAGACCTCGCGTGCGACGATTCGAGCTGGTCCTTCCGGGAAGCCTCGATGACTGTGTGAAGGCCCTCGCCCGGCATGGGTCCGAGGCCAAGCTGCTGGCCGGAGGCACCGACCTCTTGCCGCAGATGAAGAACGCCCTGCTGAAGCCGGCCGTCGTGATCGACCTGTCCGGGGTGTCCCGGCTGCGCGCCATCGAGTCCGGCAACGGACAGGGGCTGCGCATCGGCGCCGCAGTGACGGCCCGGACGCTCGAGCTCGACCGCGCCGTCCGCTCGCGCTTCCTCTCGCTCGCCGAGAGCGGCGCCCTGGTGGGCTCGGTGCAGGTGCGAAACCTCGCCACGCTGGGCGGCAATCTGTGCAACGCGGCGCCGTCGGCCGACATGGCGCCGCCGCTCGTGGCGCTGGACACCGAAGCGGTCATCACCGGGCCCAAGGGCGAGCGTCGCGTGCCGATCGCGGCGTTCTTCACGGGAGTGCGGAGCACCGTGCTGGCGCCGGACGAGATTCTCGTGGAGCTGGCGGTTCCGGCTCCCGGTGCGCACAGCGGAGGCAATTATTTGCGGCACACGCCGCGCCGCGAGCTGGACATCGCCGTGGTCGGGGTGGCCTCGCAGGTCACGCTGGCCAACGGTGTCTGCACCAAGGCGCGCATCGCGCTCGCCGCCGTGGCGCCGGTGCCGCTCCGCGCGACGGCTGCCGAGCAGGCGCTCGAGGGGCAGGCGGTCACGCCCGAGCGTATCGCGCGCGCGGCCGACCTCGCGGTCGAGGCGGCGCGCCCGATCAGCGACCAGCGCGGCTCGGCCGACTTCCGCCGCCACCTCGTGCGCGTCCTGACCCGTCGGACACTGACCACCGCGCTCGCCCGCGCGAACGCGTCATAGGCTCCGCGCTTAGGAGAGAAAACAAGTGCCCAAGCAAGTTCTGAGCTGCACGGTGAATGACGAGCCCGCGGAGGTGCTGGTCCAGCCCTGGGACACGCTGCTGGACGCGCTGCGCGAGCGGATGGGCCTGACCGGGCCGAAAGAAGGATGCGGCACCGGCGACTGCGGCGCGTGCACCGTCCACTTCGACGGTAAGCCGGTCGCGAGCTGTCTCCTGCTCGCGATGCAGGCCCGCGGCCACAGCGTGCGCACGATCGAGGGGCTCGGCAAGCCCGGCGCCTTGCACCCAGTCCAGGACGCATTCGTCAAGCACGGCGTGCCCCAGTGCGGCTTCTGCATCCCCGGAGTGGTGATGGCGGCCGCCGCGCTGCTGGACGAGAATCCGCATCCCACCGAGGAAGAAATCCGCTACGGGATCGCCGGCAATCTGTGCCGCTGCACGGGCTACACGAAGATGCTGGCTGCGATCACCGAGGCCGCCGGCGCCGGCGCCGGCCGGAGGAGCTAGGCATGGCGAGCGTGATGAAGACGACCCGCGACGTCAAGGGCATCGGGCTCTCGATTCCACGTCCGGACGCACCGGACAAGGTCACCGGCCAGGTCCAGTACGTCGCCGATCTCAACCCGCGGGGGTTGCTGCACGCCAAGCTTCTCCGTAGCCCGCACGCCCACGCCAAGATCGTCAGCATCGACGTGAGCCGGGCGCGGGCGCTGCCGGGGGTGCGCGCAGTCCTCACCGCTGCCGACATCCCGCAGCTGAAGAAGAAGGCGCCGACACGCGCTCACGCCGTGCTGGCGATCGATCGCGTCGTGTTCGCCGGCCAGCCGGTCGCTGCCGTCGCCGCCGACGAGGTGGCGATCGCCGAGGAGGCGCTCGATCTGATCGACGTGCAGTACGAAGTGCTGCCGGTCGCCGCGGATCCGCTCGAGTCGATGAAGCCCGGCGCGCCGCCCGTCGCGGAGCTCGGTACCGAGGCCGACACCAGTGAAGCGCTGGCTCACGGTAGCGTCGCCGGCGTGTCGACCGAGGCGAAGCCCTCGAAGGCCGTCAACATCTCGCAGCAAGCGCGCCTGCAGCGAGGCGACGTTGCGAAGGCCTTCGCCGAGTCGGACATCGTGATCGAGAACACGTACCGCGTGCCGATGGTCCACCAGGGCTACATGGAGCCCCACGCGGTCCTGGCGCAGTGGGACAGCTCCGGCAATTTGACGCTGTGGGCGAGCACCCAGGGCTCGTTCAACACGCGCTCGGAAGTGTCCGACGTGCTGGAGATCCCCGAGAACCGCATCAAAGTGATCCCGATGGAGTGTGGCGGCGGATTCGGCGGCAAGATCCGCGCGCTGTGCGAGCCGATCACCGCCGTGCTGGCACGCGCCACCAACCGGCCCGTGCGCTACGTCATGACCCGGCGAGAAGAGCTCGAGGCTGGGATGCCGGCGCCGCAGGTCATCATCAAGATGAAGACCGGCGTGAAGCGCGACGGCACGCTCATGGCCCTCGAGGCCGAGGCAATCTTGGAAAGCGGCGCGTTCTCCGGCGCGGTGCTCGCGGTCGCCGGCGTGTTCCTGGCAAGCCTCTATCTCTGGCCCAACTTCGACGTGAAGGGCTTCGAGGTCCTCACGCACAAGCCGAGTATCGCCGCCTATCGGGCGCCGGTGGCGCCGCAAACGATCTTCGCGATCGACTCGCAGATGGAGCAGATCGCCAGGAAGCTCGGCGTCGATCCGGTCGAATACCGCCTGCGCCACCTGCAGCGCGAAGGCGACAAGATGGCCAACAACCAGCCGTGGCTCAGCAACGGCGGCGCCGAGGTGCTGACGCGCCTGGCCGAGCATCCGCACTGGAAGAAGCGCGCCGAGTGGAAGGCGAGCAGTCCGAAGGGCAAGCTGCGCGGCACCGGCATCTCGCTCGGTGGTTGGCTCGGCGGCTTGCAGCCGACCGGCGCCACCGTACGCCTGAACCCCGACGGCACGCTCCAGGTCATGACGGGCCAGGTCGACATCGCCGGGACGAACATCGCACTGGCGCAGATCGCCGCGACCGCCTACGGCGTCGACATCGACAAGGTTAAGATCACGACCGGCGACACCGACGTGGCGCCGATGACCGGCCTCAGCGCCGGCAGCAAGACCACCTACACCGTCGGTGTGGCCGTGATGCAGGCCGCCGAGAACGCGCGCGACCAGACGCTCGAGATCGCCGCCAAGGAGCTGGAGGCCTCGGTACACGACCTCGAGATCGACGGCGAGAAGGTCACGGTGCGCGGCGTGCCGGACAAGGGCGTCACGCTCGCCTCGATCGGCAAGAAGGGCAATCTCTACATGTCGAAGGTCGAGCCGGTGCTCGGCACGAGTCATCCGGCGTTCTCGGTTCAGGCGCCGGCGTTCTGCGCCCAGCTCGCGCGAATCGAGGTCGATCCCGACACCGGCGAGGTGACCCTGCACGACTTCGTCGTCGCCCAGGACGTGGGCAAGGCCATCAATCCGCTGCAGATCGAGGGGCAGATGCAGGGCGGCGCCGTCCAGAGCCTTGGCATGGCGCTGACCGAAGCCCTCATGTACGACGACAAGGCGAGGCTGACAAACCCGAGCCTGCTCGACTACAGGAAGCTCACGTCAGCCGATCTGCCGAAGATCGAGACGATCATCGTCGAGAAGCCCGCGCCGCACGGCCCCTTCGGCGCGCGCGGGGTCGGTGAGCCGCCGATCGTACCGGCGCCGGCCGCGATCGCCAACGCCATCGAGGACGCGACCGGTGTGCGGCTCACCCACCTGCCGCTCTCGCCCGAGCGGATCGCTCTGGCGATCGCGTCCGCGTCCTGAAATCCTTCCCCCGGAACGCCCCGGCGAAGTGACGGCGGGTGGCCTCTTCGAGGCCACCCCGGAACTTCGCGTAGCAGGCGAGGAAGTCGCGGCCTGCGGAAGTCAGCCGCATGCCGCTACGAGGTCCGGCGCCGGGCCTGCGCTCGACGAAGCGGAAGCCAGCCGCCTGCTCGAGCTCCTGCAGATAGCCCCACGCGTTGCGATAGGACATGCCGAACTCGACGGCGGCCTTCCGCAGCGACCCTCGCTCGTCGATCAGGCGCAAGAGCTGCGCCCGGCCGGCGCCGAACTTCAGCTCTCTGTCGAAGACCACCCACACCCGTATCTTGGGCTGCACGTTATGTCGACCGACTCATCAGAGGGCGCTGCTGAGCAGGGTCAGAACATTTCCGTCGGGATCGCGCAAGTGCGCCAGCACACCGCCCCACGGCTGTTTCTCCGGAGCACCAAGAAACTCGACCCCGCGAGCGACGAGCGTGTCGTAGGTTGCGAAGATATCGGGCACCTGCAGCGAGACACCGATGAAGCGCCCGACCAGCGCGCGTCCCTCGTCATCGGATGCGTCGACGCGCTCGATGGCAAGCTGGCCCTCGCCGGTGGCCAGCTGCGCCCAGCCCCAATCGTCGCTCCGATGGGTCGCGGTCATCCCGAGGGTGTCGAGGTAGAAGCGGAGCGCGCGCGTCCAGTCGGTCACGAACACCCGGACCACGGTGAGCTTGTATTCCACGTGGCGTGCCCTCGCGTGCGCGCGAAGGCAGCATAGGTGATCGCCCAGGGCGCCGCAAGTCGCCGTTTCGCCCGAGGCGTGCGGGCGTCGAGTTCGCCTATACTGGGCAGCCACGGAGGTGGTCGCGCATGAAGATCACGGGCGTCACGCCGTTCGTCGTTCATCCGGGCTATGGGAAGAACTGGCTGTTCGTGAAGGTCGAGACCTCCGACGGACTCGCCGGCTGGGGCGAGTGCTACACGCAGGCCGACCGCGACCAGTCGATCGTCGCGCACATCCGGCAGCTCGCGCGCTATCTCGTGGGCCGCGACGCCGGCCAGATCCGCCACTTCACGCACTGGGCCTACCACGACTTCGCGGGCAAGCGAGGCGCGATGGATTTCTGGAGCGCGGTGAGCGGGCTCGAGCAGGCGCTCTGGGATCTCGCCGGCAAGCGGCTCGGCGTGCCGGTGGTGAGCCTCCTGGGCGGGCCGTGCCGCGAGCGCATCCGCGTCTACGCGAACGGCTGGTACTCGGGCGCGAAGACGCCGGACGCCTACGCGACGAAGGCGAAGGAGACGGTGTCGCGCGGCTTCACCGCGCTCAAGTTCGATCCGTTTCCCGGGCCGTGGCGCACGCACATCTCCCGCGAGGCCGAGCAGCAGGTGGTGGAGACGGTTCGCGCCGTGCGGGACGCGGTGGGCCCGAAGGTCGACCTGCTCATCGAGGTTCATCGGCGCCTGGCGCCCATGCACGCCGTGCGAGTGGCTCGGTCGCTGGAGCCTTTCGAGCCCTTCTGGTTCGAGGAGCCGGTGTCGGGGCGGGACATGGGCGCGCTGGCCGAATGCCGACGCGACATCCGGCTGCCGATCGTCACCGGCGAGGAGCTCTACACCAAGTTCGAGTTCCGCGAGGTGTTCGAGCGCCGCGCCGCGGACATCATCAACCCCGACGTCTGCAACGTGGGCGGCATCCAGGAGCTGCGCGAGATCGCGGCGATGGCCGAGGCCTACCATGTGGTCGTCTCGCCGCACAACTACAACAGCACCACCGTGGGGCTCGCTGCGACGCTGCACGTCTCGGCGGCGATCCCGAACTTCCTGATCACCGAGTACTTCGTGAACTTCGAGTCGCGCGCAGCGGAGGTGGCGGTGAATCCCTTCCGGGTCGAGCGCGGCTATCTGGCCGTGCCGACGGCGCCCGGGCTCGGCGTCGAGCTCCGCGAGGACGTCTTGCTCCGCTACGCCGACCGTGAGTTTCCCGCACGGACGATCCCGACCCCGAGGGACGAGGGCCCTTAGGCGGCGCTCACTCAGCCTGCTTGCGAACCTGAGCCCACAGCGCAGTCAATCCGAGCCGCGTGGCCCACTCCGTGATGTAGGGTTCGTCGAGCTCCGGTCCAGACACGCGGATGATTCCGATGATGTCGCGCAAGTGCATGCCGGACTCGAGCTGACGATAGTAGAGCAGCTTGTAAAGGATGATGTCCTCGGGGCGAGCGAAATAGGCGTCGACGCCGGGAACGAGCGGTAGCCGTTGCCGTCGGGCCAGGCGAGCGCGATCGTACTCGGTGTCGGGGCTGACGTAGACGTCGATCTTCAGGCCGGAGCCGGGGTGAATGATGTTGAACTGCCCCGATGTCGCGGTAGCGATGCGGGCCGCATCCTCGTCGACGTAGAATTCGTCGGGCGGGAATCGGCGCAGGAGCGTCGTGAGCTGATCCAGGGGAAGCGCCACGATCACGTCAACGTCGCGCGTCAGCCGGGGCTCGCCGTAGTACATCGCAGCCTGGGAGCCGCCGATCATGTACTCGGCGCCGACCGTCTCCAGGATCTCAACGAGGTAACGGAGCAGCTCGGCCTGGGTCATCCAGCAATCGGCGGGCGACTTCGCGCTGTATCTCTTCGCTGGACCAGGATGGATACACCGCCGCGAGGAAGGTGGCCAGCCGGTCACGCACCATCTCCCACGTTTCGTGAGCCAGGCGGAGCCGCTCCATCCCCGACCGCGCCCGAAGCGCACGAGCGACCTCGGGATGAACCGCTGCGATCACCTCGATCGTCGGTCCCATCGCGCTCATGATACCTTGGCTCGCCATGCGACTGCTCACCGCCTACGGCCGTCGTTCCGGATAGCGCCGTGGCCGGCTCGCTCCCGGCGCACGCGCGGGTCGTGGTGATCGGCGGCGGCATCGCCGGCTGCAGCGTCGCCTATCATCTGACGAAGCTCGGCTGGCGCGACGTGCTGCTCCTGGAGCGGCGCGAGATTTCGTGCGGCACCACCTGGCACGCTGCCGGGCTGGTGGGTCAACTGCGGGCGACCCAGAATCTCACCCGGCTCGCCAAGTACGGCGCCGATCTCTACGAGCGGCTCGAGGCGGAGACCGGTCAGGCCACCGGCTTTCGGCGCCCGGGCAGCGTCAGTCTCGCGCGGAACGCAGAGCGCATGCACGAGCTGAAGCGGCTCGCCTCGATGGCGCGGTGCTTCGATGTCGAGGTGGAGGTGATCACGCCGTCGGAGGCGGGTCGCCGCTGGCCGCTCATGCGCACTGACGATCTAGTCGGGGCCTTGTGGCTGCCCCGCGACGGGCGCACCAACCCGATCGATACGACGTTCGCGCTGGCCCGGGGCGCGCGGCAGGGCGGGGCGACGATTCTCGAGAACACCACGGTCACGGCGATCCACGTCGAGAGCGGGCGTGTCACGGGCGTGGGCACCGCCGCGGGCGAGGTAACGTGCGAGTTCGTCGTGAACTGCGCCGGCATGTGGGCGCGCGAGATCGGGCGCATGGCGGACGTCACGGTGCCGCTGCACGCCTCCGAGCACTTCTACATCGTCACCGAGCCTATGGCCGGCGTGAGGCCGGACCTGCCGGTGCTGCGCGACACCGACGGCTACATCTACGTGCGCGAGGAAGTCGGCGGGCTCCTGATGGGCGGTTTCGAGCCGATGGCGAAGCCGTGGGGCATGGGCGGCATTCCGGCCGATTTCGCCTTCTCGCTCCTTCCCGAGGACTGGGAGCACTTCCAGGTCCTGATGGAGCAAGGAATACACCGGATCCCGGCGCTCGAGACCGCGCCGATCCGGCGTCACGTCAACGGCCCGGAGAGCTTCACGCCCGACGGCCGCTATTTGCTGGGCGAAGCCCCGGAGTGCCGCGGCTTCTTCGTGGCGGCGGGCTTCAACTCGATCGGCATCGCGTCGGGGGCGGGCGCCGGCCGCGCGGTGGCGGAGTGGATCGTCGGCGGCGAGCCGCCGATGGATCTCTGGGACGTCGACATCCGGCGCGTGGCGCCCTTCCAGGCGAACCCGCGATACCTGCGCGACCGCACCGTGGAGATGGTCGGTGCGCTCTACGCCCTGCATTGGCCGTATCTGCAGCCCGCGACCGCGCGCGGCGTGCGCACGAGCGCGCTCCACGACCGGCTCGCCCGTCGTGGCGCCTGCTTCGGCGTGGTGATGGGATGGGAGCGCGCGAACTGGTACGCGACGCGGGGCGTGGAGCCTGTCTACCGCTACAGCTACGGCCGGCAGAACTGGTTCGCGTGCTCGGCCGAGGAGCATCGCGCGGTGCGCGAGGCGGTCGGCCTCTTCGACCAGTCTTCGTTCTGCAAGCTCCGGCTGGAGGGGCCCGACGCGCTCGCCGTGCTCCAGCGCCTCTGCGCCAACGACGTCGACGTGCCTTCCGGCCGGCTGGTCTACACGCAGATGCTCAATGCGCGTGGTGGCATCGAGGCGGACCTCACGGTGACCCGGCTCTCCGCCCAGGCGTTCTTCATCGTCACCGGCGCCGCGGCGGCCACGCACAACACGCACTGGATCGCCCGTCACATCGGCGCCGCGCGGGCGGTGCTCACGGACGTTACCTCAGGGCAGGCCGTCCTCGGCGTGATGGGCCCGCGCTCTCGCGAGCTCCTGGCGCGCCTCACCGACGCTGATCTCTCCAACGTGGCATTTCCGTTCCTGACGTCGCGCGAGATCTGGCTCGGCTCGGCGCCCGTGCGCGCATCGCGTGTGACCTACGTCGGCGAGCTGGGCTGGGAGCTCTACGTGCCCACGGAGCTTGCGGCCGGCGTGTACGACTCGGTGGTCGCGGCCGGCGAGGATCTCGAGCTCCGTCACGCCGGCTACCACGCGATGGATTCGCTGCGCATCGAGAAGGCGTACCGCTCGTGGGGCCACGACGTCGGCGGCGAGGACACACCGTTCGAGGCCGGGCTCGGGTTCGCGGTGCGCCTGGACAAGCGCGCGTCGTTCACCGGACGCGACGCCCTGCTGGCCCAGCAGGGGAAGCCGCTCGCACGCCGGCTCGCAGTGTTCATGCTCGACGACCCGGAGCCGCTGCTCTATCACGACGAGCCGATCTGGCGCAACGGCGCGCTCGTCGGCCGCATTACGTCGGGCGCCTACGGCCACACCGTCGGTCGCGCCGTCGGGCTCGGCTGGATCGCCTGCCCGGACGGCGTCACCGAGGCGTTCGTGGCGAGCGGCCGCTGGGAGGTCGAGATCGCCTGCGAGCGCGTGCCGGCCCGCGCCCAGCTCGCGCCTTTGTACGATCCGAAGTCGCTCCGCGTCCGAGCCTGAGCGGCGGGCCGATCAGGGCCGGAACGGCCAGGCGAGCATCACGCGAAGGCGAAGGCGCGCGTTGGGTTCTCGACGAGGAGACGGCGCAGCCCGCCATCGTCCACGCCCTTGGCGCGCAGGCGTGGCACGACGTTCACCAGCAGATGGTGATAGCCGTAGCCGCCGTACTTCACGAGCGAGGTCTTGTAGGCGATGTCGTGCGACAGCAGGATCTGGTCGCGATGGCCGGTGGCAATGAGGGCGAGCACGTGGGCCATGCGGCCGCCGTCGTTGGGCATGTCGAAGCTCGGGTTGTACGGATAGAACGAATTCTCCATCCCGAACAGATCGTACTCGAGCCAGATGCCCGTCTGTGCGAGGTCGATCACGGCCCGCACGTCGGCGATGGTGCGGCAGATATGGCACATGATCGTGCGGCGAAGATCGCCGCCTTCCTTCTGGACGAACTTCGCCAGCTCCATCGGCATGGCCGGGTGTCGGCCGGGATGGACCATGAGCGGCGCGCCCGTCTCGCGCTGCGCGATCACCGCTGCGCGGAGCACTTTCTGCTCGTTGTCGGTCCACGGGTACGTCGTACCGATCTCGCCGATAAGGCCGGCGCGAATGCGGGTGTCAGCCACCCCCGTGGTGATATCGGCGATCATCTCGCGCGCGAGATCGTCGACCGTGCGGCGGTCCATGTCCGCGGGATGGGAGGCGGCCACGTAGTAGCCCGCGCCCATCACCACGTTGAGCCCGGTGGCGCGTGCGATCCGCGCGAGGGCCCGCGGGTCGCGGCCGATCGTGGTCGGCGTCGGGTCGACGACGGTGCGGCCGCCCGCCTCTTTGAAGAGGAGGATCTCGTCCTGCGCGACCTGCTCGTCCTGGAGTAGAAGATTGTCGAGATTGGCGTTGAAGTTCTGGCGGACCCAGCCGAGGTTGGCGAGGCTTACCGGCTCCCGCGCGCGGGCCTTGTCGGCGGCCGTCGCCGGCTCGACGAACATCACCGTGAAGTCGATCAGCAGATGCTCGTGCGGCAGCGTGATGCCGATCGCATCCGACGCCACTGCTCCGAGCACCGTCTGGATTTGTCCGCCGGGCGGCCGGGGCATCCGTTACCGGAACGCGGGTGCGATCTCGGCGATGAACCGGTCGAGGTCGCGGCGCAGCTCGTCGACCGGGCGGAACATGGTCGGCACGAACACCGTGTCGACCCGGGCGGCCCGGAGCTGATCGAGCTTGTCGCGAATCTGGTCTGGAGTGCCGGCCAGGCAGGTGTCGCGCGCGTCCGCGGCGTGCCGGCCCATGCGCTTGGCGATCGTGTCGGCGAGGGTCTCGATGTCAGCCTTCTTGTCGGTGATGAGCAGCGACATGTTCACGGAGCGGCGGATGGTCTTGGAATCGCGCCCGACCGCGGCGCAGTGCTCGTCCAGGATCTTGCCCTTCCGCGTTGCGACGCCCGGGCCACCCCATACGTTCCAGTGATCGGCGTGCTTGGCCACGATGCGCAGCGTGATCCGCTCGCCGCCGCCGCCGATCATCAGCTCGGGATGGGGCTTCTGCACGGGCTTGGGCTCGAGCGGCGCGTCTGAGAGCTGATAGAAACGGCCCTGGAAGGTCGCGCGGCGCTCCGTCCAGAGCGACCGAATCACCTGACACGCCTCGTCCAGGCGCTCGAGCCGCTCTCGCATGGTGTAGAAAGGGAGGCCGTAGGCTTCGTGCTCGTTCTGCTGCCACCCCGAGCCGAGGCCCAGGAGGAGACGGCCCCCGGAGATGATGTCGACCTGCGCGGCCATCTTCGCGACCACCGCCGGATGGCGGTACGTGTTGCCCAGCACGATGGTCCCGACGCGGAGGCGCGGGACGAGTGCGGACAGCGCGGCGAGCGTGCTCCACCCCTCGAGCGTCGTGCCCTCGCGGTCCTTGGTGTTGGGCATGAAGTGGTCGGTGACGCACGCGATGTCCCAGCCGGTCGCCTCGAGATTGCGCCAGAGGTCCAGCACGTTGGTCCAGGTGGTGTTGCCCATGCTCGTGAAGATCCCGAAACGCATGTCTCGCTCCTTTTCGTTCGATTCCGCCGGCGGTCATACTAGCGCAACTGGGCTCGTCTTTCTCTCCGCTTTGGCATATCTTCGCGTGCGGGAACCGAGAGGAGAGCCATGACACGTTTCGGACTGAGCCTGCCCGCGGGAGGACGTAGCTCACCGGCGCCCGGCGCCCGAAGCCTTGCCGACGCCGCGCAACGGATCGAGGCCGCCGGGTTCGAGAGCATCTGGGCATTCGACGCCATCGGCCGCGGATGGCTGATGGCGGACCCGCTCACCGCGCTGTCGGTCGCGGCGACGGTGACCCGCTCGGTCGAGCTGGGGACAGGAGTCCTGCAGGTCCCGCTACGCAATCCGGTGGAGCTCGCGCAGCGCGTGCTGACGGCTCATCTGGTGTCGAGCGGCCGGCTGCGGCTCGGTGTGGGCGCGGGATCGACCGCCGGAGACTTCGAGGCGCTCGGCCTCGACTTCGCCTCGCGCTTCCGGCGCATGAACGAGTCGCTCGCGACCATGCGGCGGCTCTGGGCCGGCGAGCGCGTCGGCGCCGCCTCGCTGGCGCCCGTGTGGCCCGATGCCCTCGGCGGGCCGCCCGTGCTGATCGGCTCGTGGGCGGGCTCGCGCTGGATCGAGCGGGCGGCCCGCGAGTTCGACGGCTGGGTCGGATCGGGCGCCCGGAGCAACTGGGGACTCTTGCGCGAGGGGATCAAGCGGTTTCGCGATCTCGGCGGCCGGCGAGCCGTCGTCACCAACGTAGTCGAGCATCTGGGCCAGCCGCCGAGCCCCGATGGCCCGAACGATCCGTGCGACTTGAAGTGCTCTCGGGAGAC
>JBKPCO010000087.1:0-2730 GCA_046727415.1 Candidatus Methylomirabilota bacterium
CGAGCCCGCGAGGCGTCATTGCGCTCCCTGAGACTCTCATGCAATCGGTCCGGCATTGCGTCTTGGCGAGGGGTCCTCTTTCCTGATCGCTGCCACCAGGTCTTTTGACCCTGATCCCCATCGGGAGACCGACTTGATGGCCTGGGTGAATGGGATGTCGACGAGATGCACGCGCTCCCGGCTGAGGATGTAGACAGCTCCGGCGAATGGTGTAGGCACAGAGGGCACGAATACCGTGAAGCGGCCGTCGTCGAGTTCCTCGACGATAAAGGCCGGAACGAGCGCCTCCTCGATCTCGGCGAGCACCGGCTTCCACACGTTCTCGTCGCTTTCGCCCGCGAGCCGCTGTGTCAGGCTGCGAAACAGCGCGTAGCCGGGAAGTCTTCCAAAGAACGACATCTCCATCCGCTCTCGAACCACTCGTCCCGCCCGCGTACGCACGGCAACACCGACCGCAAAGCAAACGAGCAGCACTACCACCAGCGACCAGAAGTTCTCACCCGGCACCCAGTCCGGGAGTAACGCCGCAATCGGCCGCAGCAGGCCGACGACCGACTGCATCCCCTTAAGCAGAACCAATACGGCGAGGTAGATTGGCAGCAAGACGAGTACGCCACCGACAACCGCGTTGACAACGAATTCGCGTGCATACTTCATTTTCAGGCCTCCGTTTGCTCGCCAGATTGGCGAGCCGCTCGTCGAACCTGCTGAGACATATGGACATGTTCTCGCACGAATCGCCGTTGCGCGGGCGCAAGACTCACTATGGAAACTCTCCCGATGTCACGACTGGCCGATCGGCGTGCCGTGAAACGGACGCCCAACCAGCCGATGCAGCGGCCCGCTTCGCAACGAGCTTCCGCCCGCTGCTTCGCGGCCGCTGATCGCCGACGTAGGACGTCACCACGATGCACTTTGAACAAGTGCGAAAAGAAGGAATGGTGGGCGAGCTGCGCGACCTCGGTCGTCGTGCGCGGGTTGGGTGGCTCTGCTATTATTGCGCGCGCCATGCGGTCCCGACGGTATCTGCGCGCGTGGTCGCCGATGATGCTGCTCGTCGGCGGCTGGCTCGGGGCCGTCGCCGTGCCCGCCCATGCCGCGCCCGATCACGCGTCCGTCCTCATCCTTCTGCCTGGCCAGCCTGGGTTGCCAGCGTCGACGGCGATCGCCTCCGGAATACGCGCTGCACTCCTCACAGAGTGGTCGTTCGGGGCGACCATCGAAATGGAGCATGTCGACGTTGCTCGCTTCGCGTCGCCGGAGGCAGAAGAGCGTCGGCTCCGAACGGTCTACGGCTCGAAGTACGGAAATCAGCGCTTCGACGTGATCGTGGCGGCGCTCCCCGAGCCCTTTCAGTTCGTCCTTCGCGCTCGTGACGACCTGTGGCCGGGAACCCCCGTCGTCGTCTGCGGGGTGGACGAGCGCAGCGTGGGTGACCTGAAGCTACCTCCTGGCTTCGCGGTCCTCACGATCCGCTTCGACATGGCGGGTACGGTGCGCGCCGCGCTCGCGCTTCTGCCAGATACACGGCATGTCGCCCTGGTCGGAGGCGCCAGCCCGCCGGAACAGGTCTACCACGACCTCGTCCGCCAGGCGGTGTCGGCGGTGAGCGGGCTCGACGTCATCGACCTGACAAAGCTGCCGATCGCGGACGTGATGGCTCGCGTGTCGAGTCTGCCGGAGCACACCGTCATCGTGCAATCCAGCTATCAGGTCGACGGCGCCGGGCGGCGCTTCCACGGTATCGACCTCGTCCCGCACGTCTCGAACGCGGCGAACCGTCCCGTCTTCACGCCGCTCGGCCTCGCGCTGGGGCGTGGAGTCGTGGGCGGGTCGATCCTCGAGTTCGAAGACATCGGCCGCGATGCCGGAATGGTGGCGTCCCGGTTGATACGCGGCGCGACGCCGCCCCCAGCGCCGGTACCGAGCTACGCGAGGAGCGCGCCGCGGTTCGACGGCCGGCAGCTCGCGCGCTGGCACCTCGACGAGCGGCGACTACCGGAGGACAGCCAGGTCATCTTCCGCCAGGCGACGCTCTGGGAGGAGTACCGCTGGCACGTCGTGAGCGCGGTCGGACTCATCGGGGCGCAGGCGGCGCTCATCGTCGCGCTGCTCTTTCAGCGCCGGCGCCGCCGCGAGGCCGAGGCGGCGCTACGGCAGGCCGAGACGGCCGCGCGGCACCAGCTGAGTCAGATTGCTCATCTTGACCGCGTCGCCGGCATGGGCCAGCTTGCCTCATCGATCACGCACGAGGTGACCCAGCCGCTGACGGCGATCCTCGCCAATGCGCAGGCGGCGAAGCGCCTGCTGGCGCGCGCAGGGCCGGAACTCGAGGACTTGCATTCGTGTCTCGACGACATCGTCAGCGACGACAAGCGAGCGAGCGACGTGATCCGGCGCACGTGGCAATTGCTGAAGAGGACCGAGATCGTCAGTATGCCGCTCGCGGTCAACGACCTCGCGGCAAACATGATCGGCCTGGTCGCCAACGATGCACTGCTCCATGCCGTCAACATCGAATTCTTCCCTGCGGACCGCTTACCGGTTGCGTACGGCGATCCAGTGCAGATCCAGCAAGTGATCTTGAACCTGCTCACAAATGCGATTACCGCTGCGGCGAACGGAGGAGCCCCGACGCGGAAGGTGACCGTGTGGACCACGGACGCGACGGCGCCCTACCTCGAGCTCGGCGTGCACGACTCGGGCAAAGGCATCGCGGAAGGTGACCTC
>JBKPCO010000088.1:0-11476 GCA_046727415.1 Candidatus Methylomirabilota bacterium
GACCTCGTGCTCCTCGATGTGATGATGCCGGACCTCGACGGCTACGCCGTGCTCCAGCAGCTCAAGTCCGAGCCGGCCCGTCGCGATATCCCGGTGCTCATGATCTCGGCGCTCGACGACATGGACAGCGTGGTGCGCTGCATCCAGCTCGGCGCCGAGGATTACCTGAGCAAGCCGTTCGACCCTGTGCTCTTGCAGGCCCGGATCGGAGCATGCCTGGAGAAGAAGCGTTTGCACGATCAAGAGATTCGCTACCGGCAAGAGCTGGCCGAGTGGAACCAGACGCTCGAGCGCCGTGTCGCCGAGCAGGTCGCTCAGCTCGAGCGACTGGGCCGTCTCAAGCGCTTCTTCTCGCCGCAGCTCGCCGAGCTCATCGTGACCGGCGGCGCCGACGATCCCCTGAAGACCCATCGGCGCGAGGTGACCGTGGTGTTCCTCGACCTGCGCGGCTTCACCGCCTTTGCGGAGACAGGTGAGCCCGAGGAGGTCATGGGCGTGCTGCGCGAGTACCACG
The DNA here is from genome assembly GCA_046727415.1 of Candidatus Methylomirabilota bacterium. GTDB lineage: Bacteria > Methylomirabilota > Methylomirabilia > Rokubacteriales > CSP1-6 > AR31. The sequence goes on from JBKPCO010000088.1 coordinate 515, forward strand.
CTGAGATGGGGCGTCTGATCCTCGCGCACGAGGGCACGCTCGAGCGCTTCACCGGCGACGGCATGATGATCTTCTTCAACGACCCGGTCGAGGTCCCGAACCCGGCCGAGCGCGCGATTCGCATGGCCGTAGCCATGCGCGCCGTCGTCGGCGACCTGGCCACGCGCTGGCGCAAGCGCGGCTGGGATCTGGCGCTCGGCGTGGGCATCGCCCAGGGCTACGCCACCATCGGCGCCATCGGCTTCGAGGGCCGCCTCGATTACGGCGCGATCGGGAACGTCACGAACCTGGCGGCGCGGCTCTGTGGCGAGGCCGCCGCCGGGCAGATCCTCGTCTCGGCCCGGGTGGCGGGAGCCGTGGAGAGCATGGTCGAAGCGGACGATCTCGGGCCGATCACGCTCAAGGGTCTGGCGCGACCGGTACCGGTTTGGAGCCTGCGCGGGTTGCGATAGACTGCCGTCCATGGCCATCTCTGTTCGACAGATCCATGCGGTGTTCGTGGGCGAGGTATCCGGAATCGACATCTCGAAACCGCTCTCGCCCGCCGAGGTCAGCGCCATCGAGGCGGGGATGGACCGCTACGCGGTGCTCGTCTTCCACGACCAGAAGATCACCGACGAGCAACAGATGGCGTTCAGCCGCAACTTCGGCAATCTCGAGGACGCCCGCGGCGGCAACATCACCAAGCCCGAGGACAAGCGCCTCCAGGTCGGCATGAACGACGTGTCGAATCTCGGTCGCGACGGCCAGCCGCTCACGCGCGAATCGCGTGTGCGCCTGTTCAACCTCGGCAACATGCTCTGGCACTCCGACAGCTCGTTCCGGGCGATTCCGGCGAAGTACTCGCTCCTGTCGGCGCGGGTGGTGAATCCGGTCGGCGGCAACACCGAGTTCGCCGACATGCGCGCGGCCTACGATACCCTCGACGCGGGAACGAAGACGGAGATCGCCGACCTGATCTGCGAGCATTCGCTCATGTACTCGCGGGGCTCGCTCGGCATGCTCGACTATTCGGACGAGGAGCGCGCGATGTTCCGGCCGGTGCGCCAGTCTCTCGTGCGCACGCATCCGGTGAGCGGGCGGAAGTCGCTCTATCTTTCGTCTCATGCCGGCGCAATCATCGGCATGCCGACGCCAGAGGCGCGCATTTTGCTCCGTGAGCTGAACGAGCACGCCACCCAGCCGAAGTTCGTCTACGTCCACACCTGGCGCCCCTGGGATCTCGTCATGTGGGACAACCGCCAGGTGATGCATCGCGTGCGCCGTTACGACGAGAGTCAGCCGCGCGACATGCGCCGTACCACCGTCGCCGGCGACGCGCCGACGACCGTCCAGGTGCCGGCCGCGTAGAGACGTCTACCGTCAGGCGGCGCCGGAGTCGGCGCGCGGGGCAGCGTCCAATCCTTCGAGGTGAGCCGCGCAGTTCAGCAGGCGCACGCGCCACGGCGCCGGCCAGTCGACGATCGTCAGCGAAGTGTTCTCCCAGCGCTCGGGCGCCGATTCGCCTTCCGCGAGGATCAGGTGGCGGGCGGCGAGGGAGCGGCAGACGAGGCCGTGGGTCACCACCGCGAGGTTCCCGCCGCTCTCGGCGGCCAGCGCCTGCACCCGGGCCCACGCCCGATCGACCCGTTCGTGGAAGACCGGCCACGTCTCCCCGTTCGGCGGGGTGTAGTCCGGCTCGAACATGTCGAACCCGAGCTCCGAGTACGGCCGGCCACGCAGATCGCCGAAGTTCCGCTCCTGCAGCAAGGGCTCGAAGGAGAGCGGTGCGCCCGTCGCTCGGCGCAGGTGCTCCGCGGTGGTCGCGGCCCGCGCGTAGTCGCTGGACACGATCCGCACGATACCCTGGGACGCGAGGCGGTGCGCCAGCCGCTCCGCCTGCATGACACCGCGCGGGGATAGGGGGATTTCCGGACGCTGGACGATGCGCAGGGCGTTGCCCTCGGTCTCACCGTGACGGATCAGGAAGAGCCGGCTCACTGGAGTGTCCGTGGCTCGTGCACGGTCGCGAGGACCGCCGGCAACGCCGCGACCACCTCCTGGATGCACCGGCGAATCCGCGCGATGTTCTCCTCGGCCTTCTCGGGAACACCGCCGCGCGAGACCTGGGCGATGAACTCCTCGCGGCTGGTCGACATGAGAAGCGACGCGTTGATCTCGAGCTGGAGGGCGTGCACCCGCTCCGTCCGCGGCTGGCCGTAGGTCGTCACGATGTTGCCGCCGGCGTAGCCGCTGACGTTCTGGTGCACCTCGAAGCTGTGGCGCGCGAAGATCGCGGCCACCATCGCGGCGATCTCGGGCGCGCACGTTGTCTCGTGGCGCGTGCCGATGATGACCTGGTGGTCCTTCATGCGGCGCGGGCTACCGGTGTGGCCGTCGAGCAGCAGCGCGTAGCCGTACACCCCGCGGATCTCACCCAGCAAGCGCTCGAGCGTGGAGTAGTAGGGATCGTAGAGCGCCTGCAGGCGCTCCTCGAGGTCGATGAGCCCGAGCGGGTGCCGGAAGATGGGCACCTCGCGCATGGTGTGGGTCCGTACCACGCCGCGCCGTGAGCGGACCTCGCCGTCGCGGTGCTCGAAGTCGTCACGGCGACGATTGACGTCGACGAAGATGCGCGAGAACGGTGTCGCCAGGACCGTGGCGCCGTGCGCATCGAGATCGCCGTAGAGATCGCCCACGAACGTGTCGGCGAAGCCGTAGGGGAAGGTCGCGAACCAGGGCTCGGAGTAATCGTCGCGCGTGATGTGGGGCAGGGGCTCGGTGCCGTAGTGGGGCACGCTCACGAGCACCGGCGTGCGCGTCGCCGGCGCTGGGCGCCGGACGATCGGGAACGCGCGGGCCATCAGATCACGACCGACTTGCTTCCGTCGACCACCAGGGCAGCGCCGTTGATGTAGGTGGCGCGTTCGGAGACCAGGAAGCACACGGCGTCGGCGATGTCGTCGGTCGTACCGACGCGGCCGGACGGTATCGTCTTGACGAGCTGGCTCAGGACGACCTCCGGCGTGGTGCCCTGCGATGCCGCAGTCGCCTCGAGGAGCCGGTCGGCCCGGGCGGTCTGGATGCGGCCGGGCGCCACGCTGTTCACGCGGATGTTCAGCGGGCCTAGCTCCATTGAGAGCTCCTTGCTGAACATGCGGATTGCGGCGTTGCACGCACTGCCCGGTGTGTGCAGCGGAATCGCCTGCTGGGTGGTGCCGGTGATGTTGACGATGACGCCGCCGCCGCGGCGTCGCATGTGCGGGACCGCCGCCTTCGCACAGCGGATGTAACCGAGCAGCTTGCCGTTGATCGCGTCGACGAAGGCCTCGTCCGGCAGGTCGACGAATGGCCCGAAGGCGGAGGCCCCCGCGTTGTTGACGAGGATGTCGAGACCGCCCAGCGCTTCGGCCGCCTGCTCGACGACGGCCCGGCAACCGTCGAGACTCCGCAGATCGGCGGGAATCGACACGATCTCCAGGCCGGTGGCCCGGGCAATGGCGGCGGCGGTGTCCTTCAGCGTCGATTCGGTGCGGGCGCAAATGGCAACCCGCACGCCTTCCTCGGCCAGCTTGCGCGCGATGGCGCTGCCGATGCCCTCGCTCGCGCCGGTGACCAGCGCGGTCCTGCCCTTGAGGCCCAGGTCCATCGCGGCGGCGGGGTTACCGCTCGCGCACGACCGGGTTGCGCAGGATGCCGATCTCCGGCACCTCCACCTCGACCACGTCGCCGTCCTTCATGTTCTCGGTCGCGCCGTCGGTGCCCATCCACAACACGTCGCCGGGATAGAGCGTCAGGTACTGGCTCATCCGGCTGATGAACTGGCGCACGCTGAAGATCGCATCCTTCACGGCGTAGGTGAACATCTCCTTGCCGTTGAGCCGGATCGTGACGCGCAGGTCGTCGGGGTTGAGGCCGGTGACGATCCAGGGGCCCATCGGCTTGAACGTGTCGGTGTTCTTGCCGCGCCAGAAGGTCCGGTCGTTGCGCTGCCAGGTGCGCTCGCTGACGTCGTTGCCGAGGGTGTAGCCGAAGACGTAGTCGAGCGCCTCGGCCTCCGACACCTTCTTGCAGCGCTTGCCGATGACCGCCACCAGCTCGCCCTCGTACTGGACCAGCTCGCCCGCGTCCTTCGGGATGACGATCGGCTCGTCGGTCGCCACCAGCGCGTTGTTGGCGCGGTAGCCGACGTCGGCGTTGGGCGGGAACTCGGGTTTCACGCCGCGGCGATGGGCCATCTCGGTGACGTGCTCGCGATAGTTGACGCCCGCGGCATAGAACGTGGGGGGAATCACCGGCACCAGCATTTTCACGCGGCTCAGCATGCTGGTGTTCGCCGTCTTCGAGTAGCTCTCGAACGGGCTCCCGGTAACCTCGGTGACCGTGGTTCCGTCGATCACACCGTACGCGACGTTGCGCCCGGACTGGAAACGACACCATTTCATGGCCGATGCTCCTTGAGGAACGCGCCGACCTCGCGGTTCCAGACGTCGGGGCGTTCGAAGTAGGTCGAGTGGCCGGCGCCTTCGACACGCTCGAAGCGCGAGCGGGGCACGTGCTGGTGGACCTTCTGCGAGAGCTCGGGCCAGATGAGCCCATCCTCGTCGCTGGTCAGGAAGAACGTCGGTACCTGGGTCGCTGCGTACTGGTCCACCGGCGTGGTGAGGCGGCTGAGCCTTTCGCTGAAGTCGGCCGGTCGCGGCTCGTTGAGGCCGGCGATCTGAGCGTAGAGGAACGAGCGGACGGGCTGAGTCTTGCGGAACGTCGGGCCCAGAGCGGCGTGCCACAGGACCGGCGGGCGCGGCGGGTTCGCGGCGGCCAGCTTCGCTCGGAGCGCGGCGATCTCGGGGTTCGTGAGGTTGCCGACCGTGTTCGCCAGGACGACCGCCCAGAGCCGCTCGGGCGCGCGTACGGCGGCGCCGACTGCGGCCCAGCCGCCCATCGATTGGGAGACCAGCGCGGCCCGGCGAATGCCGAGGTGATCGAGCAACGCCAGCGCGTCGGTCGCGAGCGCAGCCGGACCCGGGCCGCCCGGGACGTCCGGGGACTGGCCGAACCCTCGCTGATCGACGCTGACGCACCGGTATTCCTCGGCGAAGACCGGCACCTGCTGCCACCAGCTCAGGTGGTTGCCGCCCGCGCCATGCAGGAAGAGCAGCGTGGGCGCGTTGCCGCCGGTGTCCTCGTAGTAGAGACTGAAGCCGTCCTTGACCATGAACGCCATGAGAGATCCCCCTCTCGCGGCCCAAGGGTAGCCAGCGCCCCGAGGGCCGTCAACGCTATACTCTCGGGCGAAGGGACACGGCCATGGCGACCGACCTGCACGACCTCTCGATCTCGGAGCTCGCGAGCCAACTCGCGGCGCGGAAGCTTTCCCCCGTCGAGCTGGTCGAGGCGCTGATCGCGCGCGTTGAGCAGTACGACGAGCAGACGCATGCGTTCATCACGCGCACCTTCGACCTCGCCCGGCGGCAGGCGCGTGCGGCCGAGGCCGAGATTGCCGCCGGCAACTACCGCGGCCCGCTGCATGGCATCCCGTTCGCGCTGAAGGACATCTACGACACCGAGGGCATTCTCACCTCGGGACACTCGCGCGTTTTCATCGACCGGATTCCCGCGCGCGATGCCACAACGACGGCGCGGCTCTCTGGCGCCGGTGCCGTGCTCCTCGGCAAGCTCGCTACGCACGAAATGGCGCACGCCGGGCCCTCGTTCGATCTGCCCTGGCCTCCGGCGCGGAATCCGTGGAGCCTCGCGCACTTCACCGGCGGCTCATCGTCGGGATCCGGCGCGGCCGTGGCGGCCGGCATGGTGCCCCTGGCGCTCGGCTCCGACACCGGCGGCTCGATCCGCGGGCCGGCGTCGCTTTGCGGCGTCGTCGGGCTCATGCCCACGTTCGGCCTCGTGAGCCGGGCGGGCGTCATCACCAACTCGTACACGTTCGACCACTGCGGGCCACTGGCCCGGACTGTCGAGGACTGCGCGCTCGCGCTCGAGGTCCTGGCCGGCTACGACCCGAGCGACGCCGGAAGCCTGAGCCGGCCGATTCCGCGCTATCGCCGCGCGCTCGGCGAGGACCTTCGCGGCGTCAGGATCGGCGTGCTGCGCCATCACTGGGAGGAGGACCTTCCAGCTTCCGAGGACGTGCGCCGAGCCATGGACGGGGCGCTCGACGTCCTGCGTGGGCTTGGCGCCGAGCTCGAGGAATGCCGCGTGCGGCCGCTGGCGAGCTACTTCGACGTCAAGATCATCATCGCCGAGAGCGAGATCTTCAGCGTCCACGCGAAGAACCTGATCGCCCGGCCGAAGGACTTCGGCGCCGACTTCCGCTCGCGCGCGCTGCCGTCCGTGCTGTTCACGGCGCACGACTACGTCCAGGCCACGCGGGAGCATCGCCGGATGATGGTGGAGATGGAGCCGCTCTACCCGCGCTTTGACGCCTTCGTCACCGCCGGCATGGGCGAGGCGCCGCGGATCGCCGACTACCGGAGCGTCTCGTTCTGGCAGAAGCCGAGCCTCCTGACCGCCTGGAACGTGACCGGCCAGCCGGTGCTGGCTTTGCCCAACGGCTTCGGCCGCCAGGGCCTACCGCTCGGGATGCAGATCGTCGGCCGGCCGTTCGGAGAGGAGACGATCTTGCGCGTCGGGCACGCCTATGAACGCGCCACGACGTGGCACAAGCGCCGGCCCACGCTCGTGCGCGGCGCGGCCGCGCCGGACGTCACGCCGCCGCCCGTCCTGTCGGAGCCGACAAATCAGTCCGACGGCGAGACGCGCGATCTGTGCGTGAAGGCTGCCCGGCGGGCGGGCCTGTCGCTCGACGATCTCATGCTGGCCCAATTGCTGGAAGGGGCCCCGTACGCCCTCGGCATGGTGCGGCGGCTTCGCCGCGACCACGACCTTCACCACGAGCCGGCCAACATTTTCAGCTTTCCGGCAAGCCCGGCCGCTACTTGACCGTGTCGAGACGGCAGGGTAGCCTACGGCACCTTTTGCAGGAACCACCCCCCGAATTGGAGGATTCGACATGAGGTTTCCGCGACTCGTGTCGCGTGGTTTCGTTCCCTGGGTCGCCGTTGCGCTCATCCTGACCGCCGTCGTCGCGACGCTGATGCCGGGCTCCGCTCCGGTCAGCGCAGCCGCCAAGGGCAAGATCGTTCTCGCCTGGCATGCCGGGTTCGCGTCGCGCTGGCTCGACCCGCAGGAGCACGACGGCACCGCCACCCCCGACAACTTCTTCACCGCGATCCACGACGCGCTCATCAAGAATCAGGGCACGCAGCTCTACGACCACCTCGCCCTGGCCGAGAAGTTCACGATGGCCCCGGACTCGAAGACCGCGACCTTCACGCTGCGCAAGGGGACCAAGTTCCACAACGGCGATCCGGTCACGCCGCAGGACGTGAAGTTCAGCTACGAGAACTACCGCGGCGCCAAGGCCGACGTCTTCAAGAAACGGACGGAGCGCGTCGACATCGTGGACGGCAGCACGGTGCGTTTCGTCTTCAAGGAACCGTTCCTCGACTTCCCGTTCCTCTTCGGCACCGCCAACGTCGCAGGCGCCGCGTGGATCGTGCCCGAGAAGTACTACAAGCAGGTGGGCGCGGATGCTTTCAAGCAGAAGCCGATCGGCGCGGGCCCCTACAAGCTCGTGAACCACGAGCCGGGGGTGAAGGTCGAGATGGAAGCGTTCGACGGCTACTACCGGCCGGTGAACGTGAAACAGCTGGTCATGGTCTCGGTGCCGGAGGCCGCGACGCGCGTCGCCATGCTGGAGCGCGGCGAGGCGGACATCGTCTACTTCGTTCCCGGCGAGCTCATCAGCAAGGTCGGCAAGCTTCCCGGCGTGACGCTGGCGCCCGTGCTGTCGGGCTCGTTCTTCGTCGAGTTCCCCGGGTTCCAGGACCCGAAGAACCCGTTCCACGACAAGCGCGTGCGCGAGGCGGTCAGCCTGGCCATCGACCGCAAAGCGATGAACCAGGCGGAGACGACCGGTCTCGGCAAGGTGACCGGCAACTGGATCAACCCCGACGTGCAGTACGCGATCGAGTGGCCCGAGTTCCCCCGCAACGTGGACAAGGCCAAGCAGCTCCTGCGCGAGGCGGGCTATCCGAACGGTTTCGATATCGAATGGCTGACGCCGCTCCCGACGTTCTATTCACGCGGCGAGCGCCTCGTGGCGCAGCTACGCGAGGTCGGCATCCGCGCCCGCATGCAGACCATGGAGCGCGGCATCTTTCTCCAGCGCCTCCAGGGTGGCCTCAAGGAGTTCCCGGGAGTCCAGATCATCCTGCACGGCGCCCGGATCGGCGGGAGCTGGTCGTTCTGGTATGAAGGCCACTTCAAGTGCGGCGGCTTCAACTCGCGCGACCGAATCTGCGTGAAGGACCTGGACGGCAAGTTCGACCAGTACGAGCGGTCGATCAACCCGGCCGAGCGCAAGAAGCTCGCCGAGGAGATCCAGCGCGGCATTCTCGAGAACTACTATCTGGTGCCGGTGTTCCGCCACGCGTTCGTGAATGCGATCGGCCCCCGCGTCGCTCTGCAGAAGTGGCAGGACGTGTTCCCGACCATCACGACGGGCTACGCGTATCCCTGGGAGGACCTGAAGGTGAAGGACCAGTAGCCGGGGCGACATGGCGCGATTCATCGTCCGGCGGATCCTCTACAGCTTCGTCACGCTCTTCATCCTGAGCGCGACGATCTTCCTCATCGTCCGGCTCACGGGTGACCCCGTGGCGCTCATGGCGGAGGCGAGCGCGCGGCCGGAGGATCTCGAGCGGATCCGCCATCAGTGGGGGCTCGACCGCTCGTGGCCCGTCCAGTACGTGACCTTCATGCAGAACGCCTTGCAGGGCGAGCTCGGCAAGTCCTTCAACTATCGGCTGCCGGTCAGCCAGCTCTACTTCCAGCGGCTGCCCAACTCGCTCACGCTGGGGCTCGCGGCCACGCTCATCTCACTGCTCATCGGCATCCCGGCCGGCATCATCTCGGCGGTGAAGGTGAACACCGCGTGGGACAACGTCGCCAAGGGCATCGCCCTGCTCGGTCTCTCGATTCCCGGCTTCTGGCTGGGGTTGGTGCTCATCCTGATATTCTCCGTCTGGCTCCGCTGGCTGCCGACCTCCGGGGCCGGCGACTGGCGGCACGTCGTCATGCCGGCCGTGGCGCTCGGCTGGTACTTCGCCGCGTCGATGCTCCGGCTCACCCGCTCGAGCATGCTGGAGGTGCTGGGCAGCGAGTACATCAAGCTCGCCCGGCTCAAGGGGCTCCCGGACTTCGTGGTCATCGCGATGCACGCGTTCAAGAACGCGTTGATCCCGGTCTTCACGCTGGCCGGCGTCAACATGGTCGTGATGGTCAACGCCGCCGTCATCATCGAGGTCATCTTCGCCTGGCCCGGCATCGGCCGTCTGCTCTACGAGGGCATCTTCCAGCGCGATTTCCCGCTGGTCCAGGGCGTCGTGATCATGGCTGGCTTCATGATCATCGCGATCAATCTGGTCGTGGATATCCTCTACGCATTCATCGACCCCCGAATCAGGCTTGCGCGGTGAGCCAGGCCACCGACTCACGAGGGAAGTGACGATGGCGACCATCCCGGCGGATCCCCGACTGGCCGTAGGACGAGCCGCGCCCGGCTGGCTCGGAATGCTCATCAAGGCGGCGCGCGAGGCCCCGCTGGCCCCCCTCGTCATCCTCGGCGGCCTCGTCCTCATGGCGCTCCTCGCCGACCTCATCGCGCCCTACGATCCGACGGTCCCGGTGAAGGGCGCGGAGCTGTTCAGGCCGCCGTTCTGGATGGAGGGTGGCAGCGTCGCGACGCCGCTCGGCACCGACTTCCAGAGCCGGGACATCCTGAGCCGCCTGATCTACGGCGCGCGCGTGTCGCTGATCGTCGGACTGATGGGCACGCTCGTGGCGGGCAGCATCGGAACCGCGCTGGGCATCCTCGCCGGATACGTCGGCGGCTGGGCGGATCAGATCATCATGCGCCTCACCGACGCCTGGCTCGCGCTGCCGGCGATCGTCTTCGCGATCTTCCTGGCCGCCATGTTCGGGCCGAGCATGTGGAACATCATCGTGATCCTGGGCTCGGTGTACTGGACGCGCTACGCGCGCGTCATCCGCGGCGAGGTGCTGACGCTGCGCGAGCGGGAATTCGTGAAGCTCGCCGAGATCGCCGGCGCCAGCAAGCTGCGCGTGATCAAGAAGCACATCTTGCCGAACGTCATGAACACGGCGACGGTGCTGGCCAGCCTCACGGTCGGCGTCGTCATCATCGCGGAAGCATCGCTGAGCTTTCTCGGGGTCGGCGTGCCGCCGCCGCAGCCAGCCTGGGGCCTCATGCTGTCGGAGGCGCGCCCCACGCTGATGACGGGCCAGTGGTGGCTCACGGTGTTTCCAGGCGCGTGCATCCTGCTGATCGTCCTCGCGACCCAGCTCTTCGGCGACTGGCTGCGAGTACGGCTCGATCCCCAGCAGAGGAATCTATAGCGGCCGTGCGCGCGCCCTGATGGCCCCGGTTCTCGAGGTCTCCGGACTCCAGACCCACTTCTTCACGTTCGGCGGCGCGCGCGTCGTCAAGGCGGTGGACGGCGTCAGCTTCTCGCTCGGCGATGGCGAGACGCTCGGGCTCGTCGGCGAGTCGGGGAGCGGCAAGACGACGACGTGCCTGTCGATCGTCGGCCTCCTGCCGCGGGCCGCCCGCATCGTGGGCGGCCGCGTCCTCTTCGAGGGTGAGGACCTGACCCGCATGAGTCAGGGCGAGCTGCGGCGGGTCCGTGGGCGACGGATCGCCGTGATCCTCCAGGACCCGATGGCGTCGTTGAACCCGCTGTTCACGATCTTCCGGCAGGTCGCCGAGCCGGCTTTTTTCCATCAACAGATGAGAGGCCGGACGCTGCGGGCCCGGGTGCAGCACCTGCTCAAGGCCGTGCGGATCCCGTCGCCCGAGTGGCGGATGCGGGACTATCCTCACCA
>JBKPCO010000089.1:0-41563 GCA_046727415.1 Candidatus Methylomirabilota bacterium
TGGTGCGCGCGCCGACCCAGGTCAAGAGGTTGAGGGTCGCCGAGATTTGGCCGAAGCCGGTGAAGTGGTGCTCGACGATGAACGTGCTGTGGTAGCCGAGTGCCTCGGCCTCGACGTTGTTCTCCACGAATTCTCGGAAGCCCGCGCCGCTGTCGACGTCGGGTCCTCCGCGTCTGGCCTGAGCGCTTCCGAACAGTCCAAACCGCATGCGCTCGTCCTCCCCTCGGCGGCCCTCTGGTCGGTCCGCGGGGAAGCTTCTCACAAGGACGAGGCTCCGTCGATGAGCTAGAATACGAACCAACTGACCGACAGTCGCTCACAGGGAGTCTCGGGGAGGAGAGGACATGAGCGGGAACGGACATCGTACGGCGGCGGACATCCGGTCTCATCTCGATCACCCGGTCATCGACGGCGACGGCCACTGGGTCGAGTTCGACCCCGTCTTCAGCGAGCGCATGCGAAAGGTCTGTGGCGACAAGGCCGGCGACGGCTTCAATGCGGCCATGAAGACCACAGTCGACTCCCTGAGCATGACGGTCGCCGAGCGCAAGCGCCGGCGCGTCGCCCAGCCGGGGTTCTGGAGCCGCCAGGCCGAGAACACGCTGGACCGCGCGACCGCGATGATGCCGAGGCTGCTCTACGAGCGCCTCGACGAGTTCGGCTGCGACTTCGCGATCATCTACCCGACCGCCGGCCTGCGCGTGCCGCGGATCAGCGACGACGCGACCCGGCGGGCGGTCGTGCGCGCCCACAACGTCGTCACCGCCGACTACTTCCGAAGCTTCAGCGACCGGATGACCCCGGCCGCGATCATCCCGATGCACACGCCGGAAGAGGCGATCGAAGAGCTGGAGTTCGTCACCAAGCAGCTCGGGTCGAAGGTCGGCATGTTCGGCAGCGGCATGTCCCGGCGCGTCGCTTCCGTCTCCGGGACGGATACCGACACCTCGCGCCTGGCGGTCTGGTACGACGTGCTCGCGCTCGACAGTGACTACGACTATGACCCGGTCTGGGCGAAGTGCCGGGAGCTCGGCATCGCCCCGACCTTCCACAGCGCGGGCAGCAACCAGGGCCTGCGGAACTCGCCGACGAACTTCGTCTACAACCACATCGGGCACTTCGCGGCCGCCGGCCACGCGGTCTCCAAGGCGATCTTCCTCGGCGGCGTCACCCGGCGCTTCCCCGAGCTCAGGTTTGCCTTCCTCGAGGGCGGGGTGGGCTGGGCCTGCCAGCTTTTCGGTGACCTGTGCGAGCACTGGGAGCGGCGCAACCGCAAGGCGCTCGAGCACATGGACCCGCGCAAGCTCGACCGCGCGCTCTTGATGAGCCTGGCCGAGAAGTACGGTGACCCGGACGTGGCGGAGGCGCTGCGGGCGCGGGACGGCTGGCCGGACCACAGCCCCGAGCTGACGGGCGGGGTCGCCGACCTCGACGATTTCTCGGCCTGCAAGATCACCAAAAAGGAAGACTGGATCGACCTGTTTGTGAAGCCGTTCTACTTCGGCTGCGAGGCCGACGACCGGATGAACGCGACAGCCTTCGGCAAGGGCAACCCGCTCGGCGCGAAGCTGAACGCGATCTACAGCTCGGACATCGGCCACTTCGACGTCATCGACATGCGCAATCCGCTGCCGGAGGCGTACGAGCTCGTCGACGAAGGGCACATCACCAAGGACAACTTCCGCGACTTCGTGTTCGGCAACACGGTCCGTCTGTGGGGTACCCAGAACCCGCGGTTCTTCGAGGGCACGACGGTGGCCAAGGCCGCTGCCGCCGAGCTCGCGAAGGCGCCAAAGCACCTGGCGACGGTGTAGCGCGTCTGATCGAATAACCCGTGAGCGCGCCGTCGCGCGGCAGCACGCGCGGCGGCGCGCCCACGGCGCTGATGCCCGCCCGCCGGCAGTCCTATTCGCTCTTGCCCGTCTGAGGGGAAGACTACTTCGCGGCGAAGCAGTAGAAGAGGCCGTTGCCGCCGGTGCTCTTCAGATCGCTCTGACTGCAGCCCCCGTCCGGCCCGCGCGAGGGATGCGACGAGTTCCACGACTTCGACGCGTCGTCGTCGCGTAGCCCCTGCCGGTCGTGATGACCGACCATCGCCGCGCCCGCGCCGCTCTTCGTCCAGTTGCCGCAGGTGCGATCCTCGTTGGGCGAGAACGCCGTGCCGTCGGGCTGGGATCCCGTGAGGATGTCGTGCATGTTCGGCGTGTCGCCGCGCCCGTTGACCTGGTCGCCCTTTTCGGTGAGCGCCGTCTGCTTGTTGATGTTGTTCTGGCCGTGCAGCTCGGCGAGGTCCTTCGCGATGATGATGCCCTTCGCGTTCAGCCACGGCCCACGGCCGATGCGGTCGCGGGCGTTGGCTGCGCCGGGGCCCTGGGTGCTCAAGTACGCGCGCCAGGTCTTCGTGCCCGCGCCGGCGGCCGCGCCCAGGAGCTGGCAGAGCTGGTCAGCGCCGTTCAGGCCGCCGAGGTCGCCGCCCTTTCCCGGACCCGCGCTGGTGATGAAAAAGCTGATCTCCGACTGCTGCGCCTGGCCGCCGGTGCTCCCACCAAGGGACAGCAGCAGCGCCACGGACGCGACGATCGACAACCCGGTTCGGCGGTTCATTCTGGTCTCCCTGTCATTTCGTTAGGAACATGTCCCGCCGCGCCCTCACAAGGCACTCGCGGCCAGATTGATCGTCAAGGCGAGGAGCGCGGCGTTGAACACGAACGACACGATGCCGTGCGCGGCCGCGGTCCGGCGGATCAGCTTGCTGGTGATGGCGACATCGGACACCTGCGACGTCATGCCGATGACGAACGAAAAATAGACGAAATCCCAGTAGTCGGGCTCGCGATCGCCCGGGAAGGCCAGGCCGCCGCCGTCGGTCTCGTCGTAGAACTCGTGGGCGTAGTGGAGCGCGAAGATCGTGTGAATGAACGCCCAGGAGAGCAGGATCGTGAAGGCCGCGAGGGCGACGTTGCCCGGCGGCCGGCTCCCGGTCGCGCCCGCGGAGCCGCCGAGCTCGGCGAAGATGGCGGCCAGGCTGGCCAACGCCGAGACCACCGTCAGCATCAGCATGGTGAGCCGCCCCTCGTCCTGTTCGGCCGCGTGCTGGCGCATGGTGTGAATGGTCGAGCGACCCATCATCTGGAAGACGAGCGCGAGGTAGAGCGCGACGGCCACGTCCCAGCCGGTGAGGAGCCGCGTTGCCGGTCTCCAGCTCGTCGCGAACGCGAAGACGACGACTACCGCGCCGACGGCGCCGGACGCGAAGAGCCGAGGCCGCGCCCGAACGATGCGCAGCAGGGCGGGCGCGCGGCGCGGGGGGCCTGTCCTCGTGGCCATGGCGCTTGGCGCGTCACATCACGTCGTCGCGCCAGCGCGCCGCGCCTCGGAGAGGCCGGCGAGGATGGCGTCGCGATCGAGGCTCATTTCCATCAGCGCGACCTGGGCCTCGTACACGTCGCCGGGAACCTGGTCGCGAACTTCCGGCTCGAACACGTGAAAGACAGGGAGCCCCAACGGGACTCCGGCCAGTGGGCCCGCGTAGGAGGGATCGCCGGCGACGACAGTCTGGGCGAGCGTCTGCGTGCTCTCGGCATCGGGAGTCCCGAGCAGGACCACCACCCCGTTGCCGTGCGCGTCCGCGACCCGCTTCACCGCCGCCTGATCCTCCAGGCCCATGGCGCCCGCCGCCGTTCAGACGTAGCAGGCGGTCAGCGTCAGCACGACGTCGGCGCCGGCCCGCCTGGCGCACTCCGCCACCGCCGGGCCCGGCACGCCGTCGCGCTCGCCGAGCGCGATCACCTTCTTGCCGCGAAGATCCATAGAGGGTCCTTTCTAGCTCGCGCCGTTGCGCTCCAGGACGAGCGAGAGCCCGTCCGGGAGCTGCGTCATTCTGCCGAGGAACAGACTACCCTTGCCCGCAAACATCGTGCGCGTCAGACGCCCCTCGGTGAGCCCGCGCCGCGCGTGGCCCAGGTAGGGGATGGCCGAGGCGATGTGGCCCTGCGTCGGCGAGAACCCGGGCATGCCGCGCGTGCGCACGAAGTCGTCGATGCCTTCGCGCGCGATCAGCTTCTCGACGACCGCGAGGCTCGCCAGCGTCCGGTAATTGTTGAGGGGGACGTTGCCGCTTCCGGCCGGCTCGGTGGCCTCGGGATTGTGCAGCTCGAGCGAGAACCGGTCGACGTCGAGGAGCGTCAGCCCGACGCGCCCCAGCGGCTCGCTGTAGAGAGCCTTCACGACCGCGAGCGGCGCCGAGCCGGAGGCAACCTCGTGGCGGCCGATCGCGTCCAGCCGCAGCACGGGAGAGACGCCGTCGTCGCGCGAGACGTGCACGGCGAAGCCGGCCAGCACGTCCTCCACGATCGGCATCGCATGCTTCAGGTGGCCCTGAAACTTCATCCCGAGCTTGGCTAGCGAGCCGCCCGCCACCACCAGCACGTCGTCGTGCAGGCCGCCGCGCACCATCGCGCCGGCCAGCATCAGCGCGTGCATGGGCCCGGAGCAGAACGCCTTCACGTCGCTGCCGGTCGCCCGCCCGCACCCGGCCCACTCGGCGACCGCCTTGGCGACGTTGCCGCCGCCCCGCTGATAGCGATCTCCGACGGCCTCCTCGCCGCAGTTGATCACGTAGCGTACGTCGGCGGCGGCGATCGCGCCGGGCCTCGCGAGCAGGTGACGCAGTGCGAGCGACGCCGTCGCCTTGCACGCGAGGTTCTCCAGTAGGACCTGGCCGGTGAGCGTGTCGTCCTCGTCGTGGCCAGGGAGCATGGCGCCCAGGAGCCGGCCGCCGACGCCCACCAGCGGTACCGCGTGATGCCGCTCGATGCGTTCGGTGAGCGCATCGGGCGCGATCCCGACCGGTACCCCCGGACGGCCCGACTCGCAACCGACCACGGGATGACCGTCGAGCGCTACCCGCGCGTGATCGGCGACCTCGCGATCGAGGGCGAGCAGATCGAAGCCGTCGCAGGCAGCGAGAAGGCCCAGGAATTCGTTCTCCGGCATGATCTCGCCGTCCGGGCCGAACCGCGCCGCGCCGGCGAGGGGGTGACGATGCCACGGTGTCGGCCGGGCTGCGAGGTCGTCGACGCCCAGATTGCCGATGAAGACCTGGTTCGGAGCGTACGTGAGCGCCGCGTCCCAGTCGCGGAGGTGCGCTTGCAGATACTCGATCGGCTGCTTCACCTCGCGCAGCACGCGCAGGGGCTTCGAGCCCAGGCGCACGAAGCTCGGCGCGTGCGCCAGCACCAGCGAGACCGCACGGACGACGGGCATGCCGTGCGGCGTCACGCGGGCGGTCTCCACGCGCGGCATTTCACTGGACAGCCCGCGGTTCTGTCAAGTCGACGTTGACCCTCAGTACGCGGTAACGAGCAGGCGTGAGCCCGAACGCCGATTTGAACACGCGGGTGAAGTGCGCTTGATCGGCGAATCCAACCTCGCCGGCCACGTCGACCAGGGGATGCGCCGCGTGGATCAGGTCACGCGCGAGGGCGAGACGGCGCATCAGCAGATAACGATGCGGGCTCGTGCCGAGCGTCGTCCTGAACTGGCGCGCGAGCTCGTAGCGCGTCAGCCCGGTGATCGTCTCCAGCTCCGACGAATGCACGGTTCGCGTGCGCTCGGCGTCGAGGAGCTGGCGGGCGCGCTCGACGGCCCGGATGTCGACACGCCGCGAGACGGTGGGCCTGGCGTCGGGTCGCTCCGCGCCGAGCAGCGCCTCGGCCAGGTCGACGACGATGCTGTCCGCCGAGAGCGAATCGAGCGGGCCCCGGAAGGCGTTTTCGACGGCCCGTGCCAGGCTGGGATTCGCCGACACCGCGTCGCTCACGAACGGGAGCGGGCCGGGAGCGCCGCGAAGCGCTCGCAGAGCCTCGGCAAGGTGCCTGGGCTCCACGTAGACGATGCGGTAGCCGAAGCCCTCGCCGGTGCCCGCCCGGCCGTCGTGGACCTCGTCGGGATAGAGCACGACGACCTGTCCGCGTGTGCTGACCCGCGACGCGCCGCGGTAGTCGAAAACCTGAATGCCACGATCCGTGACGCCGACCGCGTAGGTGTCGTGGCGATGCCGCTGATAGACCTCGGTCGTGAGCCAGGCGTGGAGGAGCTCGACGCCCTCCACCGGCTCGGGGCCGGCGAGCCAGCCGCCGGCCGTCCCCGTGCACGATCGTTCAAGACCTTCGCCGCCCGATCTGGTGTTCTGGGAACGCATAGCCCTGGAGGTAGAGTACGACTACAGACCGCGCCGTTGCGTTTCTTCTCTTCTCCGTGGTCGCCGCGATCACCCCGGGGCCCAGCAACATCATGCTCACGGCTGCCGGCGCGCACGCGGGCGTGCTGCGAGGGCTTCCGTGCCTTCTGGGCGTGGTGACCGGCATGGGCGCCATGATGTTCCTGGTGCCGCTGGGGCTCGGTAGCCTGGTGCTCAGGAGCGCTCTGGTGCTGAGGGCGCTCCACTGGGGTGGGGCCGCGGTCCTGCTCTGGCTGTCGTGGAAGATCGCGAGCTCGCGCCGGCTCGAGTCGAAGCCTGAAGCCAATCCGGTCGGCTACGGCGGGGCCGCCGCCTTCCAGTGGATCAACCCGAAGTCCTGGCTGGTGAGCACCAGCGCCGCCGGAACGTTTCTCAGCGCCGATGGAGGCAGTGCGATCGCTCAGTCGGCGTTTCTCGGCGGGCTCTTTGTCGTCGGCGCGCTACCGAGCTGCTTCCTGTGGCTGGCGTTCGGCGCCGCGGTCCAGCGGGTTCTCCGAAATCCGCGAGGCTTGCGGCTGTTCAATATCGCGATGGGAGCGCTGCTCGCCCTGTCGATCGTTCTGATCGTCTAGCGCGCTTCGACGACGCTCTGCCCCGCCGGCGCGCCCGGGGCATCGGCCAGCGGGATCATCCCGCCGGGCTCGCCGGCGAGGATCCAGTCGATCAGAAGGTGATAGCGCTCCGTCGGGACCGCGCCGACGACTGAGAGCTTCTCGTTGAGGATCACCGTAGGGAGCCCGGAGACGCCGAACCACGCCGCGCCTTCGGCGCAGTCGCGCAGCACCGCCTCGTAGGCCTCGCCCGTGTAATCGGTCTCGAAGCGAGTCAGGTCGAGCCCGGTCTCTTGGGCCAGATGGCGCAGGACGTCGGGGCGGCCGATGTCGAGATTGTCGCGGAAGTGCGCGGTGAAGAGGCGCTCGTGAAACCGCTCGAAGGCGGCGGCGCCCTGGCGCTCGGCGCACTTCGCCGCGGTCAGCGCGGGGATGCTCGACGACGGCAGCGGCGTGTCGATCTCGGGCGGCACGAAGCCGGCGCGCGGCTCCTCCGCCCCGACCCGCTGCCGCCCCTCTCGCGTCTTCTGGCTGACGCGCCGGTCGGGCTGCTCTCCCGGAATAAGTGGGAAGGTGCGCCAGTGGACGCTCACCCGGTCGCCGTAGGCCTGCCGCACGTCGGAAAGCCGCACCGCAGCGTTGTAGCACCACGGGCACAGGTAGTCAGAGAAGACGTCCAGCCGGACCGGCACCGTCATTCGCCGGTGAACACCGTCGGCTTCGCCACCTCGGTCCGGAGCGCCTGGAGCGCCTGCTCGACGATGCGCCGTCGGAGCGCCTTCTCGTCGTCCGGCGAGAGATCGGCGCTGCCGAGCGGGTGAATGATGCCCGCGGCCGACACGATCCGGTTGGCGCCGACCATCACGGCCACCGGCGTCATGGTCGATACCTGCACGGTCGGGAGCCCCGCGCGCTCGAGCTCTCGCGTAATCGCTGCGCCGCAGCGAGTGCTGGTCCCTCAGGTGGAGGTGAGGATGACCGCGTCGACGCCGGCCTCCTTCAGCTTCTCGGCGATCTCCCGTCCCATGCGCGCGCTGTGAGCCAGCGTGGTTGCGACGCCGACCGTTGAGTAGACCGTCTCGTGCAACTTCCCGATCGTCCCAGCCTGCTCGAGCTCACGGGCCACGTCGACGGGCACCAGTCGGTGCGGGTCCTGCTTGACCCAGGTCGTGTCGTACCCGCGATGCGGGTTGTCGTACTGCGCGGCGTCGAGGCTCGACTTGCCCTCGATGCTGTAGGCGCCGTAGCGGGTGGCGTTCAGCGCCTCGATGGCGTCCGGGTTACCGCGCGGTACCAGGCCCCCGTCGGTGACGAGCGCGATCGTCGCGCCCTCGAGCGTCTTGACGAGGCGCGGCGCCGGCACCGGCGAAAACGCGGGCCGCGGTACCTCGCTGGCGACCGGCCTGCCGGCGAGCTTGTCGAGCAGCATGGCCACGGCTCGATCCGCGGCGATGGCGCCGGCCACGACGTTGCGCGTGACGCCTCGTGCGAAGTAGCCCTCGGCAGCGGGTGTCCCGACCGCCTCGCCGCGCGCGAGCTTGAGGCCGAGCGCCACGAGTCGCTTCACTTCGGCGAGCATGCGCGTCGCCTCGGCGCCGGTCTCGACGGTGTAGACCCGGCGCCGGTAGAGCTCGACGCCCGGGTTCTCGGCGTGCATCCCGGTCACGGCCGGGATCTTGAGCTCGGCCTGCACGGCGGCGCACAGGGCGCCACACGCGACACCGTACCGCCCTGCGAGGAAGGCGGGGCCGGCGAGGAGGAGGTCGGGCTTCGCCGCCGCCACGAGGGCGACCAGCTCGGCAATCGCGCGATCCGCGTGCTCGGCGGCGTGGTTGTCGCCGCAGATGACCGTCCTGACGACCGTGCCTGCGCCGCCGAGCGCCTCTTGAACGGCCCGCGCCGCGCCGACGGCGCCTTCCACCGCGTGTGGCCCGACGCCGGCCTTCTCCTCGCCACCAATCTGGCCGAAGAACTGATTGAGGAACGAGACCACGCGCAGCGCCATCACCGCACCTCCGCCATCACTCGGGTTGCTCCGACCTGCTCGATCGCGCCGCAGAGGCCTCCGTACGTCGCGCGCGACTCGCCCAGGAGCTTCGGCGCCAGATCGTCGGCGCCGACGACGCGATCCATCGCGGGCAGCGTGATCGGCTCTTGACTGCTGCCGACGTTCACGAGCGAATCGACGCCCGGCAGGTCGAAGAGCAGCATGCCCTCGGCGCTTCCGTCGGTCGACATGTCCTCGACGATCGCGGTGGTCTTCACGCCGAGCGCCTCGCACTGCGAGGCCGCCTGCGCCATATCGACGTGTGGCGCGCCTCCACCGATCTTGGTGAGCACGGCGCCGTCGGCGCCAAGCGTGTGCGCGACGAGGCCGGCGGCCAGGAACGCCGAGCGAACGCGCTCAGGCTCGGTGGCCTGGGCGACCGTGACCACGACGCCGGCGAACCACAGCGTGCGTCCATGCGCGGCGTAGAGGGCACGAATCATGGGATGGTTCTGCGTGGCCCAGGTGGTGACGCTCCGGCCCATGAAGCCGCGAAGCACAGCGCCGTCGAGTACCTCGTTCGGATGCACGATCGTCGGCAGCATGCGCCGCACGGGGTCGCCATAGAGGATGCCCTCGTCCACGCCCGTTGGTCGCTGGTGGGAGTGGATCTGGAACACGTACGCCACGCGGGGCAGGTGAGCCAGCTCGGGCGGCACGCGCGGCGAGGGCGGCAGCTCGAACACCTCGACACGGTCGGGCTTGGCCTCGCGCGCCGTGCGGGCCAGGTACACGGCTGCCTTCAGCGCCGCGTGCCGGACCGCGGCGAGATAGTCCGAGCGCTCGGCGCCGGGCGTCGGCCATGCCGAGATCACCAGATTGTGCGTGCGTCCGAAGGCCGACAGCTCGGCATTCGGCCCGGCCATGTCGATCACCGCGAGCGTACCGACATTGTCAGTCTGCTGATCGGTGGCGATGACGGCCACACCATCGAGCGCGAGGGTCGTTCCCTGACCGGCTCGGGCCACGCCGCCGAGCACGCCGGGGAAATCCTCGCCGCCGTCCAGCTTCGCGCGTGGCGCGAAGACGTCGAAGACGCGCCCGATCCGGCAGCGCTCGCCGGGATGCACGAGATCGAGGCGAATGCCCGTGAGTCGCGGGTCGGCGGACAGGAGCGCGCGCAGCCCATCGACGTCGACCTCGAGCCGCCGCCCCGCCAGGCGCGTCGCGGAGCCGGCCGCGAGGTCGTCGACGACGGACCAGCGCAGCTCCAGCCGCATTCTCTCTATCCGACCATGTCACGGAGCTCGGGGACCACCCAGAGCGGCGACCGTCCGGCCTCGATCCGCTGGATGTTGTCGAAGCCGTTGCGGTACGCCTTCGTCCAGTTGTCCCACGTCGGCCCGGCGCTGTGCGGCGTGAGGGTGACGTTCGGCAGCGAGAAGAGCGAGTGGTTCGGCTTCGGCGGCTCCTCGACCATGACGTCGAGACCCGCGGCGGCGATGGTGCCCGCCGTGAGCGCCTGGTGCAGCGCGTCCTCGTCCACGACCGGGCCGCGGCAGGTGTTGATGAGGATCGCGCTCTTCTTCATCATTCCGAGCTCGCGAGTCGAGATCATCTTGCGCGTGACGTCGTTCAGCGGCACGTGCAGAGTCACGATGTCCGACGTCTTCAAGATCTCGGTGAAGAGGGCGAAGCGGACGCCGAGCGCGTCCTCCTGGTCTTCGGTGAGCCGGAGGATGTCGAAGTAGCGCACGTCCATGTCGAAGCCCTGGACGCGGCGCGCGACCTTCTTGCCGATGTTGCCGAGGCCGATGATGCCGAGCCGCTTGCCCTCGACCTCGTACGTCCGAATGGACGCGAAGTCTCCCGGCCGCCACTTGCCGGCGACGACGTTGTTGTGGTGGTAGACGAGCTTCTTGAGAACCGCCAGCATGAGCATGACCGCGTGCTCGGCGACCGCGACCGAGTTCGCGCCCCCGTTGTTGGCGACCGGCACCTTGGCCTTGCGCGCGGCCTCGAGATCGACGCGGTCGTAGCCCGCGCTGGTCAGCTGGATCAGCTTCAGCTTCGGCGCGGCGCGGAAGAACTCGTTTCCGATGCCGGTGCGCGGCGAGCCGAGGTAGTACTCAGCGTCGGCGGCCTTGTCGTAGAACTCGGGCTTGCCGGGATCGACGACCACGAGCTCCATGCCGGGCGGGAGCAGCTCTTTCGCGATGTCCATGATGGCGGCGGCTTGTGGGGGCGTGAGGATCTTGGCCACGATCTCCTCCTGGGAATTGGGTGCTGAGCCGCCGATAGTATAGCTGCTTGCGCGAGGCCTCGACGAAGCGATAGCGTCAGGCTTCTGAAGCCTCGACGACGCCACTCACGAGCTCAGGCCACCGCCGAGCCACCGTCTCTTGATCGGCTGCGATGGGCGCGTTTCGTCGTCGCGGCTGCGCTCGCTGCCGGTCTCCTGCTCGCGTCGAAACTCTTCCTGGCGACGCGCGCGTTTCCACGAGTCCCGGTGCTGGACGGCTGGCCGTTGCTCCAGCCGCCGCTGGACACG
Organism: Candidatus Methylomirabilota bacterium; assembly: GCA_046727415.1. Classification (GTDB taxonomy): domain Bacteria; phylum Methylomirabilota; class Methylomirabilia; order Rokubacteriales; family CSP1-6; genus AR31. Next base: position 11,331 of record JBKPCO010000089.1, read on the forward strand.
ATCGTGCTCGGCGCGCTCATCGCCGCGCTGTGCGGCGTCGCCTTCGCTCCGCGCCCGCGCTGGTGGGCAGCGGCGGCCGCGGTCCTCGCGTTGGTCCTGGCCCTCGAGGACCAGTCGCGCTGGCAGCCCTGGTTTTACCAGTACGTGGCGATGCTCGCAGCCCTCGCGGTCGCACGCGATCCCGGCGACACGCTCGCGGCCTGGCGTGTCGTGCTCGTCGGGCTTTACCTCTGGAGCGGCATCCAGAAGCTCAACGCGACGTTCATGACGCGTCTGTTCCCCTGGCTCGTTGAGCCGGTCGTCGCGGTGCTCCCGGCCGGGTCGCGAGAAATGCTGCTGGACGGCTGGATCGTGGTTCCGATCGTGGAGATCGCCGTGGCCCTGGGCCTCCTGATACCGAGGCTGCGAAACGCCGCCGTCGTCGCCGCGATCGCGACGCATGTGGTCGTTCTCGGCCTGCTCGGGCCGCTCGCTCATGGAACCAACGCGGTCATCTGGCCGTGGAATGTCGCGATGGCCGCGCTGGTGGCGCTCCTCTTCTGGAACGCCGGCAGCGTGTCCGCGCTCGACACGGTCGTCCCGCGCCGCATCGGCGCTCACGCCGCGATGCTCGCGCTCTTCGTGGCGCTGCCCGCGCTCAGCTTCGCTGGTCGCTGGGATTCCTATCTCTCCGGTGAGCTCTACTCCGGCAATCTCAAGGTGGGTGCGCTCTCCATCACCGACCGGGTGGCCGCGCGGCTTTCCGACGCGGCACGCCGCCACGTCATGAGCGATCGCGTCGGCGCCAACGCTCTCGATCTCTACGAATGGTCGATGGGAGAGCTGTCGGTGCCGTCCTATCCGGAGGATCGGGTCTTCCGCGCGGTGGCCCGACACGTCTGCCGTTTCGCGGACAGGCCGGGCGATGTCGTGCTCGTCGTCTTCGGCCGTCCGGGTATCCTCACGGGTCAGCGCGAGATCAGCCGGAATGACTGCGCGGCGTTGAGGTAAGCTGTGCCGCGGGAGGACTCGCCATGCTGATCGTCGATTCCCAGATCCATCTCTGGCAGAACGGCAAGATGAGCGCGCACCATCGTCAGATCCCGACCTACTCGGTCGACGACGCGCTGGCCGAAATGGCGTCGGCCGGGGTCGACTGCGCGGTGATCCATCCTCCCAGCTCGCTCGGCGAGCCCGTCAACGTGCTCGCGGTCGACGCCGTGAAGCGGCATCCCAGCAAGTTCTGCATTCTCGGTCACTTCGACCTCCTGAGCCCGGATCGCGAGAAGATCGTCGCGAGCTGGCGTCAAAGGCCGGGCATGCTCGGGTTCCGGTTCACCTTCAACCAGCCGCAGCAGAAGGCCTGGTGGACGGACGGCTCGCTCGACTGGTTCTGGAAGGCGTGCGAGCGGGAAGGGCTTCCCGTCGGGCTCCTGGCCGGCGGGCAGATGGCCGCGCTGGCGAAGATCGCCGAGCGGCATCCGCGCCTGAAGCTCCACATCGACCACCTCGGACGTCAGGGCGGCGGCACCGGCATGACCGACGACGTGGCCTTCGCCGATCTCAAGGACATGCTCGCGCTCGCGAAGTACCCCAACGTCGCGGTCAAGATGTCGGGCGCCCCGAGCTATTCGAGCCAGCCCTATCCGTACAAGAACATTCACGGCTACCTGCGCCAGATCTTCGAGGCGTTCGGACCCGACCGCTCGTTCTGGGGCACGGACATCACCCGCATGCCATGCTCGTACCGTCAGTGCGTGACGATGTTCACCGAAGAGCTGCCGTGGCTGAAGGGCCGCGACCTCGAGCGGGTGATGGGCGGCGCCGTCGTCGACTGGCTCGGCTGGAAGCGTCCGGCCGCCTGAGAGGTCGTCGATGGCCGATTCCGATCCCTTGAGCCTGATCGAGGCGTACTTCGAGCGCGGCTGGACCGACGGACTTCCGGTCGTTCCGCCCACCGAGAAGTCCGTCGCCGAGATACTGGCGGGCGCCGGGCTGCGGGGCGACGAGATCCTGGGTGAAATCCCCGGCCGGAACACGGTCGTCGTCGCCGAGAAGGTGGCCATCAACGCCGCGCTCGCGGGCTGTCGGCCGGAGTACATGCCCGTGGTAACCGCGGCCGTGCGCGGCCTGTGCCACCCGGACTTCGCCTATCACGGCCCAGCGTCGAGCACCGGCGGCTCGGCGATGGTGCTGATCGTCAACGGGCCGATTGGGCGACGGCTCGGGCTCAATTCCGGCAACAACGCCTTCGGCCAGGGCTGGCGGCCCAACGCCACGATCGGCCGCGCCGTGCGACTGACCATGATGAACGTCATGCAGACGCGTCCCGGTTTGCTCGACCGCGCAGTGCTCGGCAACCCCGGCAAGTACTCGTTCTGCTTCGCCGAGAACGAGGAAGACCATCCGTGGGAGTCGCTTCACGTCTCGCGCGGGCTCAGCCCGGCGCAGAGCGCGGTAACGGTGTACGCGTCGAACAGCCTCTACCAGGTCTATAACCAGCTCGCCGCGGAGCCCGAGCCGCTGCTCCTCTGCTGGGCCGACGCGCTCTCGAACCTCGGCCTCCCCAACATCAAGGGCTTCAATCAGGCGCTGCTGGTCGTCGCTGGGGAGCACACGGAGATTCTCCGGCAGAGCGGCTGGTCGCGGCGGCAGGTGCAGAGCTTCCTGATCGAGCACGCGCGCCGTCGCGTGGCCGATCTCAAGCGCGCCGCGCGCCTGCCCGGCGAGGCGACGGCCGCCGACGAGACGACGTGGCGCTATTTCTTCGAGAAGCCGGACGACATCCTGATCGTCTGCGCCGGCGGTCGCGCCGGAGCCTGGTCGGCGTGCCTGCCGGGCTGGGGCAACAAGTGGACGAAGGCAGTCACCACGGCGATAGGAGAGATCCCATGAGCTCGCCCCTTTTCGATCCCACGGCAGGGCCCGTTGGTCGCCAGGCGTCGATCGCACCGCGGCCGGCGAGACTCGACGGGCTCCGGATCGGGCTCGTCGAGAACACGAAGTTCAACTCCGACAAGCTGCTCCTGCGGCTCGCCGACCGCCTCGGCCGTCTCCACGGCATGACCGTCTCCCGCATGGAGCGCAAGCGCTCGCCGAGTCACGAGGTGGATGAGGCGGCGATCGACGCCCTGCGCAAGCAAAGCGACTTCGTCGTCTCGGGCATCGGCGACTGAGGGTCCTGCTCGTCGAGCAGTGTGCTCGACGCAATCCTCTTCGAACGGGTCGGGATACCGGCGATCGCCGTCGTGACCGAGCCGTTCCGGGCGACCGGCGAGGCAATGGCGACCAGCTGGGGCATGCCGGGCTATCGCTTCCTCGAGGTGCCGCACCCGATCGCAAACCTCGACGACAAGGAGCTCGACGAGCGCGCCGACCGACTGGTGGAGGAGGTCGTCGCGCTCCTCAATTCATAGGCGCGCCTCGGCCGGCGGGGCCCCAGCCCCGCGACGGCCTGCAGCGCGCCCAACGCAGGCGCCTCGAAGTAAGGCCGGCGGCTACGCCCGGCGCTTGAAGGCCGGCATCACCTGCGCCGAGAAGCGCTCGAGCTGCTCCAGGATCACCGCCTGGGGCGTGCCGACCGGCTGACCGACGTTGACGACCTCCAGGCCCGGGTACTTGTGCTCGACGTCCTTCAGCTGCTCGGTGATCTGCTCCGGCGGGCCGATCAGCCACGTACCGGCCTTGATCGCGTTGCGAAGGGTCGGCAGCCCGGCGTGCCGTGCGCGCTTGGGGTCGGCGACCGCGTCGATCTGCTCCGGCGTCAGCCCGGGCACGAAGCCGAGCGGCGCGAACATCTTGATGTTCTCCTCGAAGAACGGCGTCGCCTCTTTGATTCCCTGCTCGACGCTATCGGCGATGTAGAACGAGAAGCCGATGCAGAGGTGGCCGCCCAGCTTCGTTTCCTTGCCGGCGCGGGCGCGCGCCTCGCGGAACGCGTGCACGACCTTCTCGTTGGCGCCGCCCTGCGCGGCGCCGCCGCCGATGATGCCCTTGATGTCGTGCTTGGCCATGAAATCCAGCGCACGCGTACTGGCGCTGACCACGGGCTGCCAGCACTCGACGGGCAAGGTCTTCGGGCGCGGCACCAGCGTGATCTCGGATAGCTCGTAGCCGCGATAGGGCACCTGAGGCGGCGGAATCGTGTAGTACTTGCCCTGGTGCGAGAAGGCGCGCTGGTTGAATGACTTGAAGATGACCTCGACCTGCTCCTCGAACAGCTCGCGGTTGGCGTCCTGGTCGCGGAGCGGCGCCCCGAACACCTCGACCTCACGCGTGTGGTAGCCGCGGCCGACGCCGAAGACGACCCGGCCGCCGGTCAGCCAGTCGGCGGTCGCGTAGTCTTCGGCCATCCGGAGCGGATGCCACATCGGCGCGATGTTGAAACCGCAGCCGATCTTGATGCGGTTGGTGATGTGGCAGAGATGCAGGGCCAGCATCAGGATGTTCGGAATGCACTCGTACCCTTCGCGCTGGAAGTGATGCTCGGCCAGCCAAAACGTGTCGTAGCCGGTCCGGTCCATCAGCTTCGCGATCGCCTCGCTCTTGGGAAAGACGCCGGCCAGCTCGTCGTCCGGTAGCCAGCGGTCGTTCGCCGCCGTGCCGTCGAGCCCCTCGTGGTCCAGATCGACGTGGCCTGCGAACAAGCTGCCGAACCTCGTGATCATGCCGCGCCTCCCAGGTTTTTCTTGAAGAACGCGATCGTCCGGTCCCAGGCCAGCTTGGCGGCCGCCTCGTTGTAGCGCGGCGTCGAGTTGTTGTGGAAGCCGTGCTGGGTGCCGGGATACATGTACATCTCGTACTGCACGCCGGCCGCCTTCAGTGCCGCCTCGAAGGCCGGCCACATCGCGTTGATGCGCTCATCGTTCTCGGCGTACTGGATGAGGAGCGGCGCCTTGATTTCCGGAACTCGCGCCGTCTCGGCCGCCGCGCCGTAGAACGGCACGCCCGCCTTCATCTCGGCGCCGAGCGTGACCGCGAGGAAGTTGGTGGTGCTGCCGCCCCAGCAGAACCCGGTGACCCCGAGCTTGCCAGTGGACGGCGCGAGCCCCTTCAGATAGCGCGCGCTGGTGACCATGTCCGTGCGCAGCTTCGCCTGATCGAGGCCGGCCTGGAGCGTGCGGCCGTCGTCGTCGTTGCCCGGATAGCCGCCGACCGGCGATAGCCCGTCTGGCGCGAGGGCCAGGAATCCCTCGGTCGCGACCCGGCGCGCCACGTCCTCGATGTAGGGATTGAGCCCGCGGTTCTCATGGATGACCAGGACGGCGGGGAACGGCCCCTGGGCGTTCGGCTGCACCAGATATCCGCGCATGGTGCCCGAGGTGCCGCCAGGGGACTGATAGGTCACATACTTGGCCTTGATTCGCTGGTCGGTGAAGGAGATCGTCTGGGCTGCCGCATAGCGGGGCAGCAGCGCCTGCGCCATCGCCAGTGCCGAGACGCCGCCCACCGTCAGGACGCTCGCACGCTGGAGGAACTCGCGCCGGTCGATGTGCCCGTGGCAGTACTCGTCGTAGAGATCGAACACGCGCTGGTCGATCTCGCTCTGGGTCAGCGCCGGCGCCGCTTCCAGTGCGACGGCCATCCGATCCGCCTTCAACAGTTCCGCCATGGCTAGAGCCCCCTCTGCTCGCGTCGGCATTCTAGCTCACGGTCTGGCGCCGCGCACTCCCCCGAGGCCCGTTGTGCTGTCGAGATGCCCACGATGAGGATTCTCAAAACTGAGACGTCAGAAACGGAACATCCAGCGTCGAGGCGACAGATGAATGACACTGCTCGCTGCGCGAGCTGGGTCGGCATACTCATCGCCGGCGCCAATTCCCCGGCGTTTGGCGCCAACCGGCCGTTCGGCTCGATCGACATTCGCTTGGCATCGCCCCTGCAGCGCGCGACGCTCAGTGCGCTGCCTCTTCACCGATCTTTTCTTGGGGGGAAAATCACTTTGAATCGCTGGCTCGGCAGTTTGTGTTTCGCACTGAGTGGAGTCGTCCTGTTCACAAATCCAGGCAGCGCCGGTGTCCTTGATGCGTCCTGGACTTCACCCACCACGAACACGGACGGGAGCGCTCTGACGGCGCTCGCATCGTATCGGGTCTACTACGTGGCGGCCGACGCCCCGCCTTGTCCCGGAATCACATTCTGGGAGGTTGCCTCGCCGACGACAACCCCGGATGGCAGAACTGTGAGCGTCACCCTCACGGGGCTCACCACTGACATGTACTACACCGTCGCCGTGACCGCTGTGGATCTCGGCGGGAACGAGAGCGCCTGTTCGACTACCGCCGGTGCCCTCGCAAGACAGGACAGCAATCCCGTGGGATCGAGTGAGCCCGCTGCAGTCAGCTCGAGCGACTCAGCTGCGGTCAACTCGAGCGACCCTGTCGCGGGTATCTCGGGCGACGGCGCTGCGGTTAACCCGACCAACACGGGAGATGGCGGCGCTGTCGATGGTCAAGCTGACATCTCGCCCCCTGCGACCGACGCCGGCGATGGATTCTGGCGATGGAGATACTGGCGCCCGCGGTGAGCTGAGCGACTGGGGCAACAAGCACATAGCTCGCGGCCAGCCGCCCGGTTGGAAGGGACCGCGCTACTCGATGCAGCTCAGGCTGCCGAAGCCGTAGTGATCGTCGTAGCGCCAGGGCGGTGGCAAAGGCCCCGAGGTCGGCAGTGCCACCCCGTCGACGCCGCCGTGCAGCCCGATGGTCGAGCCGCGGCGCACGATCTTGGTTGGCAGGCCGATCACGCGCGCCACGGCGGGCGTCTCCGGGACGGCCAGCGTCACGTTCTTGAAGAAACTAGTGCTCACGATCGCGTCGGCCTCCGGCAGAGGCTCGAGCATGGTCGGCGCGCCGTCCGTGGCGTCGTCCTCGCTGGTGAGGAAGACGGTCTTGATGCCGAGCCGCTCGCAGGCCTGGATGCTCCTGACGACCTCAATGAACTCGTTGCCGCCGGCGTCCCAGGTGACGACCGCGCCCTGCGCCCCGAGCTGCTGAGCGAGCTTGGCCGTCTGGTTGGCCATGAGCTGCTTCTCGGTCTGCGTCGTCCATTCCGTGCGCAGCGAGATGACCCCGAGAAAGTTCCAGTCCCGTCCGTGGCGGCGATAAAGGTCGAGGAAGAGCGGGTTGTTCGCCACCGTCCAGGACATCGCGAAGGCCGTGCGGTAGGGGCCCGTGAGCGCGCCGTCCAGGATCTCGTTCGGATGCAGATACCAGGGCGGTGTGAGCTGGGTCAGGCCGTAGGTCGCCGTGCAGAACGCCGAGGGCGAGCCCGACATGGCCTGCGGCGAATGGACGCACCAGATGTAGACGACCCGCGGCAGCGCAGGATCGACGGGCGTGAGCTCGAAGATCTCGCGCTCGGGCGGCGTGAGGGAGCGCACCGCCTCGCCGAGCTGGTCCGAGACCGTGAGCGCGGCCTTGTGCACGGCGTAGTTCTTGACCTCCTCGTTCAGCGTCCGGTCGGGCTCGACCACGAGGCACAGGTTGATGAGCTTCTGGTAGGGATACATCTCGGCGTACGGCCCCGCCATGTCGAGATGGGTCTCGACGAAGTCGCCGCCGGCGTCGTGCCAGTTGACGCTCGACACCTCGACGACGCCCATGCCGGCCAGGCGATGCGTGCGGCCCTGGCCCACCGTGGCGATGTCGCGGCCGCAGATGCCCGGGTAGCAGACGCCCGGTCCTTCCACCTTGACGCGCGGCTCGATCACGTCCCGCACCGGCCAGATCCGCACCGATTCGCCCGGCCGCGCGATCTCGAGCTCGGCCATGGCGATGCGCGGGTCCTGCTTCACGGCGGCCAGGACGGCCTCGCGATCGACCGTGAGACGGCCTCCGTCGTAGCGCGTGGCCGCACCGAAGACGATGTCGTTCACCGGGAAGGTCCCCATCTCAAGACGCATGGGCGGCCTCCTTTCCGGACGCCAACGGGTCGAAGAGCGTAGGCCCGGGCACGGCGACGGTGAGCGTCTCGAGCGCCGCGGTGACGATGCGCATGCCGAAGGCGTAGTCCTTCTCCGGGCTCAGCGTCGGGTCGCCGCAGACGTGCTCGATGCGCGCACCGCGAATCACCCGGTTCGCGCCCGTGGTGAGGGCGAAGTTGTAGATGGCCGAGATCATTCCCACCGGAATTCCGACCCGCTCGATCTCCTTGGCGATCGTTGCGCCGCAACGATTGCACGTTCCTCAGGTGGCGACCAGCAACGCTCCGTGGACGCCGGCGGCCTTCAGGTCGGCCGCGATGTTGCGCCCGTGCCCAACGGCGACCGCGACGGGCGTGCTCACGCCGGGCAGCGCGTAGATGTGCTCGTGGACGCGGCCGACCTTGCCCTGTCGCTCGAGGTCGCGCAGGAACGAGAGCGGCAGGATGTAGTTCGGGTTGCTGTTGACGAGGTGATTGAAGTAGCCCGCGTGATAGGCCTCCCACTCCTTGGGGGAGAGCGACTCGAGCTCCGACACCGTGTGCCGGTGATAGCGCACGGCGTTCGCCGAGACCTGGCGGTCGGGATTGCCCTTCCGCACGAGCCCGCCGGTGGTGACCATGGCGATCCGAGCGCGGGCGAGGTCCGGGATGGGCGCGGCCGGAGCGACGCGCTCGGGCGCGGCATACGGAACCTCCGAGCGGTACGGCCGGCCGTGGAGCTTGTCGAGCAGCATGTCGAGCGCGCGCTGGTAACCAGGGCGCCCGCGGTCGTGGACGCGGCGCGCGCCCCGCGGCATGTAGCCGTCCACCTCGGCCAGCCCGAGCGCTTCGCCGCGGCCCAGCCGGCAGGCCAGGGGCGCCAACGCTTCGAGCGCCGCCTGCATCGACGTCGTGGACGCGCCGGTCGGCACGATGTAGAGGCCGCGCCGCGCGCCGGACGCTCCCGGATTCTCCGGATGCATGGCCGTGATCGCGGGGACGCCCCGCTCCCGGCCCACCCGGCACACGAGCTCACACGCCAGGCCGTAGCGCCCCGAGCCGAACGCCGGGCCGGCGACGAGCACGTCGGGCCGGATCCGCTCGAGCTCGGCCGCGATCGCCCGCGAGGCTTCCTCGGCGCGCTCGCTGACGAAGTTGTCGCCGCCGATCAGCGTGACTTCGATGCGCGCGTCGTCGCCGAGCGCCTTTTCCAGGAGTCGGCCTGGGCCCACCGCGCCGGCCCGCGCCGTCACGCCCACGTCCGCCTGCTCTTCGCCCCCGATGCCGCCGAAGAACTGATTCAGGTAATGCACGACGCGAAGCGGACCGCTCATGGCTCGTTCCTCCTGCTCCCGCGCCGGCCGACGATTCAGATGGCCGCCACGCCCTCGACCTCGATCAAGAAATCCGGATGGAACAGACTCTTTACCACGATGAGAGTGCTTGCCGGAAGCTCTCCCTGAAATACCTCGCTACGCGCCTGCGCCACGGCCGGAAAATCCTCGATCCTGGTGATGTAGGTGGTGACCTTCATGAGGCTTGAGAGGTCTCCACCTTCCGCCCGCAACACCCCCCGCAGATTCTCGAAGGTTTGCCGCGCCTGGGCGCGCACGTCGCCCTTGCCGACGATGTTGCCGTTCGTGTCCCAGGCGACCTGCCCGGAAACGTAGAGTAGCCGGCCTCCCTCCAGGCGAGTCGCCATCTTGTAGTTCGCCACCGGTTTGGCCTCGGGAGTCGCAATCGTGCTGAATGGCATCGCCTGTTCCTCCCCTTACGCCACCGCTGCGATCACTTCGATCTCGACCAGGAACTCTGGCCGCGCCAGGCCGGGGATCTCCACCAGTGTGGACGCCGGGAAGTCGCCTTTGTAGAAAGCGCGGCGCACGGGGGGTCCGTGCCGGCGCCACGCGTCGATGCTGAGGACCCAGGTCGTCTCCTTCACGACGGTGGCCGGGGTGGCCCCCGCCGCTCGCAGGACGTGACCGATGTTCTCGTAGACCTTCTCGGCCTGGCGGCCCCAGTCGCCGACACCCGCCACGGAGCCATCGGGCGAATTGGCGACTTGACCGGCCAGGTAGAGCAATCGACCCCCGTTGACGATGACACCCTGGTGGAAGTCGCCGCCGTGATCTTCCACGTTGTACTTTTCGAGCAAGGATGTGCGCGACGGCGAGCCCGGAAGGTCGACGACGAGCTCGACCTCGATGAGCATGGCCGGGTCAGCCAATCGACGCACGACCAGACCCGTCGAAGCCGTGCGGGTGCCTTCGAAGAACTTGGCGCGCTCGGGCCGGCCGCTCGCATTGTACGCCTCGATATCCGTCACGTAGACCAGCTGCTTCACGACGGCGTCGAATTTGGCCCCGGCCCGCGAGAGGATGGCTCGCAGCCTCTCGAAGGTCCGCCGGGTCTGCGCCGCCATGCCACCGGCGACGAGACTCCCGTCCGGGTTGCGCCCCGTCAACCCGGCGGTGAACAGAACCCTCGAGGGATTGACACTCACCCCGGGCATGAAACCACGGCCCTTCTCGACCGGACGCTCGGCGAGAACCTCTCGGCGATCCATGATGTCCTCCTTCCGGAGAGCAACGCCCGTGAGATCGTCTGGAGCCAGCGGGGGCAATACTGCGCTGGCTGCGTGAGCGCCGTCAAGGAGCACGGCGAGAGCGGAGCCCGGCCGGCGCCCGCGCGGGCAGCGCCGGCCGGGCGGGTTGCTACTGCACTTCGAGCGTCGCGTCGATCCGGATGGGCCGCGAGACGTTGTAGTAGTTCGGCGAGGTCTTCCTCACCATCTCGTGAATCTCGCGGTACTGCTCGGGCGTGCCGTCGCCCTTGATCCGCACGGTGTAGCTGATCGTTTCGTATCCCGGCCGCACCGCGGAATCGATCCCGAGGAAGCCGCGCAGGTCCAGCTCGCCAGCGGTCTCGATCTCCACCTTCTCCAGCGTGATGCCCTTCAGCGCCGCGCCGGCCACATAGCCGACCATGATGCAGGCGTTGAGTGCCGCCATCAGCATCTCCTGCGGGTTGGGCGCCGAGTTCTGCCCGCAGAGCTCGTGGGGCTCGTCCACGTCCATCTCGAAGTGGCGGCGCACCTCCTGGCCCCCGATCGTGTACGACTCGACCGTGGAGCGGCTTTTGGTTTGCCCCCGCCACGCCGTCGAGACGCGGAAGGCGACCATGCCCTTCTTCGGGTCGCGCTCGATCTCGCGAACCACCGAGCCCAGCGCATCGAGATCGAGGCCGTTCACCCGGTTGCCCATCTTCGTGATCGTTGCCATCGTCGTTCTCCTTGTCGTCGCCGTTATCGTCGTTGTCGTCGTTATCGTGGTGTCAGCTGAGCGCTTCCGCGACCTTCGCCACGCGCTCGGCCGCGGCCGGGTTCAGATCGGTGAGCGTGCCGACGAACTTCGGATGCGTCATCCCGGACCCGAGGTAGGTCCACCGCTGCCCCGGAACCTGGGCCCTCACGAAGGCCTCCCGCTCGGAGGCGCTGAGACTGCGCCCGGTGGCCCGGGCGAGGTTGTCCACGTCGAACTCCACCTGCTGGGCGAGCGCGCCGTCCAGCATGCCGCCGATCTCGAGGTACTCGCTCACCGCGGCGTCGATGGCCGGGGCGTCGAGGTTGCGGCTGAGCGACTCCACCATCAGCGTGTCGAGCTTGGCGTGCTGCGACTCCTCCATCCAGTGATGCTTGAGCAGGCTCTTGAACTGGGGATCGAGATCCTGGTTGTCCCGCACGCTCTCGGTCCAGTGCTGTTGCGTCATCCACTCGATGTGCAGGATGGTCAGGGCCACAGCGAGCGGCGAGTGGCCGAGCATGGCCTTGGCCACGGCGTCGGGCGGGCCGATCACCTGGCAGGGGGTGCCGAAACCCTGCTCGAATTCCGTGCGGAAGCGGCGGAAGAGATCGATGTGCTTGGCCTCCTCGGCGGCGAACCCGAGCAGCGCCCGCACCTCGGCGGAGTCGCCGTGCAGCATGGGCCGCGCGTGGTCGAGGACGAACGGTACGATGAACTCCTCGACCAGCCCGAACGTGTAAAGGTAGCCGAGGCCGCGGATCTGGTTCAACGCCAGGCGCTCGCTCGGGCTCAGGAAGGTCAGCGACTCGGCCCGGGCAAAATAATCGGGCATGAACGGTTTCGAGAAGTCGAGGTGCTTGTCGCCGCCGATCAGGTCCTCGACCTTCCAATGGACCCGCTCCGAAGCCTCCCGGGCGCCTTCGTAGGTGTAGCCGTGCGTGTTCATCGCTCGCTCTCCTTCGGCGCGATTAGCAGCGCCTCGCCTTGTGATTTGGTTTCAAATCCGTGCTGCATGTCGGCCTCCGATTGCAGGCGTGATGCCACCCGCAAAACGCGCTCTGACGCAGACTTGGCACGAACTGACGAAACCGATCGGCTGTTGACTGCTGTCGGAAGACCGTCGGTTTTCGGCGGTTCGGGCGTTCTACCCGAGGTGAGAATTCAGGCTAAGATGTCGGCCGTGAGCGCGGATCTCAGCGGCCTGCTCGGCCGCAATCTACGGATCGCCGCCCTGCGCGAGCAGATGCTCCGCGTACTCGGGCGGCAGGCGGAGGCTGCCCGGCGGTCACCGCCGGTCCTGATTCTGGGCGAAACGGGAACCGGCAAAGGTCTGGTAGCGACGACGATCCATCGAGCGGGCGTTCGCGGACGTGGGCCGTTCGTCGACGTCAACTGCGCGGCCATTCCCGAGACGCTCCTGGAGGCCGAGCTGTTCGGCTGGGAGCGCGGCGCGTTCACCGACGCACGCCAGGCCAAGCTGGGGCTCTTCCAGGCGGCCAATGGTGGCACCATCTTCCTGGACGAGATCGGGCTCCTCCCGGCCTCCCTCCAGTCGAAGCTCTTGAAGGTCATCGAGGAGCGGCAGGTTCGTCGTCTGGGCAGCACGCGGAGCGAGGCCGTCGACGTCTGGGTGATCGCGGCGACCAGCGAGGACCTCGACGCGGCGATCCGGGCCCGGCGGTTTCGCGAGGACCTGTACCACCGGCTCGCCGTCCTGACGCTTCGCCTGCCGCCACTGCGTGAGCGCGGCGACGACATCGTCCTGCTGGCCGAGCACTTCCTGGTGCGATCGTGCGAGGACTACGGGCTCCCGACAAAGACGCTGACGTCCGATGCGTGCAGGGCGCTTCAGGCATTCCCGTGGCCCGGTAACGTCCGCCAGCTGGCCAACGTGATGGAGCGCGCGGCTCTGTTCACCGATTCAGCCACGGTGGACGCCGACGCGCTCGACCTCGCGCCGACGCCGGCCCGATCGGTCGTGGCGCGTGGCGAGCCGCCCGCCGTCCTCGAAGACGCCATGCGCGACGTCGAGCGCGCGCACTTGCTGGACGCGCTCGAGCAAAGCGGCGGCAACATCACACGGGCGGCCGCCCGTCTCGGGATCCCGCGCAACACGCTGCGCTACCGGCTCGATCGCCACGGCCTCGGGCTCGACGCGAGATCGGCGCGTCGCCGTGGCGGCCGCCCTCCGGGGCCCCCTGCGCGCCACGACAAGCCCGAACGGTCCGTCGTGTCCGCTCCGCCGGCCGAGCGCGTGCGTGAATCGCGACGACTGACCCTGCTTTACGCCACGCTCGTCGGGGCACGCGACGAGCCCCATTCGCCCGTGATCACGCGCGCGCTCGAGAGCGTCATCGACAAGGCGCGCAGCTTCGGCGGCTGGGTCGAGAGCGTCAGGCCGGGGGGCGCGGTCGTGGTGTTCGGTATCGACTCGGCCGAGGACGCGGCCCGGCGGGCGGTGCACGCGGCCGTCGCGATCCGTCAGCTGGCGGTGCGGGCCCGGCGCGACGATCCCCTTCGGCCCGAGGTGAGCGTTGCCGTCCACACCGCCAGCCTGATGACGTTACGCGAGGATCGCGAGGTAACCCTCGAGCCCGAAGGCATGCGCGCCGCCGCTAGCGTGCTCGAAGCGCTGGCGAGCCGGGCCGATCCGGGCAGCGTGATCATCAGCGGCGGTGCCGCCGGCGCTCTCAGCCGTCGCTTCGAGCTGGCGCCGATGGACCTCGATTCCGACGCCGAGGCGACGTACCGGCTCGTGAGTTCCGCCGAGCGCGAGACCGGGCGCGCGGGCTTTGTCGGCCGCGAGCGGGAGCTCCGGCTCCTCACCGAGCGCTTCGAGCAGGCCCGGGCCGGCGCTGGCCAGGTCTTGATGATCGGCGGCGAGCCGGGCGTCGGGAAGTCACGGCTCCTGCAGGAGTTCCGCCGGCGCCTCGGGGACGCCGCGGCATGGGTCGAGGCGCCGGCCGTCCCGTTCGGTGTCGCGACGCCGCTTCATTCGGTGGTGCAGATGCTGCGGCAGGCCTGCCGGATCGAGGACGGCGACGGCGCCGAAGTGTTGGCCGACAAGCTCGAGCGGCGCGTGCGGCGCCTCGACGAGCGCCTGGAGCCGACGCTGCCGTTCCTGCGCGCCATGCTCGGAATCGACCCGGGAGACCCGGCGGTTTCTGCCATGGACCCGCAGCTGAGGCGCGTGGAGATCTTCAACGCCACGCATCGCATGCTCGCGCGGGCCGCCGAGTCGCACCCGCATGTCGTGGTGCTAGAGGACGCGCACTGGGTGGATGCCGCCACCGGGGAATGGACGGCTCGCCTGGCCGAGAGCCTCGCCCGACAGCGCGTGCTGCTCATTGTGACGTACCGTCCCGGCTACACGCCGCCCTTCGGCGACCACACCTACCACACGCGGCTCGCGTTGACGACGCTCTCGACCACCGACAGCGTGCGCATGGCGGCGGACTTGCTGGGCGCCGATCGGCTGCCGGCTGAGCTCGAGGCGCTGATCGTGGCCAAGGCCGAGGGCAATCCGTTCTTCGTGGAGGAGCTGGTGCGCTCGGTCGAGGAGCTGGGCGTCGTGCGCCGCGAGGGCTCACGGCTGGTGATGGCGCGCGCGGTTGACGCAGCCCTCGTGCCCGACACCATCCAGGACGTCGTCACCGCGCGGATCGACCGGCTGGCCGAAGGGCCCCGGCGCCTGCTTCGGCTGGCCGCCGTCGTCGGCCGGGAATTCACGCGCCGGATTTTGGATCAGGTGCTCGAGAGCGGGACCTCGGCCGACCCGCTGCTCCGCGAGCTTCGCGCGGTCGAGCTCATCCACGAGCAGCGCCTCTTTCCCGAGGTGAGCTACGCGTTCAAGCACGCACTCACCCACGACGTGGCGTATGCCTCCATTCCGGGGCCGGAGCGCCAGGCGCTCCATCGCCGGATCGCGGCCGCGCTCGAGGCGCTCCACGGTGACCGCGCCGGCGAGGTGGCCGGGGTGCTGGCGCGCCATTACGCTGCCGCCGAGGACTGGGAGCCGGCGCTCGCCCACCTCGTCCGCGCGGCGGAAGCGGCGGCCCGCGCGTTCGCAACCCGCGACGCGCTCGCGCTGTACGACGAGGCGCTGGAGGTGGCCGACCGCCTCTCGGGCGTCGAGTCGCGCGTCATGGCGATCCATCAGGCGAAGAGCGCCCTCTACTTCGTGGTCAGCGATTTCGAGCGCTCGCGGCAGGCGGCCGAGAGGGCTCGCGCGCTGGCCCGCGATGCGGGCGACCCCACGCGCGAGGGCGTGGCCCTCGCCGCCATGGCCTGGGCCGCCACCTGGGCCCGTGACCTCGACGGCGCCGTCGCGCACGCGCGCCAGGCGATCGACGTGGCCGAGCCGGTTTCCGCCGACGCGGTGCTGGCGCGCGCCCAGTTCACCATCGGGTTCGTCCGCGGGGTGACGGGTGTTCTCGACGAGGCAAAGCGCGCCGTCGAGTACGCGCTCGCGGCAAGCCGCTCGGGCGGCGATATGGTGCATCACTCGCTGTCGCTGTCGATGGCGGGGCTCATCAAGACCTGGGAGGCTGATTTCGCCGCCGCGGATCAGCTCCAGATCGAGGGGCTGTCGATCGCCCGTGAACACAACCTCATGATGCCGCTCCTGTTCAGCGCCTTCATGCGCGGGCTCACGCTGACCGGCAAGGGCGACTACTCCACCGCGCTGTCCACCTTCCACGAAGGCCTCGAGCTCTCCGAAAAAGTCGGCGACGAGGTGATTCACCATCGGCTGCTCAATTGCCTCGGCTGGCTCCACTTCGAGCTTGGCGACTTCGACGGGGCTGCCGAGCTGAACGGTCGAAGTGCCGAGGGCGGGCGCCGCCGGAACGATCCCGGCACGCTGCCCAACGCCGAGCTGAATCTCGGCGACATCGCCCTCGGTCGCGGCGACCTGACCCTGGCGGGTGAGATGCTCGACTGCGTGGAGCGCTTCGCGCGCGACCCCGCGACCAGCGCCTGGATGCGCTTTCGCTACTCGATCCGGCTCTACGCCAGCCTTGGAGAACTGGCGCTCGCGCGGGGCGACCTGGAACAGGCCGCGGCGCACGCGCGACACTGCCTGGAGCTCGCGGCGCGGACGAACGCGCGCAAGAACCTCGTGAAGGGCTGGCGGCTCACGGGTGAGGTCGCGTCGGCAGGGCACCGGTGGCAGGAAGCAGAGCACGCGCTCGGGGAGGCCAGAAAGATCGCCGAGACAATCGGCAACCCCACGCAACTCTGGCGCACGCACGCTACGCTCGCGCGCCTGCACGCCGCGCAGGGCCGGGAGGACGCGGCGCGCCGGGCCGCCGGCGACGCCGCCCGGGTGATCGACGGCGTGCTCGGCGGGCTATCCGACCCTAGGCTGAGAGCGAGCTTCGAGCGGCTGGGGCTCGTGCGCGAGGTGCGCGCCCGAGCGGCCGGCCGCGTCTAGCGGTCAGGCGTACTTGACCGTGCAGCCGTACGCCCGGGTGACGGGCGTCTTCACCGGCTGCCCCGCCGCAACCGCCTGGAGCGCCTCCCGCACGTAGTTCTGGGCGCCCTGCACGTCGCTGCGCCGGGTCGTCGGCCGATCGTCTATCGCGCCCGCGTACATGAGCGTGCCGGCCTTGTCGATCACGTACATGTGTGGGGTGTTGGTCGCGCCGTACATCTTGCCGACCGCGCCGGTCGGATCGAGCAGCACCGCGCTCGGCGCGCCCTGGCGGGACGCGGTGAGCTGGTCGGCCTCTGCGGCGCTGACGAAGCCCTGTGTGCCGGGCGCCGAGGAGATGATGGTGAGCCATACGACGCCCTGAGCGGTGGCTTCCTTCTGCAGCGCCTGCATGTTGCCGGTCTCGTAGTGCTTGCGCACGTACGGGCACTCGTGGTTGGTCCATTCCAGCACGACGATCTTGCCGCGCTGATCGGCCAGGCTCACGGCCTTGCCGGTGGTGGCGGACGCGGTGAACGCGGGCGCGGCGACGCCGGTCTTGGGCGCGGCCCACGCGGACGATGGGATTACGAGGCTGCCCCGGGCGACCACGGCGAGACCGGAAGCGGCCAGGAATGCTCGGCGGCTCAGCTCGGACATGGCTCCTCCTTGATGTGTGGCACGCGAGAGTGTCGAGCTCACAGTGTGTTGAGCGCGTCGACGATTGCGCGCTCGCTGAGAATTTGCGGCAGCACGGCGGGCGCGCCGGAGGCACCAGCCGGATAGAGCAGGTACAGGGGAACGCCGTTGCGCCCGAAGGATCCGAGCACGCGTGTAATGGCGGGGTCGCGGTTCGTCCAGTCGGCCCTGAGCGTCGCCACGCCGCGGCGGGCCAGCGCGTCGGTGACGCCCGGCGATCGGAGCGCGACGCGCTCGTTGACCAGACACGTGAGGCACCACGCTGCCGTGACGTTGACGAAGACAGGCTTCCCGGCGGCACGCAGCTCGGCCAGGCGCGCGTCGGTGAATGGCTCCCAGCCGTCGGCGCGCGCAGCGGCCGGCGGCGACGACACCGCCGCCGTGAGCGGGCCGAGCGCAACGGCCCCAAGGACGAGCGCGGCGACCGCGAGCGTCGCCGCCCGGCGCCACGTCAGGTGCGCGCCGCGCGAAGCCTGATGCAGCCACGCGGCGAAACCGATCAGGAGCAATCCGCCCAGCGCCGCCGCCACGCCGGATGAGCCGGTTTGCTGGCTCACGACCCAGACCAGCCATGCCACCGACGCGTAGAGCGGGAACGCGAGCGCCTGCTTCAGTCGCTCCATCCAGGGACCAGGGCTCGGCAGGAATCGCCGCCATTCCGGGACGAGCGTCAGGAGCAGGAAGGGCAGGGCAAGGCCGAGCGCGAGCGCCTCGAAGATCATGAGCGCGATTGGCCAGGGCCGCGTGACCGCATAGCCTACCGCCGCGCCCATGAACGGTGCGGTGCACGGCGTCGCCGCCACCGTGGCGAGCGCGCCGGTGAAGAACGACCCGGTGTAGCCTGTTGCGCGTCCGGCCAGTGCCTGGCCCGCGCCGGCGAAGCGGCCGCTCACGGTGAACACGCCGGAGAGGCTGAGCGCGACGGCGAAGAGCACGTACGCCAGCAGGATGACGACCGTCGGCGACTGGAGCTGGAATCCCCAGCCGATCTGCTCGCCGCCCGCTCGCAGCGCGAGCAGCGCGCCCGCGACGATGGCAAACGAGACGAGCACGCCCGCGGTGTAGGCGAGGCCGTGCCGGCGCAGCGCGGCCCGTCCGCCCGCGTGGCCAACGAGGGCGAGCGTCTTCACCGACAGGACCGGCAACACGCACGGCATGAGGTTGAGCACGAGGCCGCCGGCCAGGGCGAGCAGTAGCGCCCATAGCGCGGCTCGTGCGTTCGCCGCCGGGCGCGGCTCGGGCCGGAGCGCGAACGCCTGGCGCACCAGGCCGCCATCGAGCCGCTCGGTCACCACCAGCACGCCGTCGAGCGGTGTCGTCGCCGCCTCCGTCAGCTGGCCACGCTCGACCTCGAGCGTGAGGCGGCCGGGCTCGAGACGCACGCGCTGCGGCGCCGCGTGTGCGATGGCACCCCAGCGCGACGGGTAGAACCAGACTTCCGCGACGCGCTCGGGCGTCAGGTCGCGGGCCGTGACGCTGAGCGTGACCGTCTCCGACGTCGCCACGTACGAAGCCGGCCACGGGCTCGGAACAGGCAGATTCCCCCGGGCGGTGGCGATGAGGGAAGCGCCGCGCGGATTCGGTCGCGGCGCCTCAGCGGTCACCGGAACATCCAGCGCGACCGGCGCCTCCTCGGGAATGCAGATCTTCGCGCACACGAGCCACGAGACCTGGCCCCGCAGTGTGACGGTCGAGCCGGGCGCTACCGCGTCCGACATCGTCATCGGGATCGGCAGCACGACGCCGTTCTCGTAGCCGTAGCTCATCGCGATCCCGACGGGGAATCGCGACGGGTACGGCCACGCGATCTCTCCAGCGGTGACGCCGGCAGGCAGGGTCCACTCGATTCGCGTCGGTTCGCCGGCGTCGCCGGGATTCACGCCCCAGTACGTGTGCCATCCCGGGGTGATCTCCTGGCGGAGGGCAACCCAGAACGTCTCGCCGGGTCGGATCGAGGCCGTCTCGCTCAAGAGCTCCACCCGAACGAGCGGAGACGGCTGGGCGGCAGTCACCGGCGCTGCGGCGCCCGCGACGAGGGCCAGGACGAGAATCAGGGCGAAGGCGAAGGTCACCCGCAACAGCATGCGTCATGCATTGTCCCATATCCGTATGAAGCGCCCGTTACGCGGTCGTTATGCCGATCCATGCATTTTGATAGGTGGGGACCGGCACAGGTACGATTCGTAGCCATGTCGATCCTGTCGCGTGTAATCCCGGTCGTTCTGCTGCTCCTGGCCGTGGTCCGCCCGGCGCAGGCGCAGGACGTCATGCTGTCGGTGGCGATCAGCATGAAGGACGTCGTCGACGAATTGGGCCGGCGCTTCATGGCCTCTCGCCCGGGCGTGACACTCCGCTACAACTTCGGCTCATCCGGGGAGCTACAGAAGCAGATCGAGGGCGGCGCGCCGGTCGACCTGTTCATCTCGGCGGCCGAGCGGCAGATGGACGAGCTGGTGAAGAAGGGCCTGGTCGTGAGCCAGAGCCGGCGCATCTTCGCGCGCAACGTGCTCACCGTCGTCAAGCCCGCCGACTCAAAGATCGACATCATCAAGCCGGGCGACCTGCTTGACACCCGGGTCACCAAGGTCGTCATCGGCAATCCGAAGACGGTTCCAGCTGGTCAGTACGCCGAGGAGAGCCTGAAGACTCTCGGGATCTGGGATCGGCTCCAGCCAAAGCTCGTCTTTTCAGAGAACGTCCGCCAAGCTCTCGACTACGTGGCGCGCGGCGAAGTCGAGGCGGGCTTCGTTTACACGACCGACGCGGCCACCCGAGCCCACCAGGTGAAGGAAGCCTTTCGCCCAGCGGAGGACACGTACCGGCCGGTCGTCTATCCCGCGGCGGTCGTCGCCGGGGCCAAGCAGGCGGCCTTGGCGCAGGCCTTTCTCGACCTCCTGGTTAGCCGAGACGGTCAGGCGATACTCGCCCGGTTCGGATTCCAGCCACCGCCAGCCGGCACTCGGTAGGCGGTCGGCAGCGTCTCAGCGCGATCGACCTCGAGCCGACAATCGTGGCGTCTTGACTCTCATAGAGTCAGAGAGGAGGAGATACGATGAAGCTCAGCGCGCGAAACGTCATGAAGGGCAGAGTGGTCAATGTCACACGCGGGTCCACGACAGCGCACGTGAAGATCGACGTGGGGGGCGGGACGGTGATGACCGCCTCGATCACGGTCGAAGCGGTCGACGAGCTCGGGCTGCGCGAGGGCGATGCGGCCTACGCGGTCGTCAAGGCATCCGACGTCATCGTGGCGAAGGACTGAGGTGCTGATCCGGCGGCGAGGGGCGCGGGGATCAGCGAGCGCGGCGCCAGTCGCCGTCGCGATAGCGCGAGGGGCGCGGTGAAGCTGGCTTCCCCGCGCCGGCGCGCGGCGCGCTCTTCCGGCGCTTGCCGCGGGCCGCGACGTCGGCGGCGGTCGGACCGAGCGGGCCCACCGCGTCGTCGATCTTGTTGCGGATCTCGGCCAGGCGCTCGATTACGAGCCGTCCGGCTTCGGTGAGCGCCGAGCCGCGCGAGCGTCCCTTGCCGGGGCGGGGTGTCGTCAGCGGCATGCCGAGCGCGGTCTCCGCTCGGCGCAGGTATTCCCACGCGTGGCGATACGACCAGCGGATCTGGCGAGCGGCGCCGAGCAGAGACCCGTGCTCGAGGATGCCGAGCAGGAGCTTCAGACCGCCATCGCCGACGACGAACTGACCGTCGAGCTCGAGCCACACCTTCGTCTTGACGGCGACCGCGCGCAACGCGGCCACATCCGGCGCGTGCAATCCGGAACTCGCGCTCTTCGCTCGGCGCGTGGGCTTCACACCTGAATCATAGCGCAGCCCTTGGACATCGGCCTCACGCTTCGCGAGGGGCGATATGATCGAAGCTGGTGAGAGCACGATGCGCAGGACTCTTGATGTGCCTGCTCGCCGTCTGGCCGGCCCCGGCGGGCGCGGCCGACGCCGGGCTCCTGCCGCGCATGGAGCGCCTCCTCACGCACTATCACGAGGACCCGGCGCGGCTCGACGCGGCTCGGACCGAGCTGGAGGCCGCCGTCGCGTCGCAGTCGAGCGTGGCGCTGCTGGTCATGCTGGCGCAGATCAGCTACGTCTGGGGCGACATCCGTGGCTCGACGAGCGACGCGAAGGTCCAGGCCTACGAGCGCGGCCGCCAAGTCGCTGAGCTTGCGCTCCAGCGAGATCCCGGGAACGTCGACGCCCGCTTCTGGCGCGCCGCGAACCTCGGACGCTGGCTGGAGCGTCACCGGTTGCGGGCCGCCACCCAGATCGGGTCGCTCCGCGACGAGATGCAGGCGATCATCCGCGACCATCCCGACTACGCCGCAGCCTACGGCTTCCTCGGTTACTACTACTACCGGGCGCCGTGGCCGTTGGGAGATCTCGACGAAGCGATAAAGATGTTTCGCCAGGGGCTGACCCGGGATCCGCGGGCCAGCGGAATGCGGGTCGGTCTGGCCAGGACGCTCGTCGACAAGGGCCGGCCGAACGACGCGCGCGCCGAGCTTCGGCGCGTGCTCGACGAGAAAGCGCCGAGCAATCTCGCGGACTGGACGCTGCGGGACGCGCCCGACGCCCGAAAGCTCCTCGAGTCGCTGCCGGCCGGGCGCTAGCACGGGGCCGGGTCAGCGTGCGCCGTCGGCGCGATACACCAAGTAGTCCTCGACGACCGCGTCGCCGCGCAGCCGCGAGATCCGCGCCAGCAGCGTGATCCGCGCGAACCGCTCGGCGACCGCCTCCTTCAGATCGCGCCAGCTCTCGGTGACGTAGAGCACGGGCCCGGCCATCATGTCCGGTGCCGGCGGCTCCTCTTGAAGCCATCGATCGCGCTCGGTCAACTCGACGACGCGAATGCGGGACGGCAGATAGAAGGCGAGCCATCCGGTCTGGGCATAGTTCGTCGTGACGATGCCTTTCGCGCCGGTCTGCCGGCGCAGCGCCTCGACCTCCTCGACGATCGGGCCGTACCCGACGGCGAGAATGCGCGCCACCGGGTCGAGCGACCCCGGAAGCGAGATGAGCGGCCAGAACGTATGCAGGTAGACGCCGAGCGTCACCACGACCGCCGTCGGGACCGCGGCCGCTCGCGAGAATCGCACGAGCCGCGCGGCCAGGCCGCCCCACTGCCCGAGCCAGGCCGCGGCGATGCAGAAGGCCGGGTAGAGAAACGACGGCCAGTTGCCCTGCACGCGCGAATGAAGCGAATGCCAGAGGAAGTAGGCCGTGGCCGGTGCCAGCAAGGCGGCGATGAGCAAAATCGGCGCGCGCCGCCTTGCCTCGGTGGAGACGATTCCGATCACGCCCGTGAGCCCCAGGACGAGGATGAACGGTGTCGCCAAGCCGAGCTGGCCGGCCACGAAATCGCCCAGGTAGCGCAGGGAGAAACTGCGGGTGACGACCCGGCCGAATTGCCACGCGATGGAAATCCAGCCGTGTGTCGCGTTCCACACGATCACCGGGGCGAACATGACGAGCGCCAGCGCCGCTCCGAGATAGGGCCAGGGCGAGCGGAGCCAGCGCCGCTCCCGCGGCGACACGCAGAGCCACAGGAGTGCCCCTGCGCCCAGGAACGGAGCCGTGTACTTGGAGAGCAGCGCGAAGCCGGCCGCCGCGCCCGCGGCGAGCCACCAGGCCGGGCGCTTCGTCGCCGCAACCTGCGCCAGGGCAAGCACGAAGAACGCCGCCGCGGCCATCGACGGCGAATCCGGCGTCGCCGCCAACCCGACCGTACCGCTCATCAGGGTGACGTTGAAGAAGAGGGCCGCCGTCGCGCCGCCGTCTTCGCTCCGGAGCAGCAGGGTCCCGCTGCGCCAGACCGCCCACGTCGCCCCGATCAGCAGCGCCAGCGGCCCCGCGCGCACGCCAAGCGGCGTGTCGCCGAAGATCGTGGTGCCCAGGCGAATGACGTAGGCGATCAGCGGCGGGTGGTCCAGGTATCCGGCCGCGAGCGACTTCGACCAGAGCCAGTAATACGCCTCGTCGAACGCGAGCGGCGCACGGGCCGCGACCACGGCCCGTAGCCCCATCATCGCGGCGATGCAGAGGAGCGCGCGCCGCCGCGCGTGCCCCTCGCCGCCGCGCAAGCTCACTTCAGATGCCAGTCGAACCGCGGGGACGTCGCGTGGCTACACACCGCGCCGATGACGGCACCCACTGAGCCGGCGAGCCACCACACGGGCCGGATGCTGTAGAGCCACGCCGCCGTGCCCATCCCCGCGGCGAGCCCGAGCACGCTGGTGACGCCGAACACGAGCAGCCCGCGAATGACGGCCAGGTCCCGAAGCCTCCGGTCGCGATGGGTGACGAGCCCGTTCGTGACCAGGAAATTCGCGCCGAACGCGACGACGGCCCCCAGCGCGTAGGCCTGGATGAACGAGAGGCCGAGCGCGAGCCCGGCGCGCAGCGCCGCCAGGTGCACGACGAGGCCCACGATGCCGACCAGCGCGTGGGACAGGAAGCGCGCGGTCACGACGTCGCCCGACGCTCGCGACACCAGCAGGCCGAGATACTCGAGCACCACGAGCGTGTCGAGCTTGCTCTCGCCGTATACGCGCGAGCCGAACATGTAGGGCTCCTCGGCGATGCGCAACGTCCCGCGGGCTCGCATGACGATGTCGAGTAGGATCTTGAAGCCGTGCGGCGACAGGGAGGTCGCGAGCGGCTCGAAACGATCGCGGCGGATCGCGAAGAACCCGCTCATCGGATCGGACAGGGCGACGCCACCGAGCATCCACGCCAACCGCCGCGCCAGCCGGCTGGCCATTCCGCGTGCGGGGGACAGGGACGCCGCGCTGCCGCCGGCGCCGAAGCGCGTGGCGACGATCAGGTCGCTCTGGCCGCTTCGCAGCGAGTCGAGCATGCGCGGTAGGAGCGTCTCGTCATGCTGCAGGTCGCCGTCGATGACGGCGACGTAGGGCGCGCTCGAGCCCAGGATGCCCTCGATGCACGCACCGGCCAGGCCGCGGCGATTGACACGGCGAAGACAGCGCACGCGCGAATCGGCGGCCGCGATCGTCTTGACCTGCTGCGCCGTGCCGTCCGGGGAGTCGTCGTCGACGAAGATCGCTTCCCAGACCACGCCGGCGAGCGTGGCTTCGAGCCTCGCGACGAGCGGAGCGACGTTCCCGCGCTCGTTGAACGTCGGCACGATTACCGACAGCTCGACCGGGCCGGGGGACGGCGGGTTTGCGACCGGTCGTGGCTGACGACCGGCAACGACGTTCATCGCCATGGTTAGGGTAGGTTCTGCGCGAGCGCGAGAGCCGTCAAGGGTTTTCTCCGCCGACGCCGGACAGCGTCTCGTCGAGGACCGGCGCCAGCTCGGCGACGACCGCCTCGAGCGAGAAGACGCTGTCGATTTCGGCGCCCAGCGACGGCCGCTCGGCCAGGGCGACCGCTCTCAGATGCCGGCAATCGCGGACGGCCGCGGCGGACCAGTCGTCGACGAGCGCCTGGGCGCTCGCGCGATCGGTCTCGCGCGCCATCAGGCGGGCCAGACGCTCGGAGAAGACCAGGCCGCCCAGCGCTTCGAGGTTCGCCTTCATCCGCTCGGCGTTCACGACGAGGCCGTGACCGATGCGCTCGATCGCGTCGAGCGCGCCGCCGGCGGCGTCGACCAGCTCGGGGATCGTCGCCAGCTCGGCCTGCCAGCCGCCGAGCGAGCGCTCGTGCTCGCCAGCCGATGCGGACAGGAGCGTCGCGACGAGCCCCGGCACCCGCGCAGCGGCGGCCAGGGCCTGCAGGCAGGCGACGGGGTTGCGCTTGTGGGGCATGGCGCTCGAGCCGCCTACGCCCTTGACCGGCGGCGACTCGAGCATCTCGCCGACCTCGGCCTGCGCGAGCAGGGAAACATCGCGCGCGATCTTGCCGATCGTCTCGGTGACGATCGCGAGCTCGACCATCAAGCGCAGGAGCTCGTCGCGCTGATCGTGCCACTGGCGCGCCTCGTGGAGATGCAAGCGCATCGCCACGCCGTTGCGGACCGACGCGCGCTTGCCGCCGAACGCGTCCAGCGTGCCGACCGCCCCGCCGAGCTGGATCGCGAGCGCCCGCTCGCGCGCCTCGGCGAGCCGGAGCCGGCAGCGATGAAGCGCCGCCGCCCAGCGCGCGATCTTCACGCCCGCCGTGATGGGCGCGGCCGGCTGCATGAGGGTGCGCCCGAGCATCACCGCGCTCGCGTGACGACGGGCGTGACCGACCAGGCCGCTCACGGCGCCTGCCAGCACGCGGTCGGCGTCGGCGAGACAGGGCTTCAGGCAGAGCACCAGGGCGGTGTCGAGCACGTCCTGGCTCGTCGAGCCGTAGTGGACGAACGCCGCCGCGCGCGCGTCGACGCGGCCGACCTGCTCGGTGAGCGCCTTGACCAGTGGAACCGCCAGCGAGCCCGACCGCTTGCCCTCGGCGGCCAGCGCCTCAGGTGACAGGCTCAGATCGCTACAGGTCCTGGCGATGACGAGCGCGGCGTCCTGAGGAACGACGCCGACGTCGCCCTCGGCGAGGGCGAGCGCGCGCTCGAAGTCGAGCATCGCCCGCACGAACGCCTCGGCGGACAGTGCGCGGGTGAACGCGTCGCGCGCGAAGCTCCGGCCGACGAGATTCACGACGATCGGTGTCCCAGCACTAGAACTCGATGAACACCGCTTCGCCGGCCCCGCGCAGCCTTGCGTCCCACCGATAGATCTTTGGATCGTTGGGGTCGCGAGTCGCGACGAGCGTGCGGAGCCTCTCGAGATCGCCAATCGCGCGGGCCAGGGGATCGTCCTTGATCAGCTCGATCGGCGCGAGGAACACCCGCGTGTGCAGGGCCTTCAGGAGCCCGCGGGCGAAGATCGCCACGCTGATCTGGGGCGCGTAGGTCTCGCCGCCCGGGCCTTTGAACGAGCCGGGCTTGACCGTTTCGATCGCGTAGTGGCCCTCGGTGTCCGTCGAGACGCGGCCATAGCCATAGGGACGAGCGCCGTCATGACCGGACGGGAATTTCCCGGACGGGTCGGCCTGCCAGGTCTCGAAGAGCGCGTCGTAGATCGGCGCGCCGTTGCCGTCGAAGACGCACCCGGTGAGCGTGATGCGATCGCCCCCACCCGGAAACAGGACGATGCCGCCGTCCTTCCACAGGAGATCGCGTGCGAAGAACGGTCCGACCGTCTGCGAGGGCGTGGGCTTCGGCATGGTCACACCCCCATCGGCGTCGCGCGCGGCCCGCGCAACACCATGTCCCAGCGGTATCCGAGCGCCACGCCCTCGATGCCCTGCTCGAGATCGAGATCGGCGATCAGCAGCTTGCGCCCGGCCTCGGGCACACTCTGGAAGATCGGATCGATCGCCAGCAGGGGATCGCCCGGGAAGAACATCTGGGTGATGAGCCGCTGCGCGTAGGCGTTGCCGAAGAGCGAGAAGTGGATGTGCGCCGGTCGCCATCCGAACGGGTGGTTCTGCCAGGGATAGGCGCCGGGCTTGACGGTGACGATGCGATACCGGCCCTCGTCGTCCGTGAGCACCTGGCCCTTGCCAAGAAAGTTCGGGTCGAGCGGCGCGTCGTGGTCGTCGACCGGATGCGGGTATTTCCCGGACGCGTTGGCCTGCCACACCTCGATGAGCGCCCGCCGCACGGGCCGTCCGTCCTCGTCGAGAAGCCGGCCGACGAGCACCATCTTCTCGCCGAGCGGGGCGCTCCTGCCCCAGGTCGTCAGATCGGCCTCGCTCTCGCTGACGAAATGCTTCGGGAACACGGGCCCCGCTGCCTCGAGCGGACTCGGCGCCACGCGTACCAGCGGCTGCGCCGGCGCCCGGAGCCTCGTGCTCTTGTAGTCCGGGTAGAGGTACGGCGGGTGAACGTCAGCGGAGTGCGTCTCGGCCATTGGCTTCTCCTCCAGCGGAGTCTACTCCTTCTGGCCGAGTGGCTGTCGCCGCTCCCGGCGCTAGAGAGCGGCGATGGTGTCGGCGGTGAGCCGGCAGATGTCGACCATCGCCATCATGAGGTCGTAGGTGGTGCCAAAGCGGGCGATCACGAGCCGCCTGGACGGGACCACGACGACGGTCTGACCGTAGATGCCCATGGCCATGAAGGCGTCGGCCGGCATGCCGTGCTTCCGGCGGAAGACGGCACCGCGGCTGTCATCGCCGTTGATCCACCAGCCGGCGCCATAGCCGACCCAGGCGTTCGGCGTCGGCGTCGTCGAGTAGCGCACCCAGCCCTCGGGCAGAATGCGCCGGCCGCCCACGACGCCGTCGTCGAGGAACAGCACGCCGAAGCGCGCCCATTCCCGCGGCGGCGCGAAGAGGAACGCCCCGGCGATGGGCGTGCCGGTGGAGTCGAGCTCCAGGATCGCGCGGCGGATTCCGAGCGGCCCGAACAGCTCGCGCCGCGCGAAGCGCAGTACATCGAGCGCGCTGCCGCCGACCTGATCGCGGACGATGCGTGACAGGATGGCCGGATTGCCGTTGGCGTACTTCCATTCCGTTCCCGGCTTCGCGCCGAGCTCAGCCCTCGCGGCGAATCCCGCCAGGTCGGGCTCGTTGAAGACCATCCGCGCCGAGCTGTCCCACGCGGTCGCGAAGCTGGCCGAGAGCGAGTTGCCGAGGTCGAGCCCGCTTCGCATGCGCAAGAGGTCGTCGGGCGTGATGGCGCGGCGCGGATCGCCCGGGGCCTGCCAGGCGGCGACCGGCGCGGGATCTTCCATCTTCAGTTTTCCCTGGCGGACCAGAATTCCCAGCAGTGCGTTGTTCACCGATTTGGTCGCCGACCATCCGTGGACGGGCGTGTCGATGCCGAAGCCCGGGGCATAGCGCTCGGCAGTCACGCGCCCGTCGTGAACGACGACGATCGCGTGGGTGTTCCGCACTGGCTTGCCGTCGGGCTCGGCGAAGGCATCGTCGAGCGCCTTCTTCAGTCCGGGCCTGTCGGGCTCGACAACCTCCGGTCCGGCGATGTCGGGTAAGAGCGCGGGGATCGGCCCATCAGCCTCGATCTCGGTGCGCGTCGGCGCGACGGGCGGCGGGCTCCCGTTCAGGTTGAGGCAGCCGAGACCATCTCGATAGACCGCGCGGCTCTCGAAGCCGCCGAGCGTGCGGGCCGTGACCGTGCGATCGGCCTGGATCACCTCGTGACGCATCGCCCAGTGGAATCCGTTGAAGACTGGATTGCCTGCGATGTCTTCTCCGTTCACGCGCGCCGGATCCAGCCCCGAGACGAACACGTAGGAGCAAACGATATGGCTGACGTAGGCCGAGGAGAGCCGAGGCGGACTCGCGGATCGCGCCGAGCAGCCGGCGACGGACGCGAGGACCAGGGTTAGGGCCATCAGGCGTGTTGCGCGCGCTCTCGGCGTCATCTTGTGCGAAGATTCTACGCTCCAAGGAGGGCTTCATGACTACCGCCCCGTCCGACCTCCGAGGGGTCGCGACCGTCCGGATCGACAACGAGCATGTGCGGGTGACCGAGTGGCGTTTCGCGCCTGGCGCCAGCACGGGCCCGCACCGTCACGAGATGGCCTACGTCGTGGTGCCGCTCACGACCGGCCGGCTGGCGGCGACCGGGCCCGCCGGCGACGCTCTCAGCGAGCTGGTCGCGGGCCTGCCCTACTTCCGGCCGGCCGGTGTCGAGCACGACGTGCGAAATGCCAACCCGTTCGAGTTCGCGTTCGTGGAGATCGAGCTGAAGGATCGCATTGTTCCGAGGGCTTGACTCCGGCCTCTGGGGGCGCGATCTTAGCCGGGAACTGAGAGTAGTCGGCGGCGCTAAGGTTTCTGGAATTCCCATTCGAACAGGAGAGAGCTCATGGCGGAAGTCGACGGCGCAACACTGGTAGCGAGAAACCTCAAGAAGCAGGGCGTCCAGTTCATGTTCGGGATCGTCGGCTTCCCGGTGCAGCCGATCGCCGCGGCCGCGCAGCGAGAGGGAATCACCTACGTCGGCATGCGCAACGAGCAGTCGGCCTCGTACGCGGCGCAGGCCGTTGGCTATCTGACCGGCCGCCCCGGCGCCTGCCTGGTCGTGTCGGGCCCAGGTGTGGTCCACGCCCTCGCCGGTCTCGCCAACGCGCAGCAGAACGGCTGGCCGATGATCTTGATCGGCGGCGCGTCGGAGACGTGGCGCAACGGCATGGGCGCCTTCCAGGAAGAGCGCCAGGTGTACATCGCGACCCCCTTCTCCAAGTTCGCGCATGCCGTCGAGCACGTCCACCGCATCCCGTTCTACGTCGAGATGGCCGTCCGGAACGCGATCTACGGCCGGCCGGGCGCGAGCTACCTCGATATCGCGGACGACATCATCACCGGCAAGGTCGACGAGTCGCGGGTGGAGGAGGCGGCGCGCTGCCCGGACCCGCCGCGCACGCAAGCTGTCCCGGCCGACGTCGAGAAGGCGCTGGACGCGCTGCGGTCGGCGGAGCGGCCGCTCGTCATCATCGGTAAGGGCATGGCCTACTCGCGGGCCGAGGACGAGGTGCGGGCCTTCATCGAGCGCACCAAGGTGCCGTTCCTGGCCTCGCCGATGGGCAAGGGCGTGATGCCCGACAACCACCCGCTCTCGGTCGGTGCGGCGCGCAGCCACGCGCTGCAGAACGCCGACGTCGTGTTCCTGATGGGCGCCCGGCTCAACTGGATCATGCACTTCGGTCTGCCGCCCCGCTACAACAAGAACGTGCGCTTCATCCAGCTCGACATCGCGGCAGAGACGATCGGCCAGAACGCGCCGACCGAGGTCGCGCTGGTTGGCGACGGCAAGGCGATCGTCGCGCAGATCAACGAGTCGCTGAAGAAGCGCGAGTGGGTCTATCCCTCGGACACGCCCTGGCACACCTCGATCGCCGAGAAGGCGGCGGCGAACGCGGCGCAGATCGCGCCCCAGCTCGCCGACGACCAGGCGCCGGCCAACTACTACCGCGCCCTGAAGGACGTGGCGGCGTGGACGCCGGACGACGCGATCATCATCGGCGAGGG
>JBKPCO010000090.1:0-22814 GCA_046727415.1 Candidatus Methylomirabilota bacterium
CATGAAGGACCTGTCGCGACGCTTCGGCGTCGCCATGCTGATCATCACCCACAACCTCGGCGTCGTCGCGCGGTACGCCGATCGCGTGAACGTCATGTACGCTGGACGCATCATCGAGCGCGGCACGGCGCGCGAGATCTACGCCGATCCCCGCCACCCCTATACGCTCGGTCTGCTCCGCTCCGTGCCGCGCCTCGACGAGCCGCGGCGGGCGCGGCTGGACCCGATCGAAGGCCAGCCGCCGGACCTCACGCGGCTGGCGACCGGCTGCGCCTTCGCGCCTCGCTGCACGTTCCGCGTCGAGCGCTGCGTCACCGAGGCGCCACCGCTTCGTCCGCTCGGCGCCGGCGGCCACGTGAGCGCCTGCTGGGAGTCCGCCAACCTCGACCGCGCCCTCGCGCGGAGTGTCGCCCGGGACGCCACGTGAACGACGGCGCGCCGCTCCTCGAAGTCCGGAATCTGGTGAAGTATTTTCAGGTCACGGGCGGGCTCTTCGGCGGCCGCTCGGGGCTGGTTCGCGCCGTGGACGGCGTGAGCTTCGAGCTGCGGCGCGGCGAGACGCTCGGGCTCGTGGGCGAGTCCGGCTGCGGCAAGACGACGACCGGCCGCTGCATTCTCCAGCTCGAGCGCCCGACGAGCGGCGAGGTGATCTTCGAGGGGCGCGATCTCACGAAGCTCAGCGACGACGAGCTGCGAGCGGTCCGCCGCAAGGTGCAGGTCATCTTCCAGGACCCGTACAGCTCGCTCAATCCGCGCATGACGGTGGGGCAGATCATTGCCGAGCCCCTGGCGGTGCACGGGATCGTGACCGAGCGGAAGAGCCGCGCCCAGCGGGTGCGCGAGATCTTGAGCCACGTCGGGCTGCTGCCCCAGCACGCTTACCGCTATCCGCACCAGCTTTCGGGCGGACAGCGGCAGCGGGTGGGGATCGCTCGCGCGCTGGCGGTGGAGCCCGTGCTGATCATCTGCGACGAGCCCGTCTCCGCGCTCGACGTGTCGATCCAGGCGCAGATCATCAATCTCCTGGAGGATCTCCAGGCGCAGTTCGGGCTGACCTACCTCTTCGTTGCCCACGACCTCTCCGTCGTGCGCCACATCTCAGACCGCGTGGCGGTGATGTATCTCGGCAAGATCGTCGAGATCACCGACCGCAAGTCGCTCTACGACGCGCCGCTACACCCGTACACGAAGGCCCTCCTGTCGGCGGTACCCATTCCCGATCCGGTGCTGGAGGCGCAGCGGGAGCGTGTCGTGCTGGGCGGTGAGGTGCCGAGCGCCCTCAGCCCGCCGCCCGGCTGCGTGTTCCACCCGCGCTGTCCGATCGCCATCGACCGCTGCCGGCGGGAAGTGCCCGAATTGCGGGAGATCCGCTCCGGCCACCGGGCCGCGTGCATGCTGGCTTGACTCCGGGCGTCCACGTGCTTAAATGCTGAAACCTTTCGTGGCCGATGCAGGTTTTCGTGGCGGACCGCCTCGTTCCAAAACTTTCTGGAGGGACTGAGCTGATGCGACGTTACCTGGCCTACTTCGCCATGATCGCCACTGTCGCCGCGGCGCTGGCCCCGGCGGCTGCGCAGGACAAACCCCGATACGGGGGAGAGCTCTTGTTCGCGGTGCCGTCCGAGCCGCCGTCCTACGACGCGCACCGCGAGGAGACCTTCGGGATCATCCACCCGATGGCTCCCCACTACAACACGCTCCTTCGCGTCGACCCCAACGACAAGACGGGCACCAAGCCTGCCGCTGACCTCGCCGAGTCGTGGACGGTCTCGAAGGACGGCCGTACTTACACGTTCAAGCTCCGCCGCGGCGTGAAGTTCCACGACGGCAGCGAGATGACTTCGAAGGACGTCAAGGCGTCCTACGACAAGATCATCTTCCCGCCGGCCGGCGTCGCGTCCGATCGCCAGGGCCAGTACGTCGTCGTCGAGGCCGTGCAAGCGCCCGATCCGTACACCGTGGTGTTCCGCCTGAAGTGGCCGTCGGCCTCGTTCCTGGCCTCGGTGGCTTCGCCGTGGAACTGGATCTACAAGGCCGACATCCTGGCCAAGGACATGCGGTGGTACGAGACCCACGTGATGGGCACCGGCCCGTTCCTGTTCGTCGAGCACCAGAAGGGCTCGCACTGGGTGGGCAAGAAGAACCCGAACTACTGGGACAAAGGCAAGCCGTACCTGGATGGCTACCGGGCGATCTTCATCAAGGACTCCGCCGCCCAGGTGGCGGCGGTGCGGGCCGAGCGGGCGCACATCCAGTTCCGCGGATTCTCGCCCGCCGAGCGCGACAGTCTCGTCGCGGCACTCGGCCCCAAGATCACCGTCCAGGAGAGCCCGTGGGACTGTGCGCTCCTGGTCGCCATCAACCACGAGAAGAAACCGTTCGACGACAAGCGCGTCCGGCGCGCGCTCACGCTCGCGCTCGATCGCTATCAGGGCTCGCAGGCCCTGTCGAAGATCGCGATCGTGAAGGAGGTTGCCGGCGTGCAGGTGCCGGGCACGCCGTACGCGACGCCGCCCGCCGAGCTCGAGAAGCTGGCCGGCTACAGCCGCGACATCGCCAAGTCGCGCGCCGAGGCCAAGCAGCTGCTCAAGGAGGCCGGCGTCCCCGACGGCTTCTCGTTCACTTTCAAGAACCGCGGCATCCCGATGCCGTACGAGCCGGTCGGCGTGTGGCTCATCGACCAGTGGCGCCAGATCGGGCTCAACGTGAAGCAGGAGGTCGTCGAGGCGGCCGCGTATTACGGGCAAGTCCTGCGGCCGGGCAACTTCGAGGTGGCCATGGACTTCCAGTGCGGCTACATCGTCGAGCCCGACCTCGACCTTTACAAGTTCCAGTCCACGGAGAGGAGCCCCGCTAACTACAGCCGCTACACCGACAAGGTTCTCGACGAGCTGTTCATCAAGCAGGGGCGGGCGAGCGACATGGAAGAGCGCAAGCGCTACGTCCGGGAGTTCGAGAAGCGGCTCCTGGACGAAGAGGTTCACTACCTCTACACGCTGCAATGGAACCGAATAATCCCTCACAGTTCGAAGGTGAGAAATTGGACCATCACGCCGAGCCACTATCTGAACGATCAGCTCGACGCCGTGTGGCTGGCCGAGTAGGCCGCCACCTCGGTCTGGCCTGGGCCCTGCTGGCGCTCGCGGTCGCCGCGACGCCGGCAGCCGCCCAGGACAAGCCGCGCTACGGCGGCGAGCTCGTCTTCGCCGTGCCGTCGGAGATGCCGTCCTACGACGGTCACCGCGAGGGGACCTTCGGGATGGTGCATCCGCTGGCGCCCCACTACAACACACTCCTCCGTACCGACCCGAACGACCGGTCGGGGACGAGGATCATTCCCGACCTCGCCGAGTCGTGGACGAGCTCATCCGACGGGCGCGTCTACACGCTCAAGCTCCGGCGTGGCGTGAAGTTTCACGACGGCAGCGAGATGACCTCGAAGGACGTCAAGGCGTCCTACGACAAGATCGTCTTTCCGCCGCCGAACGTCGGGTCGCAGCGCAAGGGGCAGTACACGAACGTCGAAGCGATCGAGGCGCCCGACGCCTCGACGATCGTGTTCCGCCTCAAGTGGCCGCAGGCGTCGTTCCTGACGGCGCTGGCCTCGCCGTACAACTGGATCTACAAGGCCGACATCCTGGCCAAGGACATCCGCTGGTACGAGACCAATGTGATGGGAACGGGCCCGTTCCTGTTCGTCGAGCACGTCAAGGGCTCGCACTGGGTCGGCAAGAAGAATCCGGGCTACTGGGACAAGGGCAAGCCTTACCTCGACGGCTACCGCGCGATCTTCATGAAGGACTCGGCCTCACAGGTGGCAGCCGTCCGCGCCGAGCGGGCGCACATCCAGTTCCGGGGGTTCGCGCCCGCCGAGCGCGACACCCTCGTCAGCGCTCTCGGCAAGAAGATCACGGTGCAGGAGAGTCCCTGGGACTGCGCCGCGTGGGTTGCCATCAACCAGGACAAGAAGCCCTTCGACGACAAGCGCGTCCGGCGCGCGATGACGCTGGCCCTGGATCGCTATCAGGCCTCGCAGGCCCTTTCGAAGATCGCGGTCGTCAAGGAGGTCGCCGGCGTGCAGGTGCCGGGCACGCCGTACGCGACGCCGCCGAACGAGCTGGAGAAGCTCGCCGGATACTGGCGCGACATCAAGAAATCTCGAGCCGAGGCCAAGCGCTTGCTCAAGGAAGCCGGGGTGCCCGAGGGCTTCGCTTTCACCTTCATGAACCGCGGGCTGCCCATGCCCTACGAGCCAGTCGGGATCTGGCTCATCGACCAGTGGCGCCAGATCGGGCTCAACGCGACGATGCAGACCATCGAGGCGTCACAGCACGTGAACGAGCTGCGCAACGGCAACTTCACGGTTTCCAGCGACGCGCAGTGCGGCTACTCGGTCGAGCCCGACCTCGATCTGGCGAAATTCCAGTCCCGGGACATCAGTCACAGCAACTACGGGCGTTACACCGACCGGGTGCTCGACGACCTCTACCAGAAGCAGAGCCGGGCCCTCGATCCGGAGGAGCGCAAGCGGTACGTCCGCGAGTTCGAGCGCCGGTTGCTCGACGAGGAGGCGCACACGGTCATCACGCTGCAGTGGCACCGGATCGTCCCATACAACTCGAAGGTCAGGGGCTGGACGGTCACGCCGAGCCATTATCTGAACCAGCAGCTCGACACGGTGTGGCTCGCCGAGTGACGGGGGACGCGCGCGCGTGATCAAGTACATCGTCAAGCGGCTCCTGCTGATGATCCCGACGCTCCTGGGCGTCGCGATCCTCATCTTCTTTCTGATGCGGGTCGTGCCCGGGGACATCGTGGAGCTGCGCTTCATGGGCGACAGCGCCTTCGCGTCGAAGGACAACCTCGACAAGGAGCGGGCGCGGCTCGGCCTCGATCGCCCGCTCTGGCAGCAGTTCGTCACGTGGATGACGGGTATCGTCCGGCTCGATTTCGGCACCTCGATGTGGACGGGCGCGCCCATCATCGAGGAGATCAAGCTCCGGGCCGCGCTGAGCTTTCAGCTGGCTGTGATGGCGACGTTCATCGCCGTGGTGCTGGCCATTCCGCTCGGCGTGGTGGCCGCGCTCAAGCAGGACACCTGGGTGGACTACGCCGTGCGGATCTTCTCGATCGCCGGGCTCGCAACGCCCTCGTTCTGGCTTGGCATCGTGTTCATCCTCGCGCTGCTCATCGTGTTCAAGTGGCTGCCGCCGATGGTCTACACGCCCTTCTGGGTCGACCCCTGGCAGAACATGCTGCAGCTCATCTGGCCGGCTCTCGCCGTCGGCTACCGCTATTCCGCGGTGGCGACGCGCATGACCCGCTCGGCCATGCTCGAGGTGCTGCGCGAGGACTACATCCGTACCGCGCGCGCCAAGGGCCTCTGGCAGAAGCTCATCCTGTCGCGTCACGCGCTCAAGAACGCGATGCTGCCGGTGCTCACGGTGGTGGCGCTCGAGTTCGCGTTCCTGATGGGCGGGCTGGTGGTGACCGAGCAGGTCTTCAACCTGAACGGCCTGGGAATGCTCTTCGTCGAATCGGTGGCGCGGCGCGACTACACGCTGACGCAGGCGCTGGTCATGCTGGTGGCGTTCGTCTTCATCTTCGTCAACTTCGCGGTCGACCTGATGTACGCGTGGCTCGACCCGCGGATCCGGTTCCGCTAGCCATGGCGATCCAGCGCGCCGCCACCAGCGACATCCCCGACGTCTCCGCGCGCCGGCGCTGGCTCACCGAGATCGGGGACTTCTGCCGCCGCCGCCCGCTGGGCGCGATCGGCGCCGCCGTCGTGGCCATCAACATCCTGGTGGGCGTCGGCGCCGAGCTGATCGCGCCCTACGACCCGCTGGCGACGGACTACGGCGCGATGCTGGCGGCGCCTTCGGCCGCCCACTGGCTCGGCACCGACGCGTTCGGCCGCGACGTGCTCTCGCGCATCGTGTACGGCTCCCGGACGGCGATGCTGGTCGGCTTCGCGTGCGCGTTCTTCGGCGCCACGATCGGGGCGGTGATCGGGGTCACCAGCGCCTACTTCGGCGGCCGAGTCGATCTCCTGATCCAGCGAGTCAATGACATCTTCCTCGCGTTCCCGCTGATCATCCTGGCTCTCGCGGTCGTCTCGATCCTCGGCACCGGCATCACCAACGTGATCATGGCGATCACCGTTCCGATGATCCCGCGCGCCGCGCTGGTGGCGCGGTCGAGCGCCCTGGCCATCCGCGAGCTCCCGTACGTCGACGCCGCGCGCGCCGCGGGCTTCCGTCACCGTCGCATCATTCTGCGCCACATGCTGCCCAACGTGATGGCGCCGTACCTCATCATGCTCACGGCCTATCTCGGCCAGGCGATCCTGGCGGAGGCGTCCCTGTCGTTCCTCGGACTCGGCGTGTCGGAGCCGACGGCGGCGTGGGGCCTCATGCTCCGCGGCGCCGCGGTCCAGTTCGCCGAGGCGGCGCCGTGGATGGCGATCTTCCCGGGCCTGGCCATCAGCCTGGCCGTGTTCGCGTTCAATCTCTTCGGCGATTCGCTGCGCGATGCGCTCGACCCGCGGCTGAAGACCCAGTAGGTGAGGATCGCCGGCGCGCGAAACCTGGCGCAAACGCGTGGATTGCTTGACACATTGTGCGGATTCGGGTACAAAATCCGATGGTTTGCCAGGGACTGAATTCTTGAAAGCTCCCACGAGAGCGGAGGTCTAGATGCCGTATATCATCGCGGAGCCGTGCATCAACGTGAAGGACAAGGCCTGTGTCGAGGTGTGTCCGGTGGACTGCATCTACGA
Source organism: Candidatus Methylomirabilota bacterium (assembly GCA_046727415.1). Lineage (GTDB taxonomy): Bacteria > Methylomirabilota > Methylomirabilia > Rokubacteriales > CSP1-6 > AR31. The sequence continues at coordinate 6,782 of JBKPCO010000090.1, forward strand.
AGGCGACACGATGCTGTACATCCATCCGGACGAGTGCATCGACTGCGGGGCCTGCGAGCCGGTGTGCCCGGTGAAGGCGATCTTCGCGGAGGACGAGACCCCCGATCAGTGGAAGAACTTCATCGAAATGAACAAGCAGTTCTTCAAGGACCATCCCGGCGTCAAGCCGGCCACCAAGTCGTAGCTGCACACGCCTCACGACAGCACGCCAGGCCCGCTGGGCATTCTTCGGAGTGCGGCGGGCCTGATTCTTTGGCAAAGACGGTGCTTCGCGGCTGGCATGCCGGTTGCCGCTTGGTCGGGCATGACTGCGATACCCGGATCGACCCAAGCTCCTCCGCCACTGATCGCCGGCTATCATGGCGCCGTCTCCGACTTCAAGCGACGGCTCATCGAGGCGACGCTGCACCAGGCCCGCGGCAACCGCACCCACGCGGCGCGCGCGCTCGGGCTGCAGCGGACGTACCTTTTGCGGCTCATCCGCGATCTCGGCGTGGCAGCGCCGCCGCCGCCGCCGCGCCGCCGGAGCTCGGCCGCGTAGAAAGTTGACCTTTCCAGACCCGCCCGGCAATCTGGACTGGCCATGGATGACGTCTGGGTTGCGGGCGCGGACATGACGCGCATCGGCCGGCTCGCCGAGCCCCTCCCGGACCTGATGGCGGTGGCGGCGCACGCGGCGCTGCGCATGGCGGACCGCGATCGCCCCGACGCCATCGTCATCGCGACGATGAACCCCGAGGAGTTCGTTGGCGACGCGAACTTCGCCTCCAACATCGCCACCCACATGGGGTTCGCCGATGTGCCGGTCATCCGGGTCGAGACGGCCAGCTCGTCCGGTGCAGCGGCGTTCTACGCGGGCTTCGCCCAGGTCGCGTCGGGCCTGGCGAGCACCGTCGTGGTCGTGGGCGGCGAGAAGATGACGCATCTGCCGACGCCGAAGGTGTCGGAGCTGATCGGGCGCTCGCTCGATCCGTACGAGCGCTCGTACGGGACCACGATGCCGGCCTTCGCGGCCCTCGTCACGCGCGCCCTCATGGCTCGTCACGGCGTCAGCGAGCGCGAAATCGCGCACGTCGCCGTCAAGAATCACGCGAACGGCACGCGGAACCCGCTGGCGCAGTTCCGCGAGGCGATCACCATCGATATGGTGCTGGAGAGTCGCATGGTCGCCGATCCGCTGCGGCTCTATCACTGCTGCCCGATCTCCGACGGCGCCGCCGCAGTCGTGCTGACGTCCGAGCGCACCAGCGTGCGCGTGGCCGGCATCGGGCAGGGGACCGATTCGCTCGCACTCCGCCACCGCGCCTCGCTCACGAGCTTTCGCGCCACCCAGAGCGCAGCCGCGGCGGCCTTCGCCATGGCCGGCTTCGGCCCGGATCGAGTCGACGTCGCCGAGATCCACGACGCCTTCGCCCCGTTCGAGCTGATCTCGCTGGAGGACACTGGACTCTTTCCGCACGGCAAGGCGGGCCCGGCCACGCTCGACGGCCAGACCGCGCTGGACGGACGGCTGCCGATCAATACCTCCGGCGGCCTCAAGGCACGCGGCCACCCGCTCGCAGCCACCGGGATCGCCCAGATCGTCGAGTGCGTGTGGCAGCTGACCGGCTCGGTGCCGCGCCGCCAGGTCTCGTGCAACGTGGCCCTCGCCCAGTCGATCGGCGGCCCGGGCACGAACAACTGGGTGACCCTCCTGGAAGCGAGATGATCGACGCGGGCGCCCGAAACCGGCCATGCCGAGCCGACTCACGTCAACGAATGAGTCGGGTGTATCTGAACCACGCACCGATTCGCAGGGTTGATCGGGCGTGTCGGAGCCACGCCGCTTCTGTCTCAGGCCACCCTCGGTCGAAGCCGGCCTCACGGACCCCGCTACAATGATCGAGCGCCTCGCGGCCTCCCGGTGTCCCGTGTGCGGGCTCGTCGCCGCGCCGCCCTCGCGGTGGTGTCCGCGTCATCCGGTGGAGATGGCGCACACCTCGGTGGCGGGCGCCGGTGACGTCATCTCGTTCACCACGCTGCACTCGCCGCCCGGCGGGTTTCGCTCACCGCTACACATCGCCCTGGTCGAGCTGGTCGGGGGCGCCCGCTTCATCTGCCACGGGGCCGAGACCACCGGGCTCAAAATCGGGTCCCGGGTTGCAATCGAGGCCGTGGGTAACGTCTACTACTTCTCGCATCTGAGCGCGATGGACCGGGTGCGGCTCTTCTGGAGCCGCACCGGGCGCGCCGGCGAGCGTGTGAACGCGATCGCGCAAAGCCTGGCCAAGCGCGTCTGGAAAGGACGATCACGTGGCGAAGAGTAAGGCCCCGCTCGCGGGTATCCGCGTTCTCGATCTCACCCGGGTTCTGGCCGGTCCGTTCTGCGCCATGATGCTGGGCGACATGGGCGCCGAGGTCATCAAGGTCGAGGAACCCGGCAAGGGCGACGACACGCGCAGCTGGCCGCCCTTCGTGGAGGGCGAGTCGACGTACTTCATGTCGGTCAACCGCAACAAGCAGAGCCTCACCCTGAACCTCAAGGCGCCCGAGGGTCGCAAGATCTTTCGGGCGCTCGCCCGCAAGAGTGACGTGCTCCTCGAGAACTTCCGACCGGGCACGATGGAGAAGCTCGGCTTCGGGTACGAGACGCTCGCGAAGCTGAATCCCCGGCTCGTCTACTGCTCGGTCTCCGGCTTCGGCGAATCGGGCCCCGAGGCGCACCGCGCGGGCTACGATCTGATCATCCAGGCCGAGTCCGGCGTGATGGACCTCACCGGCTTCTCGGACGGTCCCCCGGTCAAAGTGGGCAACTCGGTCGGCGATCTCGTCGCCGGCATGTCGGCGGCCCACGGCGTCGTCCTGGCGTTGCTCGCGCGCACGCGCACGCGCCGCGGTCAGAAGGTCGAGATCTCCATGCTCGACGTCATGGCGTCGTTGCTCACCTACCAGGCCGGAATCTATTTCGGCACGGGGCAGCGCCCGACCCGCCGCGGCAACGCGCATCCCTCGATCGTGCCCTACGAAGTCTTTCGCGCGGCCGACGCGTTCGTCGTGCTGGGCGTCGCCAACAACTCGCTGTGGATCAAGTGCTGCGGCGCGCTCGGCCGTCCGGATCTGGCCCAGGACGCGCGCTTCGACACCGAGTCCAAGCGGGTGCAGAACCGGGCGACGCTCGTCCCGCTGCTGAACGAGATCCTCGGCAAGCGCGCCGCCGCCGAATGGGTCAACCAGTTCGAGGAGGTCGGCATTCCGGCGGGACTCATCAAGTCGGTGGCCGAGGTGTGCGAGAGCGAGCACCTGAAGGCGCGCGGAATGATCGTGACGCTGCCGCACCCGCGCGCCGGCAAGGTGACGGCGATGGGCGTGCCGGTGCGTCTGCATGCGACACCCGGCAGGGCCGCGACGGCGCCGCCCGTGATCGGCCAGCACACCGAAGCGGTTCTTCGCCGCCTCGTCGGGCTCGGCAAGCCCGCGGTCGCGAAGCTGCGCGCGCAGGGAGTGGTCTGAGCCGCCCCATTCTTGACACGGTCGCGCGCGTGGGCGCATCATTCGGAGCACTCCCATGCGCCGCCTGATCAAGATCTACGACACCACGCTCCGCGACGGCACCCAGGGTGAGGGCGTGTCCTTCTCCATGGAGGACAAGGTCCGGCTCGCCACCCGGCTCGACGCGATGGGACTTCACTACATCGAGGGTGGGTGGCCGGGCTCGAATCCGAAAGACCTGCGTTTCTTCGCGCGCATGCAAGACGTCTCGCTCAAGCACGCTAAGCTTGCCGCGTTCAGCATGACTCGCCGCGCCGGCGGCACCGCCGAATCGGACGCCAACATGCGAGCGCTCCTGGACGCCGGCGCGCCGGTGGCGACCATCGTCGGGAAATCGTGGGACTTTCACGTGACCGCGGCCCTCGGCACGACGCTGCCCGAGAACCTCGCGATGATCGGTGACACCATCGCCTTTCTCCGGCCTCGGATGCAGGAGGTGCTCTTCGACGCCGAGCACTTCTTCGACGGCTTCCGGACCAATCGCGACTACGCGCTGGCCACGCTGAAGGCCGCCGAGGCGGCCGGCGCCCAGTGGCTCGTGCTCTGCGACACCAACGGCGGCACGTTGCCGGCCGAGCTGGTCGAAATGATCAGGGCCGTCAAGACGCACGTACGAGCGCCGCTCGGCATCCATGTGCACAACGACGCCGAGTGCGCGGTGGCGAACTCCCTGGCCGCTGTTGCCGAGGGCGTCGGCCAGGTGCAGGGCACCGTCAACGGCTTCGGCGAGCGATGCGGCAACGCAAACCTCGTGTCGATCATCCCGAGCCTGGTGCTGAAGATGGGGCTCGACTGCATCCCGGAGCCGAACCTGCGGGAGCTGCGCGACGTCTCACGCTTCGTGTCGGAGCTGGCGAATCGCAAGCCATGGTCCTCGCAGCCCTACGTCGGCGATTCGGCGTTTGCCCACAAGGGGGGCATGCACGTGTCGGCCGTCCTCAAGCACCCGGAGACGTACGAGCACATCGATCCGGAGTCGGTCGGCAACCGGCGGCGCGTACTCGTGTCCGAGCTGGCGGGCAAGTCCAACATTCTCTGGAAGGCGCGGGAGTACGGGATCGACCTCGACCAGGACACTCCGGACTCGCGGCGGATCCTCGAGCAGCTCAAGTCGCTCGAGGACCAGGGATTCCAGTTCGAGGGCGCGGAGGGGTCGTTCGAGCTCCTGATGGAGCGCGCCCTCGGCCGCCACCGGCCCTACTTCGTGCTGGAGGCATACCGGGTCATCGTCGAGGAGCAGAACGCCGATCAGGAGCCGGTGGCCGAAGCGACCGTCAGGGTGCGGGTCAAGGGAATCCTGGAGCACACGGCGGCGTCGGGCAACGGTCCCGTCAACGCCCTCGACCACGCTCTGCGCAAGGCCTTGGAAGAGTTCTATCCGAACCTGCGCAGCATGCAGCTTCTCGACTACAAGGTGCGCATCCTCGAGGAGGCCAAGGGCACGGCAGCCAAGACGCGCGTACTCATCACCTCCGGCGACGGCGACGAGACCTGGGGCACTGTGGGCGTGGCCGACAACATCATCGAAGCCTCCTGGCACGCCCTGGTGGACTCGGTGGAGTACAAGCTGCGCCGGGACGAGTCATCCCGACCCTGAAAAACGGCAGTTCGGGACACCCTCCGGTCACTCGCTAGCTGGATCGAGAGTGATCTGCCTGGTCGATTACTTGTCAGATCCTATCCTGTCTTATTCACGTAAGTATCCGTAATTCCAGAATGAATACGATCTCGAGCCCTTCGGTACCGGATTTGCTCATTCCGGTAGGCCATGGAGGGCTCACACATGGCGGTCAATGGATCGGAGGTCAATGGTTCGGCCAACGGCGAAACGCATCGCCCGTGGGCTCAGCCCCGGGGTGTGGGGCGGCCCTCGACGGTAGCTCCGTTCGCGCCCCAGATCGAGGCGTGGCTGCGTGAGACGCCCGCGATCTCGGGGGCCGATGTGCTCCGTCGCGCTCGCGAGGTAGGCTATCAGGGCGGCAAGAGCGCGCTTTACGAGCTGGTGCGGCGGCTGCGCATGCCGCACGCAGCCGGCCACGTGGGCAACGGTAGCAGCCACGGCACCGACAGGGTCTAGCAGGCTCGCGCGTCTTCTGAAGGGCGCACGCTGAGGCCTCTCGGCGGCGCGTCCCTTTTTTCCGCCCCGCGTCATCGGCCCCGCATCCTCAGCATGCATCCCGAGGCACGGCGCTCGCCTTTCCAAATGATTCCGGAACCGCCCCGCCTCGCGCGCGCTGCCTAACGCTCGCGAAACGCCGCGAGCTCGCGGCGCACGACAGCGCCTAGTACGTGCCCGGCCGGATCTGCTTGTAGAGCGCCTTGAGTCCGTCGGCAGAGAACGTCGGCGACTGGCAGAGCGAGATGATCTTGCGCTCGTCGGCCTCGACCTTGGCGACCGCCTCCGGGATCTTGGCCGCGATGTCGGCCGGGATCGTCACCGCGCCATGCTGGTCGGCGTGGATCAGGTCACCGGGCTTCACCCACAGGCCGCCGACCTTGATCGGCAGGCCGAAGTCCACCATGTGCACGTAGGCGTGCGAAACCGAGATGTGGGCGGCGGCGAACTGGAAGCCGAGCGCCTTCACCTCGTCGAGGTCGCGCACCGAGCCGTCGGTGACGACGCCCGCGCAGCCGAGGGCGCGATGAATGTTCGCCTGCACCTCGCCCCACTGGGCGCCCTGGCCCCGCGGCTCGTCCAGGTCGTGAACCACGATGACGCGAGGCGCCGGAATGGAAAGGACATAGTCCCACCAGCCGAACGTGGACGCGCGATGGCCTTCGAGCGGCTGCGGCTCGGCCCGGATGACCGCGGTCACCGCGTAACCGACGAGCGGCCCCATCTCCGGAAAGAGCGTCCGGATCTCGGACGACATGTTGCCCTGGTTGCGGAGGCGGACGTTGAAGGTTTCGATCGCGTTGGCCACGCTTGGGCTCGAGATCTTCTTGAGGGCGTCGATCATCAGATGGTGTCCTTTCGGCGCTGGATCAGCAGCGGTTTGAGCATCTCGACCGTCTCGTTGATCGAGTCGAGGTTCGGGTTCACCGTCAGCGCCCGCTGGAAGTAGTCGAGCGCCTTCGCGGGCTGGTCGAGCTGCAGATAGATCATGCCGTAGCCGCTCAGCGCGCCGAAGTGGTACGGGTTGCGCTTCATGACCTCGTCGCAGTCGGCGAGCGACTTCTGGTACTCACCCATGAGGTAATACACCGTGGCCCGCTTGTTCCAGCCCTCTGCAAAATCCGGCCGGCGCCGGATGACCTCGGTGAACGTCTGCACGGCCAGCTCGCCCTCGCGGGCGCTCATTTGCTCGATGCCGCTGGCCAGGAGGCGATCGACCGCCGCGTCACCGGACCGGCTCCACACTTCCCACATCGAGCGCTCCGCGAGCTTTCGCACCAGTGGATCGTCGTCGCGCAACGCAGCGGCGAGCTTCGGCACGTCGGCCATCACGCCGGTCTTGGCGAGCGCCATGGCGCCGTGACGGCGATTGTCGACGTTGCGCGTGTCGGCCAGCGCCGCAAGCGCCTCCTCTCGCGTCGGCTCCGCCGCGGAGAGCGCGCGGGCGGCCGGCGTGACGAGCGCGACCGCGAGCGCCAGCAGCACGAGCCCCGAGCGGATCACGGCGTGTACGCCTCGTTGACGTCTGTCGCGGCCAGGCCGGGCTGCGTGGCGCCGCCGGGGACGTAGATCTTGTTGCCGACCACCGCCGCGCCGATGCCGTGACGCGGCGTGCGCATTGGGTCCTTCCCGATCCATCGCCGGCCGGCCACCTCGTACATCTCGTTGGCGCTGAAGATGCGGAACGGCGCCTCGCCGCCGAAGACATAGAGCCGGTCGCCCAGCGTCGCCGCGGCCAGTCCTCCGCGCCCGACCGGGAGTGGCAAGCCCGTCGACCACGCGCCAGTCGCTGGATCGTAGATCTCGACGGTCGTGTACTGCGTACCCATGAACGACGTGCGCCCACCGATTGCCCAGAGCCGCCCCTGGAACGCCGCCGCCGTGAGGTGATCGCGCCCGGTCGGCATCGGCGGTCCATCGCTCCAGCGGTCGGCCGCGAGATCGTACACCTCGTGGGCGTTGCTCTTGCCGTCGCCCGCGCCGCCCACCGCATGCAGGCGACCGGCGATAGCGACCATCGCGAGCCCGCCGCGCGCCAGACGCAAGGGCGCGCGAGTCGCCCACGAAGTGCGCACCTCATCGTACTCGTACACGGTGCGCAGCGCTGTCCAGCTCAGGCGGCCGCCGCCGTAGCCGCCGGCTACGAAGAGCCGGCCGTCCACGACGGCCGCGGCGGCATGGTGCGTGGGCGCGGGCAGGGGCGTGCCGGTCTCCCAGCGGTCGTTCGCCGGATCGTAGACCTCGACCGTGTCGACTGGTTCGCCGCCAGACTTGAAGCCTCCGATGACGAACACCAGGCCCTTGAGCTCCGCGACCGCGACCTCCTGCCGCGGGCTCGGCATTGGCGCGAGGGACGTCCATGCGCCCGGCGTCTGGATGTCGATCGGCGCCGGCGAGTCCGTCGTGCGGCCCAAGCAGCCGGCCAGGACGAGCGCCACGGCAAGCGGGCCCAGAATGGTGGCCCTCATGAGCGCACCAGCGCGAGCAGGCCAGCCTCGTCGAGCGTCGTCACCCCGAGGCGCCGCGCGTCGTCCGCCTTGCTGCCGGCGGCTTCGCCGACAACGACGTAATCGGTCTTCTTCGACACCGAACTGGTGACGCGGCCGCCGTGCCGCTCGATCAGCTCGCGCGCCGCCTCGCGGGAGAGCGTGGGCAGCGTGCCGGTCACCACGATGGTCTTCCCGGCGAGCGGCTTCGGTCCTTCCGGCGCGATCGGCGCGGTCGTCTCGACTCCGGCCGCCTTCAATTTCCGGATCAGCGCGATGTTGTTGGGCTCCTGGAAGAACGCCACGATCGCCCTCGCGATTTCGTCGCCGATGCCGTGTACCTCGGCCAGCTCCACCTCCGACTTGGCGGCGATGCCGTCGAGGCTGCCGAACTTCGCGGCCAGGAGCTGCGCCACGCGCTCGCCGACGAGCCGAATGCCCAGCGCGTTGAGCAGACGGGCCAGGCCGCGCGTGCGCGAGGCGTCGATCGCCCGGATGAGGTTCTCGGCCGACTTGTCGGCAAAGCGGTCGAGCTCGGCGACGTGCTCCACCGTCAGCCCGTAGAGATCGGCGAAGTCCTTGACCTTCCCGCTGTCGACCAGCTGCTCGATCGTGCTGTCGCCCAGGTGCTCGACGTCCATCGCCCGCCGCGATCCGAAATGCCGCAGACGCTCCTTGAACTGGGCCGGACAGGCGCTGTTGGTGCACCGCCAGTACGCCTCGCCCTCGGCGCGCTCGGTGCGACCGCCGCACGCCGGGCACGCGGAGGGGAAGACGAACGGCTGAGTGTCGGCGGGCCGCCGGGCGAGCACGACCTGGACGACGTACGGGATGACGTCGCCGGCGCGCTCGATCAGCACGGTATCGCCCTTACGGATGTCCTTGCGGCGGATCTCGTCCTCGTTGTGCAGGCTCACGTTCCGGATCGTCACGCCCGCCAGCTCGACCGGCGCGAGCTCCGCGGTGGGCGTGAGCGCGCCGGTCTTACCCACGTTCACCTTGATCTCCTCGACCACCGTCGTGGCCTGGCGCGCCGCGAATTTGAACGCGATCGCCCAGCGCGGGTGGTGCGTCGTCGAGCCGAGGCGGCGCTGCTGCTCGAGGGAGTCGACCTTCACCACCACGCCGTCGGCGTCGTAGCCGAGCGAATCCCGATCTCGCTCGAGGCGCTCGCAGAAGGCGACGACCGCGTCGAGTGAAGGGCAGCGCTCGGACCGCGGGTTGGTCTTGAAGCCGGCGGCGCGCAGGGCGTCGAGGGTCTCCCAGTGGGTGGCGAACGTGCGCCCGTCGGCACGGCTCACGTGGTAGAGGAACATGTCGAGCGGCCGGCGCGACGTCACCGACGGGTCCTTCTGGCGCACGGCGCCCGCGGCGGCGTTGCGCGGGTTGGCGAATGTCGGCGTCCCCGCCTCCTCGAGCGTGCGGTTCAGTTTCGCGAAGTCGGCGCGCGGCATGAACACCTCGCCCCGCACTTCGAGCACCGCCGCGCCCGCGAGCGCTCCACGCAGGACCATGGGGATGGAGCGGATCGTCCGGAGATTTGCCGTGATTTCCTCGCCGGTGCGGCCGTCGCCGCGAGTCGCGCCCCGGACGAACCGGCCGGCCTCGTATACGAGCGCCACCCCGAGGCCGTCGATCTTCGGCTCGCACACGTATTCGAACCCCGCCCCCGGCAGCGCCCGGCGAATGCGGGCCTCGAACTCTCGCAGGTCGTCGGGCGTGGTCGCGTTGTCGAGCGAGAGCATCGCGGCATGGTGCTCGACCGGCTTGAAGATATCGGTCGGCGCTCCACTGATGCGCTGCGTGGGACTGTCCGCGGTGACCAGATCCGGGAAGGCTGCCTCCAGTTCGCGCAGCTCGCGCGTGAGCGCGTCGTACTCGGCGTCCGACACCTCAGGCCGCGACTCGACGTAATAAAGGTAGTCGTGATGGTGGATCTGCTCGCGCAGCTCGGTGACCCGCTGCGCGGCGTCGGCCCGTTTCATGGAGGGCAGCATAACACCTCCGCGGAGGCCGGAGATTCCGGCGGCCGATCATTCGCGCCGGGTCGAGAGCCGGATGGCCACGAGAACCCGGCCACCAGCGCCAGCGTGTTGCCGATCAGCTCCGAGAGCTGCGTGCGCCAGAGATGCGACCAGATCTCGTGGGCCAGATGGGCGAGCGACGCGAGCACGGCCAGGCTGGGCAGCGCGACCAGCGAGGCAATGCCCACGGCCGCGACCGCTCACGCCCAGGAGGGACCGCGCACGACGCTCCTTTCTTGCCGCCCGAATTCGACTGACGCTATACTGACGAGCGGCCGAAGCTTTCTCTTAGGTAGGCTTAACATGCCACGATCGTCAATCCTCAAGGTCGGCAACGGCACGACGGCCACGACGGCGTCTGTTCAGGACTATCTCGCGGCGATCTACGATCTGGCCGGCAGCGGCAAGCCGGTGATCGGCGCCCGGCTCGCCAAGCACATGGCGATCTCGGCGCCTGCCGTGACCGAGGCGATCCATCGAATGGCGCGCGGCGGCTATGTCAAGATCGGACGCGGCAAGGAGCTGACGCTGTCGCCGAAGGGACGCCAGATCGCCGAAGTGATGGCCCGGCGGCACCGCCTTCTCGAGCGCTGGCTCACCGACACGCTGGGCCTCAACTGGACCGACGCGCACGAGGAGGCGCACCGCCTCGAGCACGCACTCTCGCCCCGGGTCGAGGACCGGCTGGCCGAACTGCTCGGAATGCCGAGCACGTGCCCGCACGGCAATCCCATTCCGGGCATGGCCAAGCCGCCCAAGGTCGAGCCCTTCCCGCTTGCTCAGGCGAAGGAGGGCATGACGGTCGTCGTCGAGCGCATCACCGAGGAGGCCGAGGCCGACAAGAAGCTCCTCGAGCACCTCTGGCGCAACGACGTGCGGCCGGGCCGGCGACTCAAGATCATCGAGGTCGCTCCGTGGGCGGGCACCATCACCGCGTCCGGCGATGGCCAGACCATCGCGCTCGGCCTGCCGGCGGCCGCCAAGATCTGGGTCTACATCCCGGGCGGAGCCGGATGAAGGCGCTCTTCTGGGTTCTCGTCGCGATCCTTTGCGTCTACATCTTCTACACCGGTGCCATGGCCGTCTGGTCGTACCTGGAGGTCACCAGCCTCGTCGAGGACGTCGTCAACGAGCGCGCGTCGCGGAGCGGTCGTGACGAGCGGGCGACCCGGATCCGCGACGAGATCGCCAAGAAGGTCGCCGACAGCGGGATCAAGATCCACGACCGCAGCGTGACCGTGTCCGACACGGGTCCGACGCTCGACATCGGCGTGCGCTGGAACTGGCCCGTCGTGAGCTATCAGGGCGAGGACTGGGTCGCGCTGCCGCTCAAGCACGAGCGCACGTTCAACATCCCCGCCCGCTAGCAGGCTGCTGAAAACGGCCCACCTGCTTCGTTGGCGACTTCGGCCCTCCCTGCGGCGTAATGCGGCAAACGCCTCGGTCGGGTCCTCAGTCGCCGCCTCGCATCTGGGCCGTTTTGAGCAGCCTGCGACCAGCCGCCCGCGGGCGCCACCGAGCTAGCGCTTCGAGCGCGCTTCTTCGATCATCTTCGCCACGCGGTCGCGGTCTTCGCCGGGCGGTGAAACGGCGACGTATTTTTCCCAGGAGCGGATAGCGCCGCCCGTGTCCTTCTTGATCTCGTAAAGGACCTGGCCGCGGTAGAGCAGGGCCGGCAGATAGTTGGGATCGAGCGCGAGGGCCTTGTCGAACGCCTCGAGCGCGCGGTCGACGTGCTCGGGCCCGCCGCCGATCGCCACGATGAGCGCCAGGTGGGTCATGGCGTCGACGTTCTTCGGATCGCGCTTGAGCACCGCCTGATACGCGGCGATCGCCTCGCCGTAGCGGCCTTCGGCGAGGCTGGTGCGCGCGGCCTGCAGCATCCCGCGAAGGACTTCCGGGGGTATCACGCGTCCAGTCCCGCCCGTCACCGGCGGCTCGCCGGCTGACGCCGGCGGAGCCTCCGAGGGAAGCTGGGCGAGCGGGCGCGATCCCGTCTGCGGCTGGCCGGCCATGGGATCGGGTTCCGTGTAGCGGACGATTCCCGCGCCCACCACGATACCGAATGTAACGAGCAGAACTGCGGCAGCCCCGAGCGCCAGCGGATGACGCCACGCCGAGCCGCGAACTTCGCGCGGCTCAACCTCGGGCGCCGGTGAGGGTACCGCCGGGCCCAGCCGATCGAGCTCCGTCAGGACGACGGCGGCCTCGCCTTCGTACCGCCGGCGGAGATCGGCGTAGTCCGCATCCGAAACGTGGCCGGCTCCGTGCTCGAACTCGAGCTCGCGCAGTGCCGCCAGCGCCGCGCGCTTCTCCTCGGCGAGCTGCTGGCGGCGGTCGACGGGGAGCGGAAGAAAGGTTCGCGCGCGGGCGTCGGCGCGAAGCAGGGGCCAGAGCGTGAAGACCAGGGCGGGCACACCGATCACCACCGCAGCGACCACGATGCCGGTCACGAGCCGCGCTCCACCTCGCGACGAATGCGCTCGCTCATCGCCGGGTCCACCGCGACAGGCTCGGCGACGCCGCGCCGGCGGCGGGTCCACTGGCGAACCAGGATGGCGACGACCGCGAACCCGGCGATGACGAAGACGAGCGGCAGGAGCCAGACGAGGAGGTTGAATCCACGGCGCGGCGGCGACAGGAGGATCCATTCGCCGTATCGCTGGACAAAGTAGCGCTGGACCTCGTCGGGGCTCTCGCCCGCGGCCAGCCGCTCGCGGATGATCGCGCGCATCTGGCCGGCCATCTCGGAGGGCGAATCCGCGACGGACAGATTCTGGCAGACGACGCAGCGAAGTCGCCCGGCCACCTCGTGGACGGTCTCTTCGCTGACCGTCTTCGACTGCGCCGACGCCGACGTCAGCGCCGCGGCCACGAGGGCCGCCGCCACCAGGAGCCGCGCGCGAGCGCCCCTCACCGCGGTTCCGGCTCGGCGAGGAGCCGCTCGACCGTGTCGCGAAACAGCTCGTCGGTGACAGCGCTCACGTGCTTGACGCGGATGCGGCCCTGGCGGTCGACGAAGAACGTCTCGGGCACGCCGTAGACGCCGTAGTCGACTGACACGGTGCCCGTCAGGTCCTGGGCGTTGGGGAAGGTGAGGCCGAAATCCTTGACGAACTTCTCGACGGCCTCGCGCTTGTCCTGGATCGCGACGCCCATCACGATGACGCCCCGCTCACGATAGGCGCGCCAGTTCTTCTCGAGGACCGGCGCCTCCTCGTAGCAGCCGGGATAGCACCACGACGCCCAGAAATTCAGGACGACGACCTTCCCCCGGTGCGCCGCCAGCGCGAGGGCCGCGCCGTCGAGCGTCGTGAGCCCGAATGAGGGCGCGGGCTTCTGGAGGAGCGGCGAGGGAATGTCGCGCGGGCTCATGCGGAAGCCGTAGGCGAGCAGCACCAGCACGGGTAGGGCGGCGAGCGGGATCAGCCAGCGCCAGAGCCGCTTCACGCGGATGCGCGGCGGTCCGGAAGGATCGCCAGCAGGGCGCCAAGCGTCAGCACGACACCGCCGATCCAGATCCAGCTCACGAGACGGTTCACCTGGAGCTTGACGGTCGCCTGGCTGCCGTCGCGCGCGAAGTCACCGAGGACGACGTAGACGTCCTCCTTGAGCCCGAGCCGGTAGTCGACGTAGGCGATAGGCGCCTGCTCCTGCGGGTAGAACTTCTTGGCGGGCTGCAGCACACCCAGCGCGCGGCCGTTCGTGACGGTGAACGCCCCGACCACCTTGAAGTGATTCGACTCCTCGGTGGCGGAGAGGCCATCGAAGCGGAGGCGGTACCCGGCCAGCTCCGCGGTCTCGCCGCGCTTCAACGTCGTCTCCGTCTGCACCGACCACGCGTGCGATCCGGTGACGCCCAGCGCGATGATCAGGATGCCCAGGTGCACGACGAAGCCGCCGTAGCGGCGGTTGTGCCGCCGCAGGAGCCCACCCACGGCCGGAAAAAGCCGCTCGCCGACGCGCAGGCGCGCCCGCGTTGCCCGCACGATGTCGACGGCGATGGTGGCGGCGACGAAGACCGTCGTGGCGAACGTGAGCGCCGCCAGCGCAGAGCGCACGCCCAGCGCGAACGCGATCATCGCGGCGACGATGCCGAGCACGACCGGCCACAGGAAGTTCCGCTTCAGGTTCTCGAGCGAGGCGCGCCGCCAGGCGATCAGCGGCCCGACTCCCATCAGGAAGATCAGGGATAGGAACAGCGGCACGTTGACCTGGTTGAAGAACGGCGCGCCGACGCTCACCTTGACGCCGCGGACCGCCTCCGACAGGAGCGGGAAGACCGTGCCGAAGAAGACGGTGAAGGCGGCTGCCACGAGCAAGACGTTGTTCAGGAGGAACGCCGACTCGCGCGAGACGACCGAATCGAGGTCGCCCTGCGAGCGGAAGGCGTCCCAGCGCCAGGCGACCAGTCCGAGGGCCGTCAGCATGACGAGCGCCAGGAACCCGAGGAACAGGACACCGATCGAGCCCTGCGTGAAGGCGTGGACCGACGCGATCACGCCGGAGCGCGTGAGGAACGTGCCGAACAGCGTGAGGCCGAAGGTCAGGATGACGAGCACGATGTTCCAGAGCTTCAGCATGCGCCGGCGCTCCTGGATCATCACCGAGTGCAGGAACGCGGTGCCGGTAAGCCAGGGCATGAACGCGGCGTTCTCGACGGGATCCCACGCCCAGTAGCCGCCCCAGCCCAGCACGTGGTAGCTCCACCAGCCGCCGATCAGGAGGCCGAGGGAGAGGAAATACCACGCGACGATCGTCCACCGCCGCGTCAAGACGAGCCACGTGTCGCCGACACGTCCGGTGGCGAGCGCGGCCATCGCGAAGGCGAAGGGGACCGTGAACCCGGTGAAGCCCAGGTAGAGCGCGACCGGGTGCGTGATCATCCCCGTGTCCTCGAGTAGGGGATTGAGGCCGCGACCGTCGGCCGGCACCGGGAGCTGGCGCTGGAACGGCGGGGCGGCGACACTCATGACCAGCAGGAAGAAAGCGAGGATGCCGAGCATCGTCGCGAGCGCCCACGGGTAGAGTTCGCGCGCGCCTTCCCGGTGGCGGAGAATGAGTATCAGCGTGTAGAGCGCAAGCATCCAGGACCAGAGGATGATCGAGCCCTCGAGCGCGCCCCAGACCCCGGTGATGCGGTAATAGAACGGCGTACCGAGGTTCGTGTTGGACGCCACGTACCGGATCGAGAAATCGAACGTGAGAAACGCGTAGGTCAAGAGGGCGAAGCAGGCGGTGACGAGGATGAAGACCCCGAGCGCCGCGTGCTGGGCCGACTCCACCAGCGCGGCTCGTCCAGTGCGGGCGCCGACCGCGGCGGCGCCGCCGCCGTAGGCCGCCAGCACGAGCGCGACGATCGTCATGCCGAAACCGACGTCGGCCGTCATCGCCCTTCGCCCCGGAGCGTCTTCATGAGCTCCTGGTAGCCTGCCTGATTCTTGTCGTGCGGCGCCTTGTACTCCTCGGAGTGCTTGGCCATGATCAGGCTCGCTCTGAAGTATCCCTGCGACGACCAGCTGCCTTCGACCACGGCGCCGCGTCCCTCGCCGAAGAGGTCGGGCGGTGTGCCCTTGTGGCGGACGGGAACGGTCGCGGTGCCATCGGAGAGCGTGAACGACAGGTCGAGCGCGTGGGGATCCCACTTGAGCGACCCGGGGACGACCATGCCGCCCAGCCGGTACGCCTTGCCGGGAACGGCCGCGGCGCGCAGCTCAGTCGGTGTCACGAAGTACACTGCCGACTGGGTGACGCCGGCGTAGATCATGTAGGCGAGCGCGGCGGCGATGACGGCGCCGCCGACGATGAACTTGCCCCGGCGGTTCAGGTGCGCCTCGCAGCGGGCTGGCTTTCGGCCTCCAGCGCGCGCTCGCGGCGGA
>JBKPCO010000091.1:0-2807 GCA_046727415.1 Candidatus Methylomirabilota bacterium
GACGCCCGCCTCTGGCACCCATGGCTCTGCATCCACCGCGTATTGCGCGTGATGCAGCATACGCGCGCTGGAGCGAGATCGGGAGCGCATGACCCTGCTGACCGACCTTGAGGAGTTCGTCCAGGAACACCGTCCGCACGGCGGGATGACGGGCGACGCGACGCAGCCCGCGTGGAACGGCTACCTGCTGACTGTGGCCGTGCGGCGTGGTGTTGAGAGGTGGGTTGCGCCTCCACGAAAATCGCGCAATCCGCGTCTCAAATGGTTACTTACTCAGAACTTGGCGCCTCGCCGCGATTATTCGTTGAGCATGTGCTCCCGCCGCTGTAGATAGCCGTCTCGCACGGCGCTGTACGCGTCGATCACACTATTATCAAAGTCCATGAAGAGCTCGTTGCTGAGTGCCCGCTCATTGATTCTCTTGCCCGCCGTGAGGCTGAGAGCCGGGATCAGTGGGACGACGTAGCTCAGCGGATCGATCGCGCGGTCGACTAGCTTGCCGATGCCGTCTCGGACGGTGAGCGGCTCCATGAACGGGACAACGAGGTACGGTCCGGGCCCGATGCCCCACTTGCCGAGAGTCTGGCCGAAGTCGGCGGGACTCTTCGTGATGTGCGAGTCCGTGGCCGCGTCGAAAAGGCCCCCGACGCCGGCGGTACTATTGAGCAGAAAGCGGCTTAATTCGCGTTCCGCGCCGTTCCAATTCCCCTGGAGTACGTTATTGACCACACGTGGCACGACATTGACGTGGTCGAACACGTTCGCGATCATGGCCTGCGCCGGTGCGGGCACGACCGTCTTCCATCCCTTCGCGACGGGCTTCAACGCGTACTTGTCCATGCGGCGGTTGAACTCGAACGCCTTGCTGTTGAACGCCTCCCAGGGGTCGTAGTGTTCGAGCTCAGCCGGCTCGCGCGCTGCGTCCGACTCGTCCCGTATCGCGGCGCCCTCGGCGCGCTCGGGCTGGGTGCGCTCGCCGCGGATGCCTAAATCGGTCGTCGGAGCGCTCGCCGCTGGAACCGGGCAGTTCAGCAGGGTCGCGTCGGTCGTGTAGTCGGTCGTGTTTGCCGACTCATCCTGGGCGCGGACTGGAGCCGACGCCATTGAGAACATAATCAGAACGCACGCAAACGTATATGTGGACCGCCGCCAACGTGTCATTGTTACCCTATCGAATCCACGCGCTTGGTTGTTGAAGCATTCCGAAGCCACACGGCCAGTCTCTGCCCGGCAGCATCTGCTCGGTCGTGGCGACGGCTTCGGCCTCATCGTCCGCTAGCGAAGTATTATACCGGCGAACTTTTAGATCTAACTTTCTAGACGAACGTCCAGGCAACGCGCTTCGGCGATGGATCCAGGCGCAAGCGGCCTTGCTCGAGCCCCGGGTTCAGAGGTTCGCTCGCCCGCCTAGAAATCTCCGCGCGGGATAGGCAGTGACTGCCCGCTTCTCCTCCGGGAGCTCGGTGATCAGCGCCTCGGTGGTCGCTCGTCGGCGGTGAGGTCTCCGCCGGCGAGCGGTGCCCCCAGGTCGTTCCCCCAGGTCGTGTGATGTCGGCTGCCAGGTCGTCTGTCGGGTCGCCGCGTCAGTCAGTCCGGATCTTGATCTGTCTCGGTTTGGCTTGCTCGGCCTTCGGCAGTCGCAGACGCAGGACGCCGTGCTTCAACGTCGCCTGGATCTGTCCCTGGTCGATCGCCTCAGAGAGCGTGAAGCTCCGCTGGAACGTGCCCGCGCGGTACTCCTGGAGAACGGCTACCTCGTTCTGCCCATCGGGAGCTTCGGCGTGGCCGGTGATAGTCAGCACGCCCTCGTGTAGGTCAATCTTCAGGTGCCCCGGCTTGACGCCCGGCATGTCGGCGAGCACTGTAATGGCATTACGATCCTCGAAGATGTCCACCGAGGGAGTGAGCAGCACGCCGGGGCGCGTGGCCTCCGTGCTGGTCGCGAGGTCGCGGGCCTCCCGCGTTTGCAATCCCTGGGTTTTGTCGGTTGCCATGGGGGTCTCCTTCCGTCGGCTCAAAGTCACGCTAGGACGTTTGCACGGTTACGCGTCTCGGCTTGGCGGCCTCGGGCTTGGGAAGCGTCAAAGTCAGGATCCCGTCGATGTATTTCGCGTCGATGCGAGCCCCGTCAAACGACGCCGGAAGGGTCACGCTGCGGCTAAATGGGCCCTCGGCGCGCTCCTTCCGGTGGTAACTCACGCCCTCTTCCTCGGGCGACTGGCGCGTACCCGACACGGCGATGGTCTGGTGGACCACCGAGACGTTGAGCTCGGACGCATCGATCCCGGGGATCAACGCACGCACGTGGTAGTGATCCAGGTCCTCCGAGACGTTCATCGGCGGGAACACCCCTGCCACTGATCCGTCCGCCGACTCGCCGGTGAGCCGCTCCATGAGGGTCTCCATGTCCCGACGCATCCGCGCCAAGGCATTTCCCGGCGTGTTCCAACCCGGACTCCAAGGATTCAGTTGTCGCACGATCATCGTAGGGCTCTCCTTTCACTCAATCGGCTCCAGGGCTCGGTCCCTTACCCAGAGCCTTCGAGCCGGCAGTGTCGTCACGGAAACGCGTGGCCAAGGCCCACGTGAGCGCCTCTCTGTTAGCAGTCATAGCAAAGGAGTGCTAAACGTCAAGTCGTTGGCGACAAAATATGCAAGATTACAGGATGGGTAATTAGGTGATTCTGGCGCCCTTACTGGTGGACGCTGCGCCCGCACTGCTACATCCTGGGACGCGACGCTTTGAGCGCAACGAACTCAGATTTCGGGCTACAGGTGAATGCGCCGGCTTTCCCGGAGGCTCCAGA
>JBKPCO010000092.1:0-17312 GCA_046727415.1 Candidatus Methylomirabilota bacterium
GCGGCGGCGCCGGCAGGCTGAAGCCGATGTCCACGTGAACTTGGGCGTCGGCCGGGCCGGCCAGGATCAGCCCAAGCAGGGCGACGGCCGCATAGTAAATGAGCATGTAAATCCTCCTCCTCTGAGGATCGGTCAATCGCCTGAGGGTGCAAGAAAACTGCCGCACGCTGGGCCCCACCGGTCTTGACAGCCGCTCGCCGCAGGGCTATGTCTTCGGCCGTGCAGGCCCCTGCAGCGCCCTTCGACTCGAGCGAGGTCAGCCCATGAGCTATCGCATCATCTCCGCCGACTGCCACATCGATATGACCTGGATGCCCGGCGATCTCTGGGTGAAGAACGCGCCGGCGCGGATGCGGGATCAGGTCCCCCAGGTGCGTCAGACCCCCGATGGCCCGCGCTGGTTCGCCGAGGAGAAGGAGCTCGGAGTCTTCGGCGGCCTCGGATTCGGCTTCGACAAGGTGCAGCGCAATTTCTCCAAGCACGTGGAGCGCATGTTCCAGGCCGGCTTCTACGAGGGCGGGCCGCATCCGACCACGCCGGCGCTGCGGCTCAAGGACCAGGAGATCGACGGCATCGACGCCGAGGTGATGTACGGCATCCTCGGGATCGGCCTGCGCATGCAGGACCGCGAGCTGATCCAGACCGTGTACGAGATCTACAACGACTGGGCAGCCGATTTCTGCAAGAGCAATCCGCACCGCTTCGTCGGGCTCGCGTGCATTCCCAGCCACGACCCGGCCGCGGCGGCGGCCGAGCTAAGACGCGCGGCGCGGCTCGGCCTCAAGGGCGCCGACTTCGCCGTCTCGACGGCGGCCTACCCCATCTGGCATGGCGCCTGGGATCCGCTCTGGGAGGCGGCGCAGGAATGCCGCATGCCGATCTCGTTCCATACGACCGGCTATCCCGCGCGCGAGCCCTCCGACGACGCGATGAAGAAGGAATACGATCTTCGGTATCGCGCCACCCGGACCACGATGTTCCAGATCGTCGCGGCGGAGTTTCTCGCGAGCATCGTCTTCTCGGGCGCCCTCGATCGCTTCCCACAGTTCAAGTTCGTACTCGGCGAGGCCGGCGTGTCGTGGCTTCCCTACATCCTCGAGCGGATGGACGAGGAGTACGAGGACCGCTATTACCAGCTCAACCTGTCGATGAAACCAAGCGAGCTGTGGCGCCGTCAGGGGTACTCGACCTATCAGCACGAGCCCTCGGTGGCGGTGATGATCCCGCTGATCGGCGAGGACAACGTCATGTGGGGATCGGATTATCCGCACCCCGACGGCATCTGGCCCGACTCGCAGAAGTGGATCAGCCAGGACCTGGGATCGGTCAGCCCGGCCGTTCAGCGCAAGATTCTGTGCGAGAACGCCGGCAAGCTGTACGGGCTCCTCTAAGGCGCGAGCGCTATTCGGCGCAAACGAGGAAAGGAGACGCTCATGGCCAGGATCAAGCACATCGCCATCCGGACGCCGGATCCGGAGAAAACCGCGGCGTTCTACAAGGACGTCTTCGGCCTGAAGGAAGTCGGCCAGGCGCGCACGGGCTGCTACCTCTCCGACGGGTACATCAACCTGGCGATCCTCAAGGCCAGGGACGACGGAGACGGCGAGAGCCCCCGCGATGTACCCGGGTACGGCGGCATCCATCACTTCGGCTTCATGGTCGACGACGTCGACGAGACCTGCCGCAAGCTCGACGAAGCCGGCGCGAAGGCCATGACGAATCGCGCCGACGTGCGCCACGGCGGCGCTGCCACTGGCGCCCGCTCGTACTACGAGATCAAGTACCGCGGGCCGGACGGTCAGGAGATCGACGTCACCGAGACCGGCTGGATCAGCGGATAGCCCGGCCGCGCCACGGTCAGGGTCGTCGGAAACGAACGATCGTGTAGCCTAGCGACGAGGCCTGACCGGCGCGCAGACGGCGCTCCAGACGCCGGCGGTCCCTCGACGGAACGTGGGCGGCGCGGCGACGGTCGCCGGCGCGGCGCTCGAGGATCACTTTGACCCCGCGCACACCGGCGAGCCGGCTCTGGAGGTAGTCGTACAGGGCCTGGTCGCGTCGGCGAACGACCATCAGCAGCTCGACGTCGGGGAAGGCGTGAGATGGAAGCGTCGCCAGCAGCTGCGCAGTGTGCCGGGCGCAGTAGCCATGTGTCTCGGTCGGGTCGTCGAAGGGCGCCTTCTCGCCCATGTCGCCGGACCTGCCCTCGATGCGGCACGACGCGCAGATGATCTTCATCCAATCAACGGGCCGTGCATCGTCACCCCGGCGATCGAAGACCGCCTATAATTCCGGAAGTCTGATCGCGTCGGCCGCAACTCTACCACGAGCGAGGAGGCGCCCATGCCACAAGGTGTGAGACACGCACTGATCACCGGCAGCTCGAGGGGAATCGGACGCGGCATCGCGCTGGCATTGGCCGCGGAGCGCGTCAACGTGGCCGTTCACTACTATCAGAACGAGGCCGCCGCCAAAGAGACGCTCGGGCAGGTACGTGCTCGGGGAGCCGACGGGTTCCTCGTGCGAGCCGACGTGACGCAGCCGACCCAGATCACCGAGATGCTGCAGAAGGTGAAAGGAGAATTCGGGTCGCTCGACGTCTTCGTGAGCAACGCGCGCCCCGAGGTGCCGGAGTTCTTCCAACCGCCTCTGGAGATCACCTTGAAGCAATGGGATGCGGCCTTCGACTCCCAGGCCAAGGCGTTTCTCGTCGGGGCACGGGCGGCGCTTCCGCTCATGGGCGAGGGCGGCAGAATTTTGGCGATCACCTACGCCGAGGGTAGCCGGACCGGTGGTCTTCAGCCGTGGGTGGGTATGGGCTCCGCGAAGGCGGCCCTGGAATCGCTCGTGCGATATCTGGCGGTCGCGGTGGCCAAGCGCGGGATCACCGTGAACGCGATCAGCCCGGGCTGGACGGACGACAGCGTCCTGAATACGCTCCCGGAGCAGGCCCAGCAGCTCATCCGCGGCTGGCACGAGCGTGGATGGACCCCCATGGGGCGTCTGGGAACGCCAGAGGACGTCGGCAACGCCGTGGCGCTCTTCTGCTCCGAGAAGGCCCGCTGGATCACCGGCCAGGTGATCTACGTCGACGGCGGAGCTTCGTTGATGAACCCGGAGGTCCCGACGGAGATTCAGATCGGGTAGCGCCGCACTCGATCGCCGTGGTTGATTACGCCGGCGCGGCTCCCTGCGTGGCGACATAGAGGGCGTAGAGCGACTGGCTCCCGCACATGAACAGGCGGTTGCGCTTCGGGCCGCCGAAGGCGATGTTGGCGCAGACCTCGGGGAGTCGGATGCGGCCGATGAGCTTACCCTCCGGCGTCCACACGGTCACGCCGCTGTAGCCGAGGCCGCGGCCGCCGGGATTGCCGTTGCTGGAGACCCACACGTTGCCCTCGACGTCGCAGCGCGCGCCGTCGGGCCCGCACTTGATGCCGTCGATCATGAAATCGCTGAACAGCTTCTGGTTCGAGAGCTTGTTGTCGGTGCCGACATCGAACACGTGCATGTCGCGCTTGCCGCCCTGGTGCTGGTCGCCAGGGCCGCGGCCGGTGCTGATGACGTAGAGCTTCTTGTAGTCGGGCGAGAAGCAGAGCCCGTTAGGATCGGGCAGCTGGTCCTCGGTGATCACGAGATCGAGCTTCCCGCTCGGATCCCAGCGGTACACGCTGGTCGGCAGCTCGCGCTTCAGCGTGCCGATCTCCGGCGGCTGACCGAGGCGCTGCTTGAGCCGGCCGGCGCGGTTGCTCGGCCCGCCCGGCGCGTCGGGCGCGCCCTCGTAGAGCTGGCCGCCGTACGGGGGATCGGTGAACCAGTAGCTTCCGTCGGGATGCGCCACGACGTCGTTGGGCGAGTTCAGCCGCTTGCCGTTGAACGAGTCGGCGATGATCGTCACCGAGCCGTCGTGCTCGTAGCGCACCAGGCGCCGGGTGAGATGCTCGCAGGAGAGCTGACGGCCCTGGAAGTCGAAGGTGTTACCGTTGCTGTTGTTCGACGGGCTCCGGAACACCTTCACGCTGCCGTCGTCTTCCAGCCAGCGCAGCTGGCGGTTGTTCGGAATGTCGCTCCAGACCAGGTAACGCCCCTGCCCGCACCAGGCCGGTCCCTCGGACCAGAGCGCGCCCGTCCACAGCCGCTTGATCGGCGTGTTGCCCTGACGCAGGCCGTTGAAGATCGGATCGATCGTGATGACGTCTGGATCGACGTAGGTGACGGGCGGCGCTGACGGCCCCCACTCGCGAGGTGGCGTCGTGATGGTGCTCGGCGGCTCGGCGGGCTTGCCGGCCTGAGCCCTCACCACAGCCGGGACGAGCG
Organism: Candidatus Methylomirabilota bacterium; assembly: GCA_046727415.1. Taxonomy (GTDB): domain Bacteria; phylum Methylomirabilota; class Methylomirabilia; order Rokubacteriales; family CSP1-6; genus AR31. The sequence goes on from JBKPCO010000092.1 coordinate 4,318, forward strand.
CCGCGGCGCCAGCGCCGGCTCCCACCGCCCTCATGAATCTCCGCCGCGAGATCGCGCTGCCGGTCTGCAGGCTGCCAGGTGTCATGACTGTCCTCCCGAGCGAAAGGTGAGACGACGGAGCCGCGCGCCGTAGTGATCGGCGGCGCAACCGTATCAGAGACGGTCCTCACCCGGCAAGTCGCGGGCCGCGGTGATCACCGCTCTAGGAGAACAGATCGGGCCAGGACGCGACGCGCCGACCGTGCCACGTCGGCCCCTCGCGCACGAACTTCCACTCTGGGTTCCGCGCGATGTCCCGGAGGGCGGCGCACACCTGATGAAAGGTCGGCACGTCGGCGTCGGCGCACTCGAAGTAGGTGACGAAGTCGTACGCGCCCTCCGGCGCCGGCTCCGACGTGCTCTTGTACGTGCGCCGCAGCAGGCATGGGATGCCGGCGGCTGATGCCAGCGCGTGGCCCTCGCTCTTCATCCGGCCCTCGTCGTCGTAGCGCGGCAGAAAGTACGTGTGGCGCTCCATCCAGTCCTTGGCCCACCACGCGGCGATCTTGTTCATCGGGACCAGGAACGCGTTGGGCATGACGCGGCCGGGCTGCTGCACGACCTGGTGGGCATAGGCGAAGTTGTTCATGGCCGCGCCGGTGTACGTCCGCGGGCGAACCACGCCGCCGATCATCCGGATGTGGGCGAGGGCGCCGAGCAGGCGCGTGGCCTCGCGGCAGAAGTCGCTCACCGGCGACGCGGTGGGCGCCGCGACGTGCACGACCGCGTCGGCGAGTGCGACGCCGTCGTCGGAGACGGCGCCCGGCGTGGCGCTCTGTCGCCGCAGAAAGGCGATCGATTGGGTCGGCGGGCCCGCCGCCGGCGCGAATTCGTTCTGGAGACCGAGCTTCTCGGCCAGTGCGGGAATGGCGACGCCGGCCGCCGCGCGCGCGTCGGCACCGGCGGAGAGCCGCAGACAGACGTAGGCGCCGTGACGGAGCACTTCGCCGGACAGGACCGAGTTGTCGAGCATGACGCACCTCCCTGGCCCGCAACGTAGCTGCGCGCGTCAAGGGTGTCCAATGCAGAGAGCGGAGGATGGTCATCGGCTATGCTGATCGCCGTGGAGCTGGATCAGGTCGAGGCATTCGTGGCCATCGTCCGCGGCGGCGGGTTCACGCGCGCCGCGGCGCTCCTCCATCTCTCGCAGCCCGCGGTGAGCCGGCGACTCGAGCTGCTCGAACACGAGCTGGGCGCGCCGCTGTTCGAGCGGACGCCGAAGGGCGTCATCCTGACGGAGGCCGGCCGGACGTTCCTGCCGCACGCCGAGGGGCTCCTGGCGAGCATGCGCGACGGCGTCGAGTCGGTCAAGGCACTCCAGCACCCGGACCGCGGTGCCATCACACTGGCGCTCGTCGGCACGCTGGCGAGCACGACATTGACCGCCTGCCTGCAGCGCTTCCGCGAGGCGCATCCCCAAGTGGAGTTGCGGCTCCGCACCGCGCTGAGCCAGGAGGTCAGCGTGCTGGTGCGCCGGGGCGACGCGACGCTCGGTCTTCGCTACGGCGGAGACCCGCATCCGGAGATGCGCGCGCTCGCGATCTACGACGAGCCGATGATCGTCGTGTGCTCCCCGCGCCACCGGCTGGCGCGCCGGCGCCGCGTCGTCCCGGCTGCGCTCGCGAGCGAGCCGTGGGTGGCGTTTCCGGCGCGAGACGGCGCGTTCTACGATCCGTATCCGTGGTCGCTCCAGAACCGACTCGCCGCGTGTGGTCTGACTCCGGCCGAGATCATTCCGATCGACAGCCTGACGGCACAGAAGCGTATGGTGGAGGCAGGCTTCGGGCTGGCGCTCTTGCCCGAGAGCAGCGTCGACGAGGAGCTCCGAGCGCGGACGCTGCGCGCACTCCCGGTTCCGGCCATGCGCGTGACCATTCCGGTCATGCTGGTGTATCGGCGGCGCGCGTATCTCAGCGGCGCGGCGCGCGCCTTGATGGCCGAGCTCGCGGCGTGGCCCGCGGCCGGTCGTCGACATCGTCGCGCCATCGTCCGGTAACTGGTTCTTAATGGGTCTCCGGCGCGCGCTGGTGACCACAATGGTCGCGTGGAGCTACGCGGATGTTGTGACACCGACGCGCGACGGCACTTCTGCGTCGTTACCGAGACGTACCCGCCGGAGATCAACGGTGTCGCGACGACGCTCGCGCATCTCGTGTCCGGGCTGCGCGCGCACGGCCACCGGGTGTCCTTGGTGCGGCCGCGGCAGCGCGTCGATCCTTCAGGGCCCGGCGCCGATGCGACGACGACGCTGGTCGCGGGCGTCAGGTTGCCGGGCTATCGAGGGCTGCAGCTCGGGTTGCCGGCGGGCGCCGTGCTGCGCGCCGCCTGGACGCGGCGCCGTCCGGACGCCGTGTACGTCGCGACAGAAGGGCCACTCGGGTGGTCGGCGCTGCGCGCAGGGACCGCCCTCGGCGTGCCCGTCTACAGCGGCTTTCACACCAACTTCCATACCTATGTCGGCCACTATGGCGCGGGCTGGCTGCGCAATGCGGCGGCCGCCTACCTCCGGCGCTTCCACAACGCCAGCACGGGAACAATCGTCGCGACCGAGTGTCTGCGCGCCGAGCTAGCGGCCGCGGGCTTCGTGAACCTCGGCGTGATCGGCCGCGGCGTCGATAGCCGACGGTTCGATCCGGCGCGACGCTCGAAGGCCCTGCGCGTAGCGTGGGGAGCAGCCGAGGGGGACCTGGTAGCTTTGTACGTCGGACGACTCGCCGCCGAGAAGAATGTCGGCCTCGCGATCGAGGCGTACGAGGCGATGCGCCGGGTAAACACCCATTTGCGCTTCGTGCTCGTCGGCGACGGGCCACTCGGCCCGGCGCTCCAACGCGACCATCCCGATCTCGTCTTCGCCGGATTCCGCACGGGGGACGACCTCGCCGCGCACTATGCCTCGGCCGACGTCTTCCTGTTCCCCAGCGAGACGGAGACGTTCGGCAACGTCACCCTGGAAGCGATGGCGAGCGGCCTCGGCGTGATCGCGTACGACTACGCCGCAACACGCATCCACATCGACAACGGCGTGAGCGGCCTGGCGATCCGGGAGGGCGACCGGCAGGGCTTCATCGCGGCGGCGGTGAAGCTCGCGACGAATCCCGACCTGCTGCCGCCGATGCGGCGAGAGGCGCGGGCAGCGATGGAGGTGGTCGCCTGGGCGCGAGTCGTCGAACGCTTCGAGCGGCTCCTGGCCGGGGCCGCCCGTGAGGAGGAGGACCATCGTGACGAACACGGTTCCGCTGCTCCTGGGACTGGGCATCGCCGTCGTGGCGGGGCTGATTATGCGGAGGCTCGCGGTCGCGCTCTTCACCCTGCGCGCGCGGGCGCTGACGCCGCTTCTGCTGCGACTGCTGTCGCGTCGGGTCCGGACGTTTCACTATACGGCTGACCGGTTCTTCGACGCCGACGGCGCGGGCGCGGCGCTGATCGAGCGCCGCCGTCAGGGACTGGAGCGACTTTCCGGCGCGCTGCGCCGTCAGTACGCGGCCTCGGACGCGTGGAGCGAGGCGCTCCGCGAGAGCTTCTCGGACCTCCGCTTCACCGACGCGAACCGGGTGCCGTTCCCGTTCGCGCAGTTCATGCGCGAGAACTTCAATCTGGCGTCGGTCGTGACGGCGTCGGACGGCCCGCGGCTGCAGCACCTGGACGGCCACTGGACGCTCGACGTCAGCGGCTCCTACGGGGTCAACGTCGCCGGCAGCGCCCGCTACAAGGAGTGGATGACGCGAGGCCTCGAGCGCACGCGCGATCTGGGGATGGTCCTGGGGCCGCTGCATCCGCTGGTGGCGAACAACATTGCGCTGCTCAAGGCCGTGTCGGGGCTGGACGAGGTCTCCTTCCACATGAGTGGGACCGAGGCGGTGATGGCGGCCGTGCGGCTGGCCCGCTTCAACACCGGACGCAAGCTCATCGTGTGCTTCTCGGGCGCCTATCACGGCTGGTGGGACGGCGTGCAGCCCGGGCTCGGCAACGAGCGCGCCATCGGCGACTGCCTCACGCTCAAGGATCTGCACCCGGCGTCGCTCGACGTCATTCGCCGCCGCGCCGGCGAGATCGCCGGCGTGCTCGTCAATCCCGTGCAGTCCTTCCATCCGAACGCGCCGCCGCCGAACGACGCCATCTTGCTGACCAGTGACGCGCGCAAGACGAGCGAGGGCTCGGCGGCATACGGCCAATGGCTACGGCGGCTTCGCGGCGTGTGCGCTGAGGCGGGCGTGCCGCTCATTTTCGACGAGGTTTACACCGGATTCCGCCTCGCCCCCGGCGGGGCGCAGGAATACTTCAAGGTCCGCGCCGACATGGTGGTGTACGGCAAGACGGTCGCGGGCGGGTTCCCTATCGGCGTGGTCTGCGGCACGAAGGCACTGATGCGCCGGTTCGATCCAGAGCGGCCGATGCGTGTGGCCTACGTGGTCGGCACCTTTTCGGCGCATCCGGCCGTGATGGGCGCGATGAACGAATTCCTGGGCTGGCTGGCCGACCCGGCCGCCTCATCGCTCTACGACGAGATGAACGAGCGTTGTGCCCAGTGGGCGCAGGCGACGAACCGCGCGCTGGCCGACGCAGGCCTACCCCTGCGCGTGATGAACCTAGCCACGGTGTGGACGGTCCTCTTCACCCAGCCCGGGCGCTACAACTGGCTCCTGCAGTACTACCTCCGTGCCGAGGGCGTCACGCTGAGCTGGGTGGGCACGGGCCGGTGCCTGGGAACGATGGACTTCACCGACAAGGACTACGAGGCGCTGCGACTCAAGCTCGTCGACGCCGCCGGCCGGATGCAGGCCGACGGCTGGTGGCTGGGCGCGGAGCACCCGCGGCGCGACAGGATCATGCGGCTACGCCTGATCAAGGAGGCGCTCACCATGCTCATTCCGATCCCGAAAACGGTCCAAGCCTTCTACGCCGAAGTGATGCGACGCAAGAAGGACGATCACGTTGCGTCGCACAGCGACACCGTCAACCAGATCTTTCACATCATCAGCTCCAGCGTGTTCCTCGGCTGCTACGTGCTGGCCTTCTCGGACTTGACGACCGCGATGTGGGCCGGGCTCGCGGCCCTCTTCCTGCGGCAGATCGGCCACGCGATACTGGAGCCGCCCTGCCACGACAAGGAGGCAACGCTCCTCGGTTACAACACGCGCAACAAGACGATGGTCCTCGGCACGTACCTGCTCATTCCGGTGATCAATCTCGTGTGGTCGGGCGCGTACACGCTGGAGGCGCTTCGGCCGCTGGCCGTCTCGGTGGGGTACCAGTGGTTTCTGTGGACCGTGCTGGTCGTCGCCGGGCGCGTTGCCTATCTTCTGTGGACCCACGGGCCGCGCCTGGCGCTCGTCTGGGTCGTGAAGCTCGCGACTGACCCGCTCACCGACGTCATCGCCTACACCCCGCGCTTCCTCCGGCCCGCCTAGCACACTCGCCGTGGCGCGCCGGGGTCGGCGATGAGCATCGCGGCCCCGGCGCTCGTCACGGCGGCGCCGGTCGTGCGGCGCGTGTGCAGACTCCTCGTGGTCATGCTGCTCGTCGTCGTACCGATGACGATCGCGGCGACCGAGCCAACAATGGTTCTCGTCGAGGACTGGTCGCGCCAGGCAGTCGGCGCCATCGGAGTACCCGACGGCTGGCAACGTCACGACTGGGGATCGCCGAAGTACGACTTCACCGTGGTGGCCGACGGCCCGCGATGGGCCTTGCACATGCGGAGCGAGAACGACAACTCGACGATCAGCAAGGAAGTCCGGCTTGCGGTCAGGCAGGTGCCCATCTTGGTGTGGCGCTGGAAGATCGTGACGCTACCCACGAAGGCCGATTCGCGGCATCGCCAGACCGACGACCAGGCGGCCCAGGTCTACGTGACCTTCCCCAGGTTTCCGGAGCGGATCCGCTCACGGCTCATCGGCTACGTCTGGGACACGACCGCGCCCGCCGGCACCATTGTGCAGAGCCCGAGCGCGGGGGCCGTGACCTACGTGGTCGTTCGTTCGGGCCGGGCCGATGCCGGCCGGTGGCTGACCGAGACGCGGAACGTCTACGAAGACTACAGGCAGATCTACGGCGAGGAGCCGCCTGACGAGATCAGGATGGTCTCGCTCGCCATCGATTCCAACGACACCCACTCGACCGCCGAGTCGTTCATCGGTGAGATCTTCTTCTGCGGCCGTTAGGCCACGTCATGCGTGAACACGTGCAGCGCTGGACGCCTCGAGGGAAATTCTTTGCGTGGGGAGGTCGAGCGATTACACTCGGGCCATCGCTGGAATGTTCGGCGAGTCCGCGTGTGCGGTCTGGAGCTGGCGACGAGCCTACCTCTCACGCTTTGCCAGCTCGGTTGGTGCTCCTTCTGCCGTTATCCCGCTCGAGCAGCCCATGCGGAGGTCCATGGCCAGTCGGGCGCGCGTCCGAGCAGCGGGCGGCGTTATCGTGAGGCGAACGAACGGAAGCGAGCCGGAGCTGCTCCTCATCCATCGTTTCCGCCGGAACGACTGGACGTTTCCCAAGGGAAAGGTCGAAGCGGGTGAGACCGACGAGGCGTGCGCGCTGCGGGAGGTCGAGGAGGAGACCGGTCTCCGCTGCGCGCCCGAGTCCGAGCTCGCCACGACCGCGCACATCAACAGCGAGGGCCGGCTCAAAGAGGTCCGCTACTGGCTGATGCGTCCGGTGGGAGGCGAAGCGGCTCCGCACAACGAAGTCGACGCCGTTCGCTGGGTCTCGCTGGCCCGAGCCGTGCAGCTGCTCACGTATCAGCGCGACCGGGATCTCCTCGACAGATTGCCCTCTAACTGAGATCGTCCTCGCAGGGCGATGGCTGTCCACTAGGCCGTGACACGTGCGTCCGGCGGTGGTGCGCGCTGGAGGGTTCGGCTAGACTCCCCAGGGGCCCGGAATCTGACAGGTTCGGTGGGTCGCGGATCGACCCGGGAGGAACCAATGGCCGGCGAGAGCGTGAAAGAGCTCGAACGCAACGTGAGTGCGGCGCACGAGAATCTCAGCAGCCAGCTACCCGGCCTCGAGCCGCACCTCGAGCGCTCCGATGCGCCCGGCGAGTGGACGGCGCGCGAGGTGCTGTCGCATCTCCTGTTTCAGCCCGGGTTCAGTCCTGTCGCGCTGCTGAAGACGTTTGCCGACCGGGATTTGCCCGTGGTCGAGATCGTGCCGGGAGCGACGTTTCTCGACGACCACCGCCGCAAGATGACGCTCAAGGAGTTCGCGGATGCGCTCGATACGCAGCGGCGAACTGTGCTCGAATACCTCGGCAGCTTGACCGAGGCACAGCTGGCGCGCAAGGCCAGGATTCCGCTCTTCAAGCAGTTCATGGGTACCGACGAGATCACCATTCCGATGTTCGTCGGCGCGATCTTCGGCTATCACTGGAACGACCACGCGGGTCAGCTCGCGAAAATCCGCAAGGCAATTGGACTCCCCGAGGCTGGCACCGCCGTGAAGCCGACCGGCGTTCCCATTTGAACGCGCTTCGAGGGTGACGGACGGGAAGGAGTAGGAGCGATGGTCGAGCTGTCGGTCGAGCGGGGCGACTTGGTCCTCGAGATTCGCGGTTGGAGCAAGCTCTGGGCTCTGAAGAAGCAGCTTCGGGTTCCGCTGGCCGAAATTCGAGCGGTACGACGAGACCCGCAGGCGGCCAAAGGCTCGTGGAAGGGCTGGCGCATGCCGGGGACGCACATCCCGGGCGTCATCACCGCCGGTACCTTCTATCGGCGAACCGGGCGGGAGTTCTGGGACGTTCGAAGCGGCAGCAAGGCAGTGACGATCGAGCTCGACCGCGGCAAGTACCGGCGAGTCGTCGTGGACGTCGCGGACCCGGAGAGCGCGATCAGGAGGATCGAAGAGGCGCGCGCCCGTGCCGCCTAGGTAATGGCGAGGGCGTCCGATCGCCGGCAATTTCTGAAGTTTCTGGTTTCCAGCCCCTTGCTTGCCCTCGGCGGCGTGCTGCCGGGCCCGTTGGCCTCTCCCGAGACCGCGCAGGCGGCCGAGAGCGACGGACCGAAGCAGGCGTTGATCGCATCCGCGAACGATGCGCTGAACGTCTTCGACTTCGAGCTGGTGGCGCGCCAGACTTTACCGCCCGCCCACTATGGCTATCTGGCGACCGGGGTCGATGACGACGCGACCCTCCAGGCGAATCGAACCGGATTCTCCAAGTTTCAGATCCGGGCGCGTCGCCTCGTCGATGTTAGCCGCATCGACACGTCCACGGAGCTATTCGGCACCACGTGGAAGACGCCGATCGCGCTCGCGCCCGTGGGCAGCCAGAAGGCGTTCCATGCTGACGGTGAGATAGCGGCGGCGCGCTCGGCGGGAGCCAGGGGTCATCTCCTGATTCTCTCGACCGGCAGCACGACCTCGGTGGAGAGTGTCACGACCGCCTGGGGAGGACCGATCTGGTTCCAGCTCTATCCCACAGACACGTGGCGAATCACGCAAGCGCTGGTGAAGCGGGCCGAGCGGGCGGGCTGCCCGGTGCTCGTCCTCACGGTGGATCTTCCGGTGGGCCGAAACACCGAGACCGAGGCGCGGTTCGCGAAGAGGGATACGCGGCAATGCGCGAGCTGCCACCAGCCGGGCTTGGCCGGCTATCTTCGCCGCAAGCCGATGTTCGATGGCCTCGACCTCAGCGGAGTGTCTTTGCTCGCGCCCGGGCTCACCTGGGAGTTCGTGCGGAGGCTCCGAGACATCACGAAGATGAAACTCGTGCTCAAGGGTCTCGAGACCCGCGAGGACGCGGAGCTCGCCGTACGGCACGGCGTCGACGGAATCATCGTGTCGAACCACGGCGGGCGGGCGCAGGAGGGTGGTCGCGGCACGATCGAGTGCCTCCCGGAAGTCGTCGACGCGGTCCATGGCAAGCTACCGGTCCTTGTCGACGGGGGATTCCGGCGAGGCACCGATGTCTTCAAGGCCCTCGCCCTCGGCGCTCGGGGCGTTTGCATCGGCCGGCCGTACATCTGGGGACTTGCCGCCTTTGGCCAGTCGGGGGTGGACAAGGTGCTGGACATCCTCACTCGAGAGCTCGCGCTGATCATGCGTCACGCGGGCGCGACGTCCATGGGCAAGATCGATCGGAGCTTCATCACGACATCGGTGCGATGACCCTTAGCTCCGAGCCGTAGCCGCGCGCTCGGCGTCCTCTGCTAGACTCCGACCAACTGTCTTCCATGCACACGGTGAACGTCCTCGTCATTCAACCCATCGCGGATGAGGAGCTGGCGCAGATCGCGCGCCTCGACTCGCGCCTGCGCGTGGTCGACGCCCGCGGTTGGTTCGACGAGGAGTACCGGCAAACGTGGCCGAAGTGGAGCGTCGATCGCTACCTCGGTACGCGTTCCGGCCCACCGAGCACGCGCGCGGAACGCGACCGTCTCCTGGCCGAGGCCGAGGTGATCCTCGGAGGCTGGCCGTTTCCGCTCGATCTCCGGGCGCGGGCGTCACGCCTGCGGTGGTTTCATCAGCGCCCGGCAGGCGCCAGCAACCTGCTGCGCGGCGATCTGTGGGGCAGTGACGTCATCGTCACCACGTCGCGCGGCTTCGGCAACACACGCGCCATGGCCGAGTACGTACTGGCGTGCTTCCTCCACTTCGCGCGCGGCCTGCACCGAGCCGACCGCGACCGGCAGCGGCAGGAGTTCGAGCACCGCTCGTATGGGCCGGTCCTGATCGAGGGCAAGACCGTGTGCGTGGTCGGCGCCGGCGGCATCGGCCAGGCGGTCGGATCTCTTTGCGCTGGGGTCGGAATGCGCGTCGTCGGCACACGCCGGCACGTGTCGCCCGCTGACGCGCTGCCCGTCGGCTTCACTCGTCTCGAGAGCCCCGAGCGGCTTCACGCGCTACTCGCGGAGAGCGATTTCGTCGCGGTCTGCTGTCAGTGGACGCCGGAAACCACTGGATTGATCGGTCACGCGGCGTTCGCTGCGATGCGCCCGGGAACGGTGCTGGTCAACGTGGCGCGTGGCGAGATCCTCGACGAGGAAGCGCTGGTCGCCGCGCTCGCGTCGGGGAAGCTGCGTGGCGTCGGCCTCGACGTCTACGTCGGAGAATTCGAGCACGCCCCCGACCCCCGGCTGTGGCAGGACGAGCGCGTGCTAATCACGCCGCACGTCTCCGGCGGCACCGACGTGCGGCAGCATCGATCCGTCGAGGCGTTCTCCGACAACCTGCGAGCCTATCTGGAGGGACGACCGCTCGCCAATGTGATCGAGTGGGCGCGGGGCTACTAGCCGCGGCCTGAATGCCCGGTCGGCGACAGGGCGATGAGTCGATCCTTCTCTTTCCACACCTGATCCAACCAGGCGTCGAGGTCCTTGTGCATGGGGGACTCCTGTGGACGGCTATGATAAGCGAACCGAGGCGTCTGCTAGACTCCCGGCATCCATGACCTCGAAGGAGGCGTTCAGAATGGTCGGCCAAGACAATTGTTCCATCTCGCGCCGCCGCATCGTAGGCCTCCTGGCTGGTGGCGGAGTGGCGGCGTGGGCCTCTCGTGGGCTGACCGAAGCTCAGACCGCGCCGCCGGGCGGCGAGACGCCCCGTTATGGTGGCGTCTTCACTCAGGACACATTCGCCGATCCACCGCACTTCGATCTGCACCAGTCCGAGACCATCAACGCCCTCCTACCCCTGTCGCCCTGTTACAACCGGCTCGTCCAGCCCGATCCCCTCGACGTGAACAAGATCATCCCCGACCTTGCCGAGCGCTGGGAGATCAGCAAGGAAGGGAGGCTCTACACCTTCCACCTGCGCCGTGACGTGAAGTTTCACCACGGCAAGCCTCTTCTGGCTGAGGACGTCAAAGCGAGCTGGGACCGGATCTTCGATCCGCCGAAGGGCATTTTCAGTGTGCGGCGGCCTATCTTCGAGGCCATTAGCGGCATCGAGACCCCGGGCCCCAACACGGTCCGCTTCGTCCTCAAGCGGCCCTCGTGGTCACTCCTCACCAACATGGCCCACGGATGGAACGTCATCTTTCCGAGGGATGTGCTCGGGACCAAGGGCGATATGAAGCGCGACGTGGTGGGAACGGGTCCCTTCAAGTTCAAGCAGTACGTGCGCGGCGTGAGCCTGGAGGTGGAGAAGAATTCCGAGTACCACGTGAAGGGCCGGCCGTACCTGGACGGGGTCAAGACCTTCTTCATCCCGGACGCCAACACCGCGGTCAACGCCTACATCGCCGGCCAGCTCATGCTGCACGAGGTGAATGTGGAGTCCCAGGCCGACCAGGCTCGCCAGGCGCTGGGCGCCCGTGGGGTGGTGGTCAAGACGCCTCAGATGAGCTGTCTCACCCTGGAGATGAACGCTGGTCGCAAGCCCTGGTCAGATCCCCGCGTCCGACAGGCAGCCTCCATGGCCATCGACCGCAAGGAGGCCATGCAGGTGATGACGGACGGCGCGGGCGAAGTGGGTGGAGTCATGCTGCCGACGGGGCGCTGGGCCCTGCCGCTGGCCGAGCTCCAGAAGCTTCCCGGCTATTCGTCCGACAAGGCGGCCGAGCGGGCTCAGGCCAAGAAGCTCCTGGCCGAGGCGGGCCTGGCCAATGGATTCAAGACCACCATGACGGTGCGGCGCGGCCAGCAATACGAGACGGCGGCCGTGTTGCTGAAAGACCACCTCGGCCAGGTCGGCATCGAGGCCAAGATCGACGTGGTCGAGACCGCCACCTACCTCGACCGCATGGCCCGCCGCGAGTTCGAGATCTGTGGCACCAGCTTCTCCACGGCCGTCGACGATCCGGACGCCATCCTGGGCCAGAACTACCTGTGCAACGCCGGACGCAACTACGGCAACATGTGCGTCCCGGAGCTAGAGAAACTGCATATCCAGCAATCGCAGATCGAGGACTTCAACGCCCGCCTCCCGGTCGTTCACCAGGTCCAGCACGTAATCCTGAAAAATGTGATGAAGGCCGTGCTGGGCTTTCGAGTGACCTGGTTCCTGTATGCCAGCAGCGTGAAGGGCTACCGGCCCCAGTATTCGCGATACCTGGCCGAGACCCGCGAGCAGGTGTGGCTGGCCCGCGCATAGGCTCGATCGTCGGCCTGACTTTACTCGCGTAGCCGCTCTATGTCTCGCTACGTCCTCCGGCGGTTCACGGCCACCCTCCCTGTGCTCGTGGTGGTGTCGATGATCGTGTTCGTGATCATGCGCGTGGCGCCCGGGAACGTGGCCCAGATGCTACTCAGCGGCGACTCCGGCGGAGGCGCCAGCACCGAGGAGGTCGAAGAGCTCAGTCGTCAGCTCGGGCTCGATCGTCCGTACTATGTGCAGTACGGAGCTTTTCTCGTAGGGCTCCTGCGGCTCGAACCAGGAACGTCCCTCTGGACCAAGGAGCCCGTTCTCCACGAGCTCGCCCAGCGGTTTCCGGTCACCTTGGAGCTGGCCTTCCTCGCCGTGCTGATCTCGTGGGCCATCGCGCTACCCTCGGGCGTGCTGTCCGCGGTGTACCAGGATACGTGGGTGGACTACACCTTCCGCGCGCTCACGGTGGCCGGTCTTTCGGTGCCCGCGTTCTGGGGCGGGACTCTACTGGTCCTACTCTTGGTCCGGCAGTTCGGGTGGATGCCGCCGCTCGGATACGTGAGCCCGGCCACCGACCTTCGGCTCAATCTGCAGCAGTTCATCTGGCCGGCTCTCATCATTGGCTACGCCACCGCCGCGATCCTCAGCCGGATCACCCGCTCCGCCGTTCTCGAGGTGTTGCGTGAGGACTACGTGCGCACGGCCCGTGCCAAGGGACTGGCCGGCTTTGCCATCGTGAGCCGTCACGTTCTGAAGAACGCGCTGGCGCCGGTGGTGACCCTCAGCGCCGTTCAGATGGGCAACCTCCTCGGGGGCTCCGTGATCAGCGAGACCATCTTCACCTTGCCCGGCGTGGGGCGTTTCCTGATCGATGCCATCCTGCACCGCGACTACCCGGTAGTGCAGACGATCGTCATCCTGTTCGCGGCCGTGGT
>JBKPCO010000093.1:0-26240 GCA_046727415.1 Candidatus Methylomirabilota bacterium
GGCGGGTGCTGCCGCGACTCGGGGCGACGGTTGCGGCTGCACGGCCGGCGCGGGCGTTGCCATGCGGGGCGACGGTTCCTGGCCGCGCGGCGCGGCGGCAGCTGGTCGCTCGGCGGCCGACGCGGGCACGGCGCCGACCACGAGCTTGCCGCGGGTCGCCGCGACCGCGAGCGTCTTGCCGAACGACTGGGTGACGGCGTCCTCGAGGGCCGCAAACTTGTCGTCGTCGAGCGCGTCGCGATTCTCGATCATCGTGAGCAACGCGGCGAACGATGGCGTGCTCTCGAGGAACGCCGGGGCGTTCTCGCTGTCGAACACGCGGGGGTCCTCAGCGGCCTGACGGATTTCCCGGGCCTTGGCCTGGCACTGCGCCAGCGCCGTGAAGTTCGGGCCGTCCCTGTGGGAGATGGCCAGGATCCGGTCGAGCACCGTCATGACCTTGGTTCGGGCCTCCATCAAGGCCGCCCTCTTCTCCTGGTCGGCAATCCCCTTGGCCACCGCGTCGATGACCGGCTTGAGGGCCTTCAGGCTGTCGATCTCGGCCATGCCGGGGGCGTTGATCGACAGGGCCTTGGTGGCCTCCACAACCCGCTGGCGGACGTCGACGAACTCCGTACGAATGCTGGTGATTTCGTCGATCAGCGATTCCGCCGGAGGGGTGCCCGCCTGGGCCTGCTGGGCCGACTGGGTGAGCAGTTGTGCCAGGTGCGAGAACCGCTCGCTCAGCGCGGCAAGGCGTCGGGCCAGTTCGTCGGCATTGATCGCCATGGGGATGAAATCGATTCTAGCAAGGGCCGCCCGGAACCTAGCAAAACTACGGCATAGAGGCCGAATTACCCCCGTGACGTCCCTTTTCACGGCATCGCGCGGTGATAGACTCCCTGCCGTGCGACCCCCTCTCGAAGGCGTGATCGTTGCCGACCTGACACAAAACGTCGCTGGGCCCTTCTGCACCCAGATCCTCGGAGACATGGGCGCCGAGGTCATCAAGGTGGAGCGCCCGGGGCGCGGCGACGACGCTCGGGCGTGGGCGCCGCCCTATTGGGGCAAGGAGAGCGCGACGTTCATCGCGCTCAACCGAAACAAGAAGAGCCTCGCCCTCGATCTCAAGTCTCCGGGCGGGCTCGAGGTCCTGCAGCGCCTAGTCAAGCGCGCGGACGTGCTTGTGCAGAGCCTGCGGCCCGGCGCCATCGACGAGCTCGGGCTCGACTTCCAGGCGGCGGAGCGGCTGAACCCGCGAATCGTCTACTGCTCGATCACCGCCTATGGCGCGCGCGGTCCGCTTCGTCAGCTGCCCGGATACGACGTCCTCATGCAGGCGTACACCGGCCTCATGTCCGTGAACGGCCATCCCGATCAGGAGCCGGCGCGCGTCGGCACCTCGATCATCGACATGGGAACCGGCATGTGGGCCGCGCTCGGCGTCGTCGCCGCCCTCCGACAGCGCGACGCGACCGGAAAAGCCGTCGAGGTGACGACGGCGCTCTTCGAGACAGCGATGATGTGGATGTCCTACCATGCCGCGGGCTACCTGGGCTCCGGCGAAGTGCCGAAGCCTCAGGGCTCGGGCACCGCGATGATCGCCCCCTACCAGGCTTTCCCGACTGCCGATGGCTATGCGCTGATCGGCGCCGCGTCGGACGCGCTCTTCACCCGGCTGGTGCGCGCGCTGGGTTGCCCCGAGCTCGCCGCGGACGAGCGATTCAAGGACAACCCGTCGCGCGTGAGCAACCGGCCCGCGCTTGTCGAGGAGCTCTCGAAGCGCACCCGCGAGCGAAAGGCGACCGATCTCGTCGAGGTCCTCCGTGTCGCCGGTGTGCCGGCGGCGCCGATCCTGACCGTCGATCGGGCGCTCGCCGAGCCGCAGACACGCGAGAGCGGCATCCTCGTCGGCGGGAGCCATCCCCGCCTGCCGGACTACCAGAGTGTCGGCCTGCCGATTACATGGGACGGCGTCAGGCCGGCCGTTCGCCGCGTCCCGCCGCACCTCGGCGAACATAGCCCTGACGTGCTGACCTGGCTCGGCTACACCCTCGACGACGTCCGCAGTCTCAAGGCAAACGGAGTTATCCAGTGAGCTATCGCCACCTTCTAGTGACGCGCACGGACGATCGGCAGGTCGTCACCGTGACGATGAACCGCCCGGAGCAGATGAACGCCATGAACACCGCGATGGGCGAAGATCTGCTCGCGTGCTTCGACAGTTTCCAGCGCGATTCTGACGTGCGCGCAGTCGTGCTCGCCGGCGCGGGCGATCGGGCGTTCTGTTCGGGCGGCGATCTCAAGGAACGCAACTTGATGACGGACGAGACGTGGCGCGCCCAGCACGTCATCTTCGAGCAGGCGGCGTTCCGCGTGCTCAGGTGTCCGGTGCCGGTCATCGCCGCCGTGGAAGGGTTCGCGCTGGCCGGCGGCTGCGAGCTCGCGATTCTCTCGGATTTCATCGTCGCCGGCGAGACGGCGGTGTTCGGCGTCCCCGAGACGACGATCGGTCTCTTCCCGGGGATCGGCGGCACCCAGCTCCTACCACGCATCCTCGGCGCGCCCCTCGCCAAGGAGCTGATCTTCACCGGGCGCCGGATGAAGGCCGACGAGGCCAAGGCCGTAGGGCTCATCAACCACCTGGTGCCGGCCGGTCAGGCGCGCGAGAAGGCGGCCCAGATCGCCGCGACGATCGCCGGGAACGGGCCCATCGCGATCCGCCAGGCGAAGAAGGCCATCGCCTACGGGGCCGAGACGGATCTCGACACGGCGATGATCCTGGCGATCGAGGCGTACAACGCAACCGTCGTGACCGAGGATCGCGTCGAGGGCGTGCGCGCCTTCAACGAGAAGCGGAAACCCGTGTTCAAGGGGAAGTGACGATGGCGTCCATCGACCTCTCGCTCACCGAAGAGCAGCGCGCGCTCCGCGCGGGCGTGCTGGAGATCTGCAAGCGGTACCCCGGCGAGTACTGGCGCGACCTCGACACGCGGCGCGAGTACCCGGAGAAGTTCGTCACCGAGCTCACGGAGGCCGGCTATCTCGCCGCGCTGATCCCGCAAGAGTACGGCGGCGCGGGGCTCGGCATCCGCGAGGGAGGTCTGATCCTCGAGACGATCAATTACTCGGGCGGCAACGCCGGCGCCTGCCACGCGCAGATGTACATCATGGGCACGGTGCTGCGGCACGGCTCGGCGGCGCAGAAGAAGGAGTACCTGCCAAAGATCGCCACGGGCGCCCTGCGCCTTCAGGCCTTCGGCGTCACCGAGCCGAACTCGGGCTCGGACACCACGAAGCTCCAGACCACTGCCATCAAGAAGGGCGATCGCTACGTCGTCAACGGCCAGAAGATCTTCATCTCGCGCGTGCTCCAGTCGGACCTGATGCTCTTGCTGGCGCGGACGACGCCGGTCGGCCAGGTGAAGCGGCGCACCGACGGGCTCTCCGTGTTCCTGATCGACATCCGTAACCTCAAGGGATTCGAGGTGCGGCCGCTCCGGATGATGATGAACCACTCGACGAACGCGCTCTTCTTCGACAACGTCGAGATTCCCGCCGAGAGCCTGATCGGTGAGGAGGGCAAGGGCTTCAGCTACATCCTGGACGGCATGAACGCCGAGCGGATCCTGGTCGCCTCGGACTCGCTGGGCGACGCGCGCTGGTTCATCGAGAAGGCGGTCGCGTACTCGAACCAGCGCGTCATCTTCGGCCGGCCCATCGGCGCCAACCAGGGCGTGCAGTTCGCGATCGCCCGCTCGCACATCTCGACCGACGCGGCGCAGCTCATGCGCGACAAGGCGGCGGTGCTCTTCGACGCCGGTCAGCCGTGCGGCGGCGAGGCCAACATGGCGAAGTACCTGGGCGCCGAGGCGGCGTGGGAGGCGGGCAACGCGTGCATCGACTGTCACGGCGGGTACGGTTACGCCGAGGAGTACGACGTCGAGCGGAAGTTCCGGGAGTGCCGCCTCTACAAGACGGCGCCGGTCAACAATAACCTCGTCCTCGCCTACGTCGGCGAGCACGTGCTGGGAATGCCGCGGAGCTACTGACGCCGCGCGAGCGTCGAGGGCGCGCCAGTACCCGCTATTCGATCACCTGATCGACACGTACGAGGAGCGACGGCGGGACAGTGAGGCCGAGCGCTTTCGCGGTCTTGAGATTTAGGGTCAGCTCGAACTTCGTCGGCTGCTCGACCGGAAGATCAGACGGCTTGGCGCCCTTCAAGATCCTGTCGACGAGCCCAGCGGCGCGGCGATGCATATCGTTCATACTTTCTGCGTAGGACATCAGGCAGCCGGCTTCCGCGAACGCGCGAGTGAAGCCGACCGTGGGTATCTTTCGCTGCAAGGCGAACCCGCAGATTCGCGCCGCCTTCAGCTGTAGGCGCGACGCCTGGTCGAGCACCAGCCCATTCGGTCCGCGCCCGATCTCGGCAAACGCTTGCGCAACATCGTTCGGATCATCCCGCAGGGCTACTGTCTGCCACTCCACCTTGACCCTCTGCCCTTCCGAGCGCAGCTGCTCGGGCATCCCGGGAGGAGCGCTCGCAGGATCGTAGATGTAGACCCCTCGGGTGATGGCTGGCGCGGCTTCTTTGAGCATCTGATACAGCTTGAGCGGCCCGAGCTGAAACGTGAGACCCGTCACGTTCCCGCCGGGACGCGCGAGGCTTGCGACGATCCCCTTCTGCACGACGGCTCCGGCACTACCAAACACGATCGGGATTGTCTTGGTCGCCTGCATGGCCGCATACGTTGCTGGTGTTCCGCCTGTGACGATCACGTCAACCTGTGCCCGAACCAGCTCGATTGCGAGCTCTGGCAGCCGGTCCAGATGTCCGTCCGCCCAGCGATACTCCATGACGAAGTCTCGTCCTTCGACATACCCGAGATCATGAAGCCCTTGCAGGAAGCTCTTGAGGGTCGGACTGCGCTGCGGTGTAAAGGCGCTGAGATAACCGATCCTGTGGACCTTCTCCGCCCGCTGCCCTTCCGCGGCGAATGGTGCAAGCGAGAGACCGCAGACAAAGGCCACTATCAGCCAAACGAATCGCATGTAACCTCCGGCCGGACCCGATTGCAGGGAGTCTAGCCGAAGGCCGAAACACGTACCATCGCTACGTCGGCCAGCACGCCCGGACGGACTATTCGATCAGCTGGTCCGCACGCAGCAGCACTGACTGCGGGATCGTCCTTCGTTACCTGGTAGGACGAAAGTCTCATTGAGGTCGAGCTATCAATCGCCCAACTTGTGCTTCGTGGCGCGGCTGAGTCGTGCTGGTTTGCCCTCCCGGGGATACGTTCCTCCCGAACAGAACAGGAGCGGACGATGAATCGCACAATCCACGTCGTCGTGAGCGCCATGGTGGCGCTCACGAGCATGCTGCTGGCGCTGCCCCAGGCGGACGCACAGCAGAAACCCAACATCATCTTGATCTTGTCGGACGACTTCGGCTATGGCGACTCCGGCCCCTACGGGGGCGGCCCCGGCCGGGGCATGCCCACGCCAAGCCTCGACCGCCTGGCCGACGAGGGCATGACGTTCTTCTCCTTCTACGCTCAGCCGAGCTGCACGCCCGGGCGCGCGGCGGTGCAGACGGGGCGCATCCCGAACCGCAGCGGTATGACGACGGTCGCCTTCCAGGGGCAGGGCGGCGGGCTGCCGAAGGAAGAGTGGACGCTGGCCTCCGTGCTGAAGACGGCGGGCTATCAGACGTTCTTCACCGGCAAGTGGCACCTGGGCGAAGCCGACTACGCGATCCCGAGCGCCCAGGGCTACGACGAGATGAAGTACGCCGGCCTCTATCACCTCAACGCGTACACGTACGGCGACCCCACCTGGTTCCCCGACATGGATCCTGCTCTACGGGCGATGTTCCAGAAGGTGACGAAGGGCGCGCTGTCGGCCAACGCGGGCCAAACGCCGCGCGAGGAATTCAAGGTCAACGGCCAGTACGTGAACACGCCGGCGCAGGGCGTCGTCGGGATCCCGTTCTTCGATGAGTACGTCGAGAAGGCCTCGATCGACTACCTGGACCGAGCGGCCAGGGCGGGCAAGCCGTTCTTCATGAGCATCAACTTCATGAAGGTGCATCAGCCGAACATGCCGCACCCCGACTTCATCCACAAGTCGTCGTCCAAGAGCAAGTACGCCGACTCCGTCGTGGAGAACGACACGCGGATCGGTCGGATCTACGACAAGGTGAAGGCGGTCGGCCTCGACAAGAACACGTACATCTTCTGGACGACGGACAACGGCGCCTGGCAAGACGTATACCCCGACGCCGGCTACACCCCCTTCCGCGGCACCAAGGGCACCGTGCGTGAGGGCGGCAACCGTGTTCCCGCCATTGCGTGGGGCCCGAAGATCAAGGCCGGGTCGCGCAACTACGACATCGTCGGCGGCCTGGACTACATGGCCACCTTCGCGTCTCTGGCCGGGGTGAAGCTGCCGGACAAGGACCGGGCGGGCCAGCCGATCGTCTTCGACAGCTATGACATGTCGCCGGTGCTATTCGGCGCCGGCAAGTCGGCGCGCACGGCCTGGTTCTACTTCACCGAGAACGAGCTGACCCCCGGCGCCGCGCGCGTGGGCAACTACAAGGCCGTGTTCAACCTGCGCGGTGACAACGGGCAACCGACCGGCGGCCTCGCGGTCGACACGAACCTTGGCTGGAAGGGCGGCGAGAAGTACGTCGCGGTGGTTCCCCAGGTCTTCGACCTCTGGCAAGACCCGCAGGAGCGCTACGATCTCTTCATGAACAACTTCACGGAGCGCACCTGGACCCTGGTGACGATCTCCGAGTCGATCAAAGCGTTGATGAAGACCTACGTGACGCACCCGCCTCGCAAGCTGCAGAGCGAAGGCTACACTGGCCCGATCACGCTCTCGAACTACGAGAAGTTCCAGTGGATCAGGGAGCAGCTCGGCAAGGAGGGCATCCAGCTGCCGCTGCCCTCGGGGAACTAGCGCCCCTGGCTTCGAGCGTGTTGATCTGACGAATTTGGGGGGAGCGCTGCTCGCTCCCCCCCGAAGCCCCCACCAGACTGGGGCTTTTAGCGCGAGCGGCCCGATTTACCTTCGAGGAACGAGCGGAGCATCCACGCCATCTTCTCGTGGTTTTCCATCAGGCCGACGAGGAAGTCGTTCGTGCCGGAGTCGTGATACTTCTCGGCGACCGCCTCGGCGTCCGTCCGCAGCTGGCGAATGATCGCCTCGTGGTCGGCCAGGAGGTTCTCGAGCATCTCCTCGGCGGACGGATACTGGCCGGGGTGCTCCTTGAGCCGGGACTCTTCCGCGAACTCGGTGAGCGTGGCCACCGCGTGGCCGCCCAGCTGGCGCGCGCGCTCGGCCACGTCGTCGACGAAGTCGTCGAGCTGCTCGTACTGCTCGCCGAAGAACTTGTGCAGGTCGTTGAACTGCGGGCCGACGACGTTCCAGTGGTAGTTGCGAGTTTTCGTGTACAGCACGTACTCGTCGGCGAGTAGCGTGTTCAGGATTTTCACGACGCCAGAGCGGTCCTTGTCGCTGATGCCGAGATTGAGGTTCATGTCGGGCCTCCTCTACTAGGATGCGGCTGGGCGCTCGATGGGTTCGTCCGCCTCCGTGCTACAGTTCTCATCACCCCGGAGGACTGGAGGATGCCATGAAGCTGCCGGCCCGTGTCACGATTTGTGAGGTGGGGACCCGCGACGGGTTCCAGATCGAGCCCGACTTCATTCCCACCGAGCAGAAGGTGGAGGTGGTCGACCTCCTGTCGGACGCCGGGATCCCCGAGATCGAGGTCACGTCCTTCGTGCACCCGAAGGTCGTCCCGCAGCTCCGCGACGCCGAGGAGGTCATGGCGCGCATCCGGCGCCGCCCGGGTACCCGCTACGCCGCCCTCGTGCCCAACGACAAGGGCGCGGTCCGCGCGGTGGACGCCGGGGTGGACGTAATCCACACCGTGCTGTCGGCCAGCGAGAGCCACAACCTGGCCAACGTCAACATGACGATCGCCGAGTCGATCGAGCGGATGCGCGCCGTTCTGAAAGTAGCCGAGCGCGCGAAGACGCCGGTTGCCTGCGGTGTGTCCACCTCGTTCGGCTGCCCGTTCGAGGGCGACGTGCCGCTGACCCAGCTCGAGAGCGTCGTGCGGCGCCTGGTCGATATGGGCGCGCGCGCGATTGGCCTCGCCGATACGACCGGGATGGCCAATCCCCGGCAGGTCGGGCGCGTCTTCGAGCACCTGATGCCGAAGTTCCCGGGAATCGAGTGGACGCTCCACACCCACGACACCCGTGCGATGGCGATTCCCAACATTCTGGCCGGCATGGAGTGCGGCGTCACGCATATCGACGCCTCGATCGGCGGACTGGGCGGCTGCCCGTTCGCCCCGGGCGCCTCGGGCAACGTCTGCAGCGAGGATCTCGTGCACTGTCTCGACGCCATGGGCGTCGAGACCGGAATCGACCTCGATCGGTTGATCGCAGTGTCGCGACGGGTTCAGGAGATCGTGGGCCGCACGCTTCCCGGCCAGATCGTGAAGGCCGGCAAGTCGACGCGGCGCTACCCGGTGCCCGACACCGTCGCCGCCCGGATCACGGCCTCGCGCGCGTGACCAAGCAGGCACGCCGGATGCTGGCGCTGATGGACCGCGCCACAACGGTGTGGACCATCCCCATCGTCGGCCGCGCCAAGGGCCGCGTCATCCGCCGGCTGCTGGACCGCCACCGGCCGACGCGCGGCATCGAGCTTGGCTCTTTGCTCGGCTATTCGGCGATCCTGATCGCCGGCTCGATGCCGCCGCGCGGGCGGCTCACCTGCGTCGAGGCGAATCCTTTCCTGGCCTGGATGGTGCGGGCCAACGTCGCCGAGGCCGGGCTGGCCCAGCGGGTGAAGGTCGTCGCGGGCGACGCGCTGCGCGTCATCCCCCTCCTGCCCGGCCGCTTCGACTTCGTCTTCATCGACGCCGAAAAGGAAGACTATCTCGACTACCTTCGCCAGCTCGAGCCCAAGCTCATTCCCGGGGCCGTCGTCATCGCCGACAACACCGGCATCGCGCGGCGCGAGGTCGCGCCGTATCTCGAGCACGTGCGGACCTCGGGCCGCTACGACAGCCGCGCCTACGAGTTCAAGGACGATGCCATGGAGGTCTCCGTCTTCCGCCGCTGACCGGTGAGCGGCCGCGGCGCCGAGCCGATGTAATCGGCGCGTGGACGGATGAGCCGGTTGTCGGCGTACTGCTCCAGCGCGTGGGCCAACCAGCCCGCGACGCGCCCCACCGCGAAGATCGACGTGCAGAAGTCCGGGGGGATCCCCAGCGCGTCGTAGACCACGGCCGAGAAGAAATCGACGTTCACGGGCAGCGACGTCCGCGCGCGCATCGCGTCGTACACGCGCTCAGCGACCTCGAAGAGCTTCTGCCGGCCCGTCGCCTCGGCCATCGACTTCGCCATTCCCCGGAGCACGCGCGCGCGCGCGTCGTCCACGCGGTAGACGCGGTGGCCGAACCCGGGCATGCGCACCTTCGGTTCGCCGCGCTCCTGCTTGGAGAGCCCGGCGCGCGCGCCCATGCGCGCCTCGACGTAGCTCTCGGCGCGCGAGGGCTCCCCGATCTCGAGCAGCATCGCCAGCACGTCCTCGTTGGCGCCGCCGTGACGCGGCCCTTTCAGGGTGGCGACCGCCGAGACGATGGCCGCGTGCAGGTCGGTGAGCGTGGCGACGCCGACGCGGGTCGCAAACGTCGACGCGTTCAGCTCGTGGTCGGCGTGCAGGGTGAGCACCAGGTCCATGACCCGCGCAACCTCGGGCGAAGGCGCTCTGCCCTCCAGAAGCTCCAGGAAGTACGCCGCGTGCGACGTCGCGCCGGCAGCCGCCACGGGCGCGCGGCCGGTGCGGATCCGCTGCCAGGCCGCGACCGTCTCGGGCACCAGATTCATCAGGCGAAACGCCTTGCGCAGATTGGCCTCGGGCTCGTTCGAGCGCGTGTCGGGATCGCGGGTCGCCGCCAGCGAGACTGCGGTCCGCAGCGCGTCGAGCGGGTGAGCGTCGCGCGGAAGGGTCTGGAGCAGGTCGGCCACCGCCGGCGGAAGTCCGCGCGCCGCCTCGAGCCGCGCCTTGAAGGCGGCCGAGGCCGCGGCGTCGGGAAGTTCGCCGTGCCAGAGCAGCGCCGTCACGTCCTCGAACGAGATGGCGCCGGCGAGATCGCCGATCTCGTAGCCCCGGTAGTACAGCCGGCCGTTGACGCCGTCGACCTGGCAGATCGCCGACCGCGCCGCGATCACGTCCTCGAGCCCCGCCTTCCACGCCGTCTCCATCGACGCCTCCTTGATTTGAGTCGCGGCTCGGCCGACGGGGCCCCAGCCCCTCGACCGCCTACGACGCGCCTATAGTTGATTTATATTGATTATACTTGATTCATATTGATACGCCAGCCCGAGTCTGGACGAGACCGGCCGGGCCTGCTAGCGTCGGAAGGCGAGACGCCATGGTCAGCGTGAACGGCGAGGAGTACATGACGGTCAAGGAGGCCTCGCGCCTGCTCGGCGTGAAGCCGGCGACGCTCTACGCCTACGTGAGCCGCGGCGTCCTGCGCAGCTACCGTCAGGGCATCAAGCGCCAGCGGCTCTACCGCCGGGTCGAGGTCGAAGGCCTCCTGCGGCTGGCCCCCAGCGCCACCCGCGCGGCGAACGTCATCCCGCTGCGCGCTCCGCGGCGGCAGCCACGGATCCCGCTCGCCGAGTCCTGGATCCGGGACTGATGGCCGATCCCCGGCGCGCGGCCTTCATCAACCCCGGTCGCGACCTGGCCGGCGGCGTCGACCTCGCGCGCCGCGCGGAAGCCCTGGGCTACGACAGCGTGTGGGTGACCCACGGCTCCGGCCGCGACTCGTTCGTGGTTCTCGCCGCGTACGGCGCCGCGACGACGCGCCTGCGCCTGGGCAACGGCGTCGTCCCGATCTATCCGCGTCACCCCGTCGCGATGGCCCAGGCGGCGCTCACGCTCTCGGAGATGACAGCCGGGCGCTTCATCCTCGGCGTCGGCGTGAGCCACCGCGCCAGCATGGAGGCCGCGCTCGGGCTCACGCTGCGCGAGCCCCTCGCCGTCATGCGCGAGTACGTCGCCGTTCTCCGGGGCGCCACCAGCGGCACCGCCAAATTCGAGGGCCGGCACTACCGGGTCAACTGGAGCCTGGCGGTCTCCGAGCGTCCGCCGGCGCCGCCGATCTACCTGGCCGCGCTGTCCCGGAACATGCTCGAGCTGGCCGGCGAGATCGCCGACGGTGTGGTCCTCTGGCTCTGCTCGCCTGGCTACGTGCGCGACGTCGCCGTGCCCGCGCTCCAGCGCGGCCGGGCGCGAGCGGGTAAGACGCTGGCGGGCTTCGAGATCGTCGCGGCGGTGCCGCTGGCGATCTCGGACGACGCCCCGGCAGCCCTCACCGCATTCCGCGCCGAGCTTTCGCGCTATCTGACGCTGCCGTTCTACCGCGCCATGCTGGAGTCGAGCGGCCTCGGCAACGAGGTGGCCACGTTCGACAAGAGCGGCGAGGTTGCCGAGCCCCTGCCGCGCGCTCTCGGCGCCGTCGGCGCGCCAGAAGCGGGGCGATCGTTCGTCCAGGCTTACCGCGACGCCGGTGTGACGCTGCCCGCGATCCGACCGATCACCTTCCCCGACGCACCGTGGTATCGCCGTACCCTCGAGGAAGCTTCGCGCTGGTAGCCGGCGCCGCGCTCGTCGTCGCGCTCCTGGCGGCGGCGTGTGCGACGGATCGCCCGGCGGCCTTCCGTCCCCCGCCGTCCGACGCCGGAGGCCCTCGGACACTTCCCGCCGATCGCGGGGCGGCCATCCTCTATGTGGCGCTCGGCGACAGCACCGTCGAAGGTGTGGGTGCCACGAGCCGCTCCAGCAACTACGTGAGCCGGCTTCACGAGCGCCTGCGCGCCGTCTATCCGGGCGCGCGTGTCACCAACCTCGGTGTTGGCGGCGCGACATCGGCCGACGTGCGCGCGCGACAACTCGATCGGGCGATCGGGCTACGCCCTCACCTGGTCACGCTGGCGATCGGACCGAACGACATCACCACGAAGGTGCCCTTGGCCGCGTACGCGCAGAATGTCGAGACGATCCTCGGGCGCTTGCGCCGCGAGACGACGGCGGTCGTCGTGGTGAATCTGATCCCCGATCTTGCGGTGACGCCACGGTTCCGCGGGAGCCCGCACGAGGAGGCGGTCGGCCGGCAGACGATCGCCTTCAACGAGTCGCTGGAGCGCGCGAGCCGCGCCCACGGTGCGGAGCTGGTCGACCTCTACGCCGCGAGTCAGCGCGAAGTTCCGCTCAGGCCCGAGCTGATGTCGGCCGACGGCTATCACCCGTCGGACGCGGGGTATGCCCGGTGGGCGGAGCTGATCTGGGCCGGAGTCGAGGCGCGGATCGCCGGCCGGCAAGGCCGCTGAAACGGATGAAACCGACTCTGCGTCAAAGAACGTAGAGAAGAGCGTAGAGGGGATGCAACCATGGGCGTGATCGTCGCTCTCGTGCTCGCAATGGTGGTCGTCGTGGCCCCGCTCGGGGCCGAGGCGACCGGGCTCAAGGCCAAAGTCACCGCGCCGGGGTCTCAGCGCCCTCCCGCGCATATCAATTGGGCGCCGGACGTCGTCCACCGTCACGATTTCGTCCCGCGCGTCCCGGTAGTCGTCGTCCCGCAGCCGGTTGTCGTCGTCTCCCCACGACGCTGCCTCGAGCCCGGGTACTGGGCCTACAACTGGGTCCCTCAGACCTACGTCTCGACCCAGTGGGTCCCCGGGTACTACGATTCGAACGCGCTGTGGGTCGAGGCCCATTACGAGGCGAGCACGTACACCGGCGGGTACTACCAGCCGTACTGGGTTCCGGAGCGCTGGGGGTCCTGCTAGGCCACACCGCCGAGGACGAGGCCGCGTGGTGATACAACTGTAGGCCCATGCGGGCCTACATCGTGTCCCGCCTCGGCCAAACGGCGCTCGTCCTCTTCCTCTCACTCACCGCGGTCTTCGCGATGAGCCGCCTGTCCGGCGATCCCGTCCTGCTCTTCATGCCGATGGACATCCAGGCCAAGGACGTGAACGAGTTTCGCCAGCGCCTGGGCTTCAACGATCCGTTACCCATGCAGTACGCGCGCTTCGTCGCGGGCGCGGCGCGCGGCGATTTCGGCGAGTCGCTCCGCTACCGGCAGGACGCGATGGGCCTGGTGCTCGCACGGCTCCCGGCCACGCTGCTCCTCGCAGGCACCTCGATGCTCCTGACGTTCGCGGTCGCCGTCCCGCTTGGCGTCCTGACCGCGGTGCGTCGCGACGGCCTCCTCGATCACGTAGGGACGGTGTCCACCGTGCTGGGCCAGGCCACGCCAGGCTTCTGGCTCGGCCTGATGCTGATCTACGTGTTTTCGGTCCACCTCCGGTGGCTGCCGACGGGCGGGATCGGCGGCGTCGCGCATCTCGTCATGCCGTCGATCGTGCTGGCCGCGTTCTATTCGGCCCGCATCGCGCGCCTGACGCGCTCGGCGGTGCTCGACGCGCTTGGCGAGGAGTACGTCCTCACGGCCCGCGCGAAGGGTCTCGGCGAGGGTCGCGTGATCGGAAAGCACACGCTTCGCAACTCGGCGATCCCGATCGTCACGCTCGCCGGCCTCGAGGCGGGACAGGTGCTGGGCGGCGCCGTCATCACCGAGACCATCTTCTCGTGGCCGGGTCTCGGCCGCCTCACGGTGCAAGCGCTGCTCAATCGCGATTTCCCCGTGGTCTTCGCGGCGGTCTTCGTGATCTCGCTCATCTACACGCTGATCAACCTGCTGGTCGATCTGGCCTATGCCTGGCTCGATCCGCGCGTGCGCCTGCAATGAGCCAGGCCCGTCGTCCCTTCCGGCTGAAAAAATGGCTCGGCCTCGGCCTCACGCTGACGGCCCTGCTCGCCGCACTCGGAGCGCCCTGGCTCGCGGCGCACGATCCGCTCCGCACCGATTTCGCGCAGAGCCTCAAGCCGCCGGGAGCCCCCGGCCACGTGCTCGGCACCGACCAGCTCGGCCGCGATCTCCTCGCCCGCGTCCTGCACGGGGCGCGGCTGGCGCTGTTCATCGGCGGCTGCACGGTCGTCTTGACGGCGCTGGTGGGCGGGGCACTCGGGCTCGTCGCCGGATTCGTCGAGCGTTGGCCTTCGACCGTCCTGATGCGCATCGCCGATGTCCAGCTCTCGTTTCCGTTCATCCTGCTGGCGATGACGATCAACGCCATCGTCGGGCTCGGCCTTCGCAACATCATCCTGAGCCTTTCGGCCGCCGGATGGGTCGTGTATGCTCGCGTCGTGCGCGGCGAGGTGCTCTCGGTCAAGCAGCGTGATTACGTCCACGCGGCGGCGGCGCTCGGCATGAGCCGGACCCGGCTCTTGCTGCGCCACGTACTGCCCAACGTCGCGCCGTCCATCGTGGTGGTCGCGAGCCTTCAGTTCTCGTCGTTCATCGTGGCCGAGGCGGCGATCAGCTTCCTCGGCTTCGGTATCCAGCCGCCGACACCCGCGTGGGGCAGCATGCTCTCGGAGAGCCGCGACTTCCTGTACGTCGCCTGGTGGTTGGCGCTGTTCCCCGGGGGCGCGCTCGCGTTGACCGCGCTCGGCGTCAATCTGCTCGGCGACTGGCTCCGCGACACCATGGACCCGAAGCTCCGGGTCTGAGCGGCTCGACGCCGGCCATGGCCAAGAGTCACTTCTTCGCCTACCTGTCGCGGATGAAGTTCATCCGCCGCTGGGGGCTCATGCACAGCACGTATCCAGAGAACATCCAGGAGCACAGCTTGCGGGTGGCCCAGATCGCGCACGCGCTCGCGATCATCCGCAACCGGCTCTTCGGCGGCGAGGTGAGCCCCGAGCGCACGGCGACGCTCGCGCTCTATCACGACACCAGCGAGGTCCTCACCGGGGACCTGCCGGCGCCGGTGAAGGAGTTCAATCCCGAAATCCAGCGCGCCTATCACGCGATCGAGGCCGCATCGAAAGAAAAGCTTCTCGGGTTCATTCCCGAGCCGCTCAGGCCGGGCTACGAGCCGTTCTTCCGGCCCGACGCGCGCGATCGCGCGCACCGCGACCTGGTGAAGGCCGCCGACAAGCTCTGCGCTTATCTCAAGTGCCTCGAGGAGACCGGAGCCGGTAACCCTGAGTTCGCCCAGGCCGAGAAAGCCCTGAGGGCGAGCGTCGAGAATCTCGACCTGCCAGAGGTCCGCTATTTCCTGGAGACGTTTGTCCCGAGCTTCCACCTCACGCTCGACGAGCTGAACTGAGCCGGAGCGGTTGAATTGAAGGAGGTCGTATGCGTCGAGTGAGCGCGCTGCTGGCCCTGGCGAGCTGGCTCGTCTTGCTATCGGCGCCCGCCGTGGAGTCGCAGGGGCGCGGCAAGGAGATCGTGGTCGGACTCGGCGCCGAGCCCCGCACGATGCTCGCGGTGACGATCGTGGACTGGACGACCAACAACATGCTCGAGCACATCTACGATCGCCTGCTCGACCGCGACGCCAAGACTCTCAAGCCCAAGCCGATGCTCGCCACCGGCTGGAAGATCGTCAACGACACCACCTGGGAGTTCACGCTCCGCCAGGGCGTCAAGTTCCACAACGGCGAGCCATTCAACGGCCAGTCGGTCAAGGCGACGCTCGAGTACGCGCTGGATCCGGCCAGCAAGAGCCATTACGCGGCCTCCGCCTACTGGAAGCCTGTGAAGGAAGTGCAGATCGTCAACGACTACACGGTGCGGCTGATCACCGAGAAGCCGTGGCCGAGCTTGATCGATCACGCTTCGCTGTTCAACTCGCTCATGATGCCGCCCAAAGCGCTCAAGGAGCAGGGACCGCAGGCGCTGGCCCAGAAGCCGATCGGCACCGGCCCGTTCAAGTTCGTGGAGTGGAAGCGCGACGACCGGCTGGTGCTCGAGCGCAATCCCGACTACTGGCAGGGGCCGGCCGACGTGAGCCGCGTCGCCTTCCGCTTCATCCCCGAGTTCAGCGCCCGCATGGCGGCCTTGCTCTCGGGCGAGATCGACGTCATGAAAGACGTGCCGCCGCACGCCGTCGAGGCGGTCGATCGAAGCGGCCGCGCGAAGATCCGGTCCGCTGTCTCCTCACGCATCAACTACCTGGCGCTCGTGAACCTCAAGCCCGGCCCCATGCAGGACGTGCGCGCGCGGCGGGCCATGAACCACGCGGTCGACGTGGACGAGCTGATCAAGCAGGTGCTCAAGGGGCAGGCGACCCGGATGTGCGGGTCCCTGGCGCCGCCCAACGTCGACTTCGCCCAGGTGGAGTGCTTCAAGCACGATCCGGCGCGGGCGCAGGCCCTGTTCAAGGAAGCGGGGATCGATCCCGGCAAGCTCATGCTGACGCTCGACACACCGTCCGGACGCTATCCGCTCGACAAGGACGTGTCGCTCGCCATTGCCGCCCAGCTGCAGCGGATCGGGATCAAGGTGAACGTCGTCGTCAACGAGTGGGGCACGCACCTGGACAAGATCAAGAACCGGAATACCGGCGACCTGTTCTTCCTCGGCTGGGGACCCGCGCTCTGGGGCCAGGGAACGATCGAGCCCTTGTTCAAGGCGGACCAGACCTACGCGTCCTACGGCAACAACAAGGTGCTGGACGACAAGATCGCCCGCGCCGTGACGATCGTCGATCCGAAGGCCCGCGCCGCCGCCTACGCTGAGCTCCAGAAGCTCATCCACGACGAGGCGCCGTGGGTCTTCCTCTGGCAGCAGCACGATCTCTATGGCGTCGCCAACCACGTCGACTGGACCCCGCGGGCCGACGAGAAAGTCTGGATGTACGAAGCGAAGGTGACACTCCGATGAGCCTGACCGTCTTCACCAACGCGGTCCTGATCGATTGCACCGGCGCCGACCCGATCCAGGGCGCCGCCGTCGTCGTCGAGGACGACCGGATCAAGGAGGTCGTGGCCGGCGGCCGTGTTGGCCCCCTGCCCGGCCCGGTGACGACGCTCGACTGCAAGGGCGCGACGCTCATGCCCGGGCTCACCGATGCGCACGTGCACATCTGCGCCGTCGAGGGCAACATCACCGATCAGCATCGCTATCTTCCGCCGAGCCTCCTGGCGGCCAAGGCGCTCCGGCGCGCCGAAGAATGCCTCATGCAGGGCTTCACGACCGTGCGCGACGCCGGCGGCGCCGACTACGGCTTCCGCGAGGCCATCGACGAGGGGATCTATCCCGGCCCGCGCATGCTCGTCTCCGGCCGCTACATCTCTCAGACCGGCGGCCACGGCGACAAGCGGCGGCGCGCCGAGTGGATCGAGCCGATCGACTGCTGCATCGGCATGGTCGGCTCGATCGCCGACGGCGAGGCCGAGGTACGCAAGGCGGTGCGCGAGCAACTGCGCCGCGACGTCGACCAGATCAAGATCATGGCCTCCGGCGGCGCCATGTCGCCGTCGGACGAGCTCGACACCACGCAGTTCACGATAGCCGAGATGCGCGCGGCGGTCGAGGAGGCGCGCGCAGTCGGCAAGTACGTCCTGTCCCACGCCTACTCGGACACCGCGGTCCGCAACGCCATCGAGGCGGGCGTGCGCTCGATCGAGCACGGCAACCTGATCCGCGAGGCTGCCGCCAGAGCCATCAAAGAGGCCGGGGCGTTCCTGGTGCCCACGATGATCACCTACGAGATGATCTATCGCGAGGGCAAGCGCTACGGCATCGGCGATCACCAGATCCAGAAGATCAACCTGGCGCGCGAGCAATCCGTGCAGGGCCTCACATACGCGTACCGGGCCGGCTGTCAGATCGGCTCGGGCTCCGATCTCCTGGGCGACATGATGGTGCAGCGCGCGGTCGAGTTCGAGCTGAAAGCCCAGGTGATGAAGCCGATGGAGGTGCTGCTCTCGGCCACCAGGGTCAACGCCGCGCTGTTCCGCATGTCGGATCGCATCGGCACGGTCGAGGCAGGGAAGTACGCCGATCTGATCGTCGTCGCCGGCGATCCGTTGCGGAACCTGCGCGTGTTCCAGAATCAGGACAACCTGAAGGTCATCATGAAGGGCGGCCGGCCCGTGAAGCAAACCCTGTGATAGACGAGGCAACCGTATGAGCACGCACAAAGACTCGATTCTCGACCAGTTCACGCGACAGGCCGTCCCGTTCAGCACGGCGTCGGCCATCAAGGACGAGGCCGCGTTGCGTCTCATCGTGGACTTCAGCGGGGCCGGTCCCGACGACACCGTCCTCGATGTCGCCTGCGGCGGAGGTCTCGTCGTCTGCGCATTCGCGAAGACAGTGCGCCACGCCACCGGCATCGACCTCACGCCGGCCATGCTCGAGCAGGCCCGGAAGAACCAGGCCGCGCAGGGGCTGACCAACGTCACCTGGAAGCAGGGCGACGTGCTACCGCTGCCGTTCCCGGACGCGTCGTTCTCGATCGTCACTTCCCGCTTCGCCTTCCACCACTTCCTCGACCCGCTGGCGGTTCTAAAGGAAATGAAGCGCGTGGCCAAGCCCAGCGGCAAGGTGATGGTCGTCGACAGCGCGCCCGCGCCGGACCGGGCCGACGCGTTCAACCGGGTCGAGAAGCTTCGCGATCCCTCGCACGTGCGGGCCATGCCGGTCGACGAGCACAAGAGCCTCTACGCGAAGGCCGGGCTCGCCGAGCCGCGCCTGACCTGGTATCGCCTGGAGAGCGAGATGGAGGCGCTGATCGCGCGCTCCTTCCCAAACCCGGGCGACGACGACAAGATCCGCGCGATCTTCCGGGCCTCGCTCGCCGACGACGCCCTCGGCATCCAGACGCGGCTCGTGGACGGCAAGATTCACTACGGGTTCCCGGTCGCCGTGATGGTCGCCGACCGCTGAGGCCCGTGATGAACTCGCGTGACCGAGGAGTGCCACGGCTCCGCCGGGGCACTGTGAGCCCAGGGGGCTTGGGCGGGCGCCCGGAGCCCCCCATGTTCTGAGATGCGAATCGTCGACCTGAGCTACTCGATCCGGCCGCACTTCCGCTGGAAGGTCGCGCCGCAGCTGGTGGCCTCGCACGCCGAGGGTCATCCGCTGCAAAGCACGCTGCTCACGATCGGCTGTCATGCCTACACGCACGTCGACGCGCTGCTGCATTTCCTGGTCGACGGGCGCGACATCGCTTCGATGCCGGTCGACCAGTGGGTCGGAGACGCGGCCGTAGTCGATCTCACCCATCTCGGCGCCAACGGCGAGGTGACCGCCGCGGACCTCGATCGCCGCGCCGGGCACGTGCGGGCCGGCGACATCGTGCTGCTGCGAACCGACTGGCCGAAGCGAACGAGCATCGCCGACGAAGCGTTCTGGAAGCAGGGGCCGTGGACCGGGCCGAGCGCCTGCAAGTGGCTGGTCGATCGGAAGGTCAAGGCGGTCGGCTACGACTATCCGCCCGATCACTGCATCCGCGACACCGTCGCCGAGCCGCGCCGGCGGCCGGCGCGCGACGAATACACGACTCACGCGATCTTCTTTCCGGCCGGCATCACCGTGATCGAGTATCTGACCAACCTCGACCAGATCGGCGCGCCGCGCTGCCGCTTCATGGCGCTGCCCCTCAAGCTCGACGGCGCCGACGGCTCGCCCGTCCGCGCGGTCGCGCTGGTGGAGTGATCGGCCGGGCGTCGTGAGATGCTGGAAGCGATGATCGATCTGCGCTTGGCCCCCATGGCCGCCGTCACCAACACGCCTTTCCGGCTGGTCTGCCGCGAGTGCGGTGCCGGCCCGCTCACCAACGAGGAGCTCGACGCCCGGGCGCTCCTGCAGGGCAGCGTCCGCACCCTGGAGATGACCCGGTTCCTGCCGGAGGAACGACCGATCGCGATGCAGCTCCTCGGCTCCGACCCCGACGTGCTCGCCGAGGCGGCCCGGCGCCTCGAAGCCGCCGGCGCCGACGCGATCGACCTCAACATGGGCTGCCCGGTGTCCAAGATCGTCAGCAAGGGCCAGGGGGCCGCGCTGATGCGCGACCCGCTGGGCGCCGCCGTTATCTTGAGGACGATGCGCAAGGCGATCGGCGTTCGCTTCACCGTCAAGATCCGCGGCGGCTGGGACGAGCGCACGGTGAACGCGGTCGAGATCGCGCGCGTCGCCGAGAGCGAAGGAGTCGACGCGATCACGGTTCATCCCCGGACACGATCGCAGCAGTACGCCGGGGTGGCGCCATGGGAGATCATTGGATCGGTCGTCGATGCCGTCTCCATCCCGGTCGTCGGCAACGGCGACGTCCGGAGCCGCGCCGACGCGGCGGCGATGGTCGCGGCCACCGGGTGCGCCGCCGTCATGGTCGGGCGCGGCGCGCTCGGCGCGCCGTGGATCTTCGCGAGCGGGGACGTTTCGCGTGACCAGCGGGCGCGGATCATCCGGCGCCACGCCGAGCTGATCGAGACGCATCTGTCGGCGCCGACCGCGCTCGTCCAGCTCAAGAAGCACCTGGCCTGGTACGCGAGCGGCTTCCCGGGCGCGGCGAAGCTGCGCGAAACGCTCTTCGGCCTCGAGACGCCCGCGGCCGTTCAGGACGCGTTCTGGGCGGCCTGGTGAGCGAGCGCTACTTCGAGGACTTCAAGGTCGGGGATCGGTTCAAGAGCCCGTCGCGGACCCTGACCGACGCGCACTTCCTGTTCTTCGCCGGGATGACCGGCGACAACCACCCGATCCACTACGACGAGGAATACGGGAAGAAAACGCGCTTCGGTCACCGGCTCGCCCACGGTCTCCTGCTCAGCTCGCTGACCGCGGTCGGCGCCTCGACCCTGGCGCCGCTCATCGAGCATTCCATCGTCGCGTTTGTGGAGCAAACCACCCGGTTCCGGGCGCCCGTGTTTCTTGGCGATACGATCTACCCGGAGCACGAGGTCGTGGGCCTGGAGAAGAAGCGCTCGGCTGGGCTCCTCACGCTCCGGGTGGCGCTACGCAATCAGCGGAACGAGATCGTGCTCGAGGGCGAGCACCGCTACCTGATCGCCTACCGTCCGGCCGGCTAGCGCGGGGGGTTGGGGGGGCGCTCGAAGCCCCCCATCTAAATCAGTCGCTCCTGCCGCGCGCCGCGATCTCCCACACCGCCTCGACCGCGTCGCCACGCATCGCGTAGATCCGATCGTAGAGGTTGATCGTCGGATCGCAGTGGGGCGGGAAGAACTCGATGCGCTCGCCGAGCCGCGGCGGCCGCGAGGGATCGGTGACGGTGAGCCGCCCGTGCTCGTCGCCGGCGAACGAGAACTCGATGCCCGGGCGCTCCACCGACTCCGGCGGAAATGGCTTGTCGGTCGAGAACGATTTGAGCCCGGCGTCGACCATCGCCCGATCGGCCGTGGGCGTGCTGACGACCGTGGCGATGACCGTGAGCGCCATCTCGAACTCGCCGAGCGTGGCGCCGGCGCGGCTGCCGATGCGGCGGTACTCCAGA
Source organism: Candidatus Methylomirabilota bacterium (assembly GCA_046727415.1). Lineage (GTDB taxonomy): Bacteria > Methylomirabilota > Methylomirabilia > Rokubacteriales > CSP1-6 > AR31. The sequence goes on from JBKPCO010000093.1 coordinate 21,399, forward strand.
TCCATCACGCAGTAGGAGCCGGCCTGCAGCTCGGTGAGCCCGGGCAGCTCGACGTCGATGTCCCACGTGCCCGTCGAACCGCCCGCGACGATCTCGACCGGCAACCCGGCCGCCTCGATCATCGTGCGCGTCGCCATGAGCGGCGCCAGCGCCGCGCGCGACGCGGTCTGGCGCGCTTCCCAGCCGACGACGTGGGCGCAGTGGCCCGCATAGCCCTGCAGCCCGCGGAACCGGAGCGACGGCTGCGCGACCACGGCGCGCGCCAGCGCGAGCGCGGGCTCGCCGGGCGCGACTCCGGTGCGGCGGTTCCCCACGTCGATGTCGACCAGGACGTTGAGCGTGACTCCGTCGGCGGCGGCCTCGTGCCCGAGCGTCTTGACGTTCTCGGCGTTGTCGACGACGAGCAGCGTGTCGGGCGCCGCCGAGACGAGCTGCATGAGCCGTCGGACTGCCGCCGGCGAGACTACCTCGGTGGTGATCAGGAGGCCGCGGACTCCCGCGCGCGCCATCACTTCGGCCTCGCCGAGCTTCGCGCACGCAACGCCGAGCGCGCCCGCGTTCACCTGCCGCCGGGCGATCTCCGGGCAGCGATGCGTCTTCGCGTGGGGCCGGAGGTTCTTGCCGGCGGCGCGCGCGTGCGCGGCCATGCGGCGGATGTTCCGCTCGAAGCGATCGAGGTCGAGGAGCAGCGCGGGAGTCGGAATGTCGTCGCGGGTCATTCGAAGACCGCGCTCACTCTAGCACGCCGGCGGTCAGCGCAGGCGCAGGAGGTTTCGTTGCTGGATGCCGCTGGTGACCGCGTAGTCGAGATCCGGCCGCCGGTCGGCAGCGGACGACTGTTGCTCGCGCAGGAGCTCCTCGGCCCGCCGCGCACTCTCGCGCTCGGCGGTCGCGCGATCCGCCTCGTGCACGGCCTCGCCGAGAGGCGGCGCCGGATGCACGACGGGCAGGCGGGGCGCGGATTCACCCGCGCGTCGGATCTCGAGGAGAGACGGATCTTGGCCCGGCGCGTCCTGCGCCAAGGCGACCAGCGGAGGCAGGAGCGCGAGCGCGCTCACGATCGAGCGAAGCACCATGAGGAAAGTATACCCGCGCCTCACGTGAGGCTCACCTCGTCGCTCAGCTCGTTCCGGTCGTCGGGCCGCCGCGGATAGTGCTCGGCGAGCACCCGGCCGAGCAACTCGATCGCGTGCTCGAGCGCTCGGCGCGGAGGCCCGTTCTCACGCAGGATCTCGACCATCAGATCGCGCACCGCGTTCCAGTGGAGGTCGCCGACGCGGGCGTGGATGCCCTCGTCGCCCACGACCGCCAGGCGCCGCTCCTCGACCGCGACGTAGATCAGCACGCCATGTCGCTCGGCCGTCCGGTGCATGCCCAGGCGCCTGAACACGTGCTGGGCCCGCGCGAGCGCGTCATGACGGCGCCGGAAGAGCCGCTTGGGCACGCGCCGCTCCAGATGCACCCGGATCTCCGCCGACGTGCGCGACTCGGCCGCGCGGATCGCGCCGGCGATCGCGTCGAAATCGGGCTCGCTCAGGAACCGCCGCGCCCACGCGGGATGACCGGCCATCACCAGCTCCCGCTCGCGCCGCCGCCACCCGAGCTGCCCCCGCCGCCCGAGAAGCCGCCGCCGCCCCCGCCGCTCCAGCCGCCCCCGCCCCACCCGCCGCCGCCGTACCCTCCGCCGTACCAGCCGCCGGGGCCCGACGATCTCCAGCCGCGGCGGCCGGCGGTGTAGCCGCGCTGCTGCGACACGTTCCACGCGAGGCTGACGAAGGTGATCCCCACACACGCGAGAAAAAACAGCAGATAGATCTCTCTCGTCGAGAGCCCCCGTCGCGACTCCGCCTTGCCCGAGAGCGGCTGGGGCGACGCGATCCGTTCATAGACCGCGTTGACGGCTGCTTCGAGCCCGGCCGCGTAGCGCTGCTCGCGGAAGCGCGGCGCGAGCGCCTCGCGGATGATCTGGGAGGAGGCCGCGTCCGTCAGGACCGCCTCGAGGCCGTAGCCCACTTCGATGCGCACCTTCCGGTCCTCGACGAACAGGACGAGCAGGACACCGTTGTCGAGCTTCTTCGAGCCGAGGCGCCACTTCTGGAAGAGCCGGTTCGCGACGTCCTCGAGGCTCTCGCCGTCGAGCGATTTGAACACCGCGATCGCCATCTGTGGCCCGGCGGCGCGCTCGCGCTCCGTCAGGATCGTCTCGAGCCTGTCGCGCTCGGCCGCGGTCAGGAGCCCGGCGTAATCGTTCAGATGGCCGGCCGGCGCAGGCGGCAGGACGAGCGCGACGGCGAGGACAACCGCGAGGAGCAGGCTAGAATTTCACCTTGGGCGCGGTAGCCGCATCGGCCGCTGCCTCGAAGAACGGCCGGGGTTGAAAGCCGGAGAAGCCGGCGACCAGCGAGCCCGGGAAGAGGCGGAGGCGAGTGTTGTAGTCGCGCACGGACTCGTTGAACTTCCGGCGCTCCACGGTGATCCGGTTCTCGGTTCCCTCGAGCTGACTCTGAAGGGCCAGGAAATTCTGGTTCGACTTGAGGTCGGGGTAGCGCTCGACGGTGACCAGGAGTCGCGACAGCGCGCCAGAAAGCTGATTCTGCGCCTCCTGGAACTTCTGGAGCGCCTGCGGATCCTTGAGCGCTTCCGGCGTGAGCTGGATCGACGAGGCGCTGGCCCGCGCCTTCGTGACCTCTTCCAGCACCGTGCGCTCCTGCGCCGCGAATCCCTTGACCGTCTCGACCAGGTTCGGGACCAGGTCGGCCCGGCGCTGATAGACGTTCTGCACCTGCGCCCACTTCTCGTTGACGTCTTGATCGAGCCGGACGAGCTGGTTGTTGATAGAAACCGCCCACACGGCGACACCGCCGACGAGGACGACCAGAACCAGGGCGATCACGAGCCCGCGCGACATGAGCGGGATGATTATATACTTGCCCGCACCGGACTGCAGCGAAGGAGGCCGATACGGAACGCCTGCCCGACTATCACGTCAAGGCCCGTAACACGTCGTACACCTCGGAGAACAAGATCCACGACGACGAGATCGCGCGGAAGTTCGGCTTCCGCGGCGCCCTCGTCCCCGGCGTGACCGTCTACGCCTACCTGACTCATCCGCTGGTCGAGGCGTTCGGTGCTGCGTGGCTGGAGCGCGGGACCGCGAGCGTGCGCTTCACGAAGCCCATCCACGATGGCGAGGAGGTTCGCGTCACGTGTACCGTGACAGCGCGTGACGCGAAGAACATCACCGCGGCCGTCACCGCCTCGACCGCGGCCGGCGGCGAGTGCGCGACGCTCACCGCCACCCTGCCGGCCGGCGCGCCGGTGCCCGTGAACCTCGCGCAGTACCGGGCGGCGCCGCTGCCCGGGGATCGGCCGGTGGCGACCCGGGCCCACTTCGCGAGCCTCGACGCGCTCGGCACCCCGGTCAACCCGTACGACGACGAGCGCGCCGCCGAGGTCGTCGACCGGTTCAGCGACGGCCTCGCTCTCTATCGCGGGGCGCGCGGCTGGATGCACCCCGCGTTCATCCTCGACCAGTCGAACAAGGCGCTCTCGCTCAACGTCAGGCTGAGCCCGTGGATTCACGTCGGCAGCGTCGTGCGCCATCTGGGCGGCGCGCGCGTCGGCGAAACGCTGGCCACGCGCGGGCGCGTGCGATCCTTGTTCGAGAAGAAGGACAAGCAGTTCGTCGAGGCCGACCTGGCCGTCGTCGCCGAGACCGGCGGGCGGCCGCGCCTCGTCGCTCACGTGCTCCACACCGCGATCTACTGTCTGGCGCCCCCCGCGCGTTGATTCACCGCGGCCGGCGTGCTAGAAACGTTTCATTTCTTCAGAGGCGCACCTCGGCCGGCGGGGCCCCAGCCCCGCGACGGCCTGCGGCGCGCACAACGATCCAGAGGCGCACCTCGGCCGGCGGGGCCCCAGCCCCGCGACGGCCTGCGGCGCGCACTTCGGAGGCCGACCGATGGACCTGAACTACGCGCCTGAAGATCGGGAGTTCCGCGCGAAGACCCGGCGCTGGCTCGAGGCCAACACACCCAGGCACGAGCTCAAGACGCTCGACGAGCGCAAGGCGTGGCACCGCAAGCTCTACGAGGCTGGCTACGTCGGCATGCTGTGGCCGCGCGAGTACGGCGGCTGGGGCGCCACGCCGATGCAGCAGGCCATCGTGCAGGACGAGATGGCGCGGGTGAGCGCGCCACCGACCATCAACGGCCTCGGCATCGGCTTCATCGGCCCGACCATCATCGTCCACGGCACCGAGGCGCAGAAAAAGCGCTACCTCAAGAAGATGCTGACGGCCGAGGAGATCTGGTGCCAGCTCTACTCCGAGCCGAACGCGGGCTCCGATCTGGCGAGCCTCAAGACGCGGGCGGAAGACCAGGGCGACCACTTCCTGGTCAACGGCCAGAAGATCTGGACGTCGAGCGGGCCCATCGCCGACTGGGGCATCCTGCTCTGTCGCACCGATCCGAAGGTCGCCAAGCACCGGGGCATCTCGTGCGTGCTCCTCAACATGCGCCAGCCGGGCGTCGAGGTGCGGCCGCTCAAGCAGATCACCGGCAGCTCGCTCTTCTCCGAAGTCTTCATGACCAATGCGCGCGCCGAGAAATCGGATCTGATCGGCGGGCTCAACCAGGGATGGGAGATCGCGCAGACCACGCTCGGCTACGAGCGTGGCGCCAACTCGCTCGGACGGGTCACCCGGCACGCCATCGCGTTCAACCAGCTGGTGAAGGCCACCCGCGAGCTCAAGCGCGGCGGCCGGCCTCTGATCGAAGACCCCGCCATCCGCGCGAAGCTGGGGCGGGTCTACGCGGACCTTGAAGTACAACGCTATGCTGC
>JBKPCO010000094.1:0-40002 GCA_046727415.1 Candidatus Methylomirabilota bacterium
CGTGGGCGTGGGCCTGATCGAGAAGGAAATGCAGGCGATGGGCACGCCGTTCACCGAGCGGGGCGCCTACACCGACGAGGCGATCGCCGTGATGCGCGCGCTCTGGTCCTCCGATGAGCCGCGCTTCGCGGGCAAGTACTACCGCTTCGAGGGCATGAAGTTCTCGCCCCGGCCGCTCCAGACACCGTCCATTCCCCTGGTGATCGGCGGCGTCAGCCGCGCGGCCATCCGGCGCGCCGCGCGGCTTGGTGACGGTTGGCAACCGCTCGGCCTGTCCCCGGAGGCGCTGGCGCAGGGAATTGCGACGCTCCGTGACGAGGCGCGCGCCTGCGGCCGCGACGCCGCGAAGATTCCCGTGTCGATTGCGATGACCCTCGCCGCCGCGCGCGCGGGCCGCCACGCGCTCGGTACAGGGCCATCCGAGATCGTCAAGAACGCCCGCGCCTACGCGGACGTCGGCGTCGAGACGCTGATCATCTCGGCGGGCACGAGCGATCCGGTCGAGGCGCGGGCCGCCCTGGAAATGGTCGCGCGCGAGGTGCTACCGGCGTTCCGGGGCTAGCCTGGTCGCCCGTCCGGATCCAGAACCGCGAGGTCTGCGACGAGATCCCGGCAGCCTACCCAACCCGCGGCTACTTGTGCGCATTCGCAATGTTGACTTCGTCAGGCACTGCCACACCGTCACCATTGGCATAAGGCTGTAACGCCACTTTCACCTGCCTTGCGAGCGCAGCACGCTTCTCGTCATCCAAGGCCACAACCGCAGCAGCCACTGGCGTGCCGGCTAGATGCCCCAAGACGAACTCCTCAACCGCGGGTAACTGCACCGTCATCGCAGCCGGGCGAATGTGCGCGTCGCGGAGCCCGGAATCAGTGAGCATTCGGCGTAACGCATCCGCATCCGGCAATCCCACCCGCGTCGAGCGAAACGTGTTTGCCGTCTCCAGACCTGCATACCGCTCAAGCGCATTCCCAACGGCGACATGGTACGGGCCCATCGACTTCCAGACGCTGAGCAATGCCCGGCCACCCGGTACGAGGACCCGATTTATCTCGGTCAGCGCCGCGGACTTGTCGGGAAAGAACTGGAGTCCTTGCTGACACAAGACGACCTCAAAGGAGGCATTCGGCAGATCCATTGCCGTTGCGCTCCCTTCGACCCAAGTGATTGAGACGCCAGGCGGGGACGGCAAGGACCGGGCAACCGCCAGCATCCCAGGATTGATATCCAAGCCAGTGACGTGACCTGCTGGGCTTACTTTTGAGGCCGCAAGACGTGCCACTACCCCGGTGCCACATGCGAGATCCAGCACGCGCTGTGCCGGGCGCAACGCTGCTGCCGCGACGAGTCCCGGAGCCCAGGGGCCTAGGAGATACCGCGCAGGGTACCGCTCGTAGAGCTCCGCAGCACTGCCAGTGACCTGGAATCCTGATTGTTCGGCCACCGATCGTCCCCTCACCGAGTGTGCGCGCGGCCGTTCATCCGATGAAGGCGTGCTCCTCGGTGATGAGCACCAGGCGGTCGCTGTGGCTCTCGCGCGAGTGCGCCAGCGCGATCTTGCCGACCTCCGACGACCACGCGCGGTCGAGCGCGGCGCGATCGTCGAACCACAGCTCGGCGATCCCATCCCACGGCTCGCGGCCCTCGTGCGACGTCGAGCCTGTGACCAGGCACACCCGGTACTTCCGGAGGTCCGGTAGCTTCTTCGCGAAGGGCGCGTGCTCGTCGATCCACCAGCGATGGAAGCGCTCGCGGCTCCAGGCCGCCGGGCGTCGCAGCAGCACCACGACCTTGATCATTGGGCCAGGGCGCCCCCGTCGATGACCATCTCGCTCCCGCTGACGTACGACGAATCGTCGGAGGCGAGGTAGAGCACGAGCGTCACGATCTCATCCACGGTGCCCAGGCGCCCAAGGGGCACGCGCTCGATTCGCTTCTGCAGCACGGCGGGATCGGGCATGGCGCTGTGGATCATGTCCGTGTCGACCGGGCCGGGGTGCACGGAGTTGCAGCGGATCCGGTCCTTCGCGTGCTGGCTGGCCGTGACCTTTGTGAAGATCCGGACGGCGCCCTTGCTGGCCGCGTACGCCGGCTCCTGGTGGAGCGACTGACCGATGCCGGCCACCGAGGAAATGTTCACGATGGAGCCCCCGCCCGACTGGCGCATCGCGGGGATCGCGTACTTGGTGCCGAGGAACACACCCTTGGCGTTCACCGCCATCACGCGGTCCCACTCGGCCGCCGTCCGGTCCTCGATCGCCACGCGCGGGATGATGATCCCGGCGTTGTTAACGAGGATGTCGAGCCGGCGGTAGCGCCCGGTCGCGAGCTTCACCGCGGTCTGCCAGTCCGTCTCGCTCGTGACGTCGAGATGCACGTACGCGGCCTCGCCGCCCTCGGCGCGGATGGCCGCCTCCACTTTCTTGCCCTCGGCGTCCAGGATGTCGCCGAAGACCACCTTGGCGCCTTCGCGAGCGAACGTCCGCGCCTCGGCGGCGCCCTGACCCTTCGCGCCGCCGCTGATCAGCGCGACCTTACCGTCCAGCTTGCCCATCTCGGTCTCCCTCTCCAGTACGCGAACGGCGAGCGCCGTCGCGAGATTCTCAGCGCGGCGCCGGGTACGTTTTCACCCAGTGCCGTGCGATGTCGATGCGTCGAGTGAACCACACGCCCTGATGCGTCGCCATGTAGTCGAGCGCTCGCTCGAGGCCCGCGGCCCGCGACGGGTGCCCGATCAGGCGCAGGTGAAGCCCGAGCGACATCATCCGGGGCTGCGTCCGGCCCTCGCGATAGAGCACGTCGAAGCCGTCCTTCACGAACGTGAAGTAGTCGTCGGCGGTGAAGAAGCCGCCGCGGCCGAACTTCGAATCGTTCGGCGTGAGGCTGTACGGCACCACCAGGTGCGGGCGCTCGTTCACGCGCACCCAGTACGGCAGCTCGTCGTTGTAGGCGTCGGAGTCGTAGAGGAAGCCGCCCTCCTCGACCAGCAGCCGCCGCGTGTTCACGCTGGGGCCGGAGCGGCAGTACCAGCCGAGCGGCCGCTCGCCGACGGTCTTGGTCAGTGACTCGACGGCCATCCGGATGTGCGCGCGCTCCTGCTCCTCGGTGAGCTCCCAGTGCTTGATCCATCGCCAGCCGTGCGAGCACACGTCGAATCCGGACTCGCGAATCGCGGCGGCCACAGCCGGGTTCCGCTCGAGGGCGAGCGCGCAGCCGAACACGGTCAGGGGAAGCTCGCGCTCCTTGAAGATGCGGAGCACGCGCCAGATGCCCACACGGCTGCCGTACTCGAACAAGGTCTCGGCCGCCAGGTCGCGGCCCTGAACGCCGGAGTCGGCGCCGCCGGCTTCGGTCAGGGTGGCCTCCGAGAAGCCGTCGTCGTGAACGTTGTACTCGGAGCCTTCCTCGTAGTTGATCACGAAGTTCACGGCGATCCGGGCGTCGCCCGGCCAGTGAGGATGCGGCGGGTTGCCACCGTAGCCGACCAGGTCGCGCGGATAGGGGGTGGACATTGGCGAGATTCTAGACCATCTTTTCTTCAACCGCGGTGCGCGCTGGAGGGCGTCGCGGGGCTGGGGCCCCGCCGCCCGAGGCGCGCCTCTAATCGAGGAGACAGCCGATGGTTCCGGCCCTGATCCTGTCGTCCGATTCGCACGTGTTCGAGCCGCCCGATCTGTGGACCAAACGCATCGACGCGGCCTTTCGCGACCGCGCGCCTCGCATGCAGCGAATCGACGGCGCCGATCAGCTCGTGGTCGAAACGGACCAGGTCCTGTCGGGCATCGGCCTCATCTCGAACGCCGGCGCTCGATTCGAGGCGCCCGAGACCATTTCCGGACAGGGCCGATTCGAGGACGTGCCCCGGGGCGGCTACGACCCCGATCAGCACCTGGCGGACATGCGGCTCGACGGGGTGGCGGGCGAGGTGTTGTATCCCTCGCAAGGCCTCTTCTACTTCAGGGTGACCGACACGCCCCTGATGTCGGCGATCTTCCGCGCCTATAACGACTGGCTCGCCGAGTTCTGCCGCCGCGATCCGGCCCGGCTCAAGGGCATCGCCATGATCAACCTGGACGACGTCGCGGACGGCATTCGCGAGCTCGAGCGGGCCGCGCGCCTGGGGCTCGCCGGCGCGATGATCACCGAATACCCGCTCGAGCACCGACGCTACGACCAGCCGGAGTACGAGCCGTTCTGGGCAGCGGCCGCGTCACTCGGCATGCCGCTCAGCCTGCACACCGCCACTCGGCGGCAGGGCAAGATTCGCGGGGCAGGGGAGAAGACGCTGCGCGACGCGAGCAGCCGGTCGACGAAGGCGTTCTATCCGGCGCTCTCGCTCTGCGACATGATCTTCTCGGGGGTTTTCGAGCGGCATCCCACGCTGACGCTCGCCATCGTCGAATTCGAGCTCTCGTGGGCGCCCAACATTCTCACGTCGATGGACTACACCTATCGCGAGCGCCACGGCGAGGCGATCTACCGGTTCAAGAGCGGCATGCGCCCGAGCGATTTCTTCCACCGGAACGTCGTGCTGAGTTTCCAGGAAGACGCGATCGGCATACGGCTACGCGACGTCATCGGCGTGGACAACATGATGTGGGGCTCCGACTATCCCCACAGCGAGTCGACGTTCCCGCAGTCGCGCAAGATCCTGGAGGACATCCTGGCCGGCGTGCCCGATGACGAAATCGCGAAGATCGCCGGCGCCAACACCGCGCGCGTCTATCGCTTCGACGTGGCGCGGCTGACACGAGAGCTTGCCCATGCTTGAAGAGCCGACTTCCCTCCGTATCGACGACCCGGGCGTGCGGGCACTTTTCACCGAGGCCGCGCGCTTTCAGTCCTGGCTCGACGTCGAGGCCGCGCTGGCCCAGGCTCAGGGCGAGCTCGGCATCATCCCGGAGCACGCGGCGCGCGAGATCGTCAAGAAGGCCCACCTGAAATACCTCGACCTCGACGCCGTGCGCGCGGGGCTCGCCAAGACCGGCCATCCGATCGTCCCGCTCGTCTGGGCGCTCGACCGCGCCTGCGAGGGCGACGCCGGCGGTTACGTGCACTGGGGCGCCACGACCCAGAACATCACGCAGACGGGCCTGCTCCTCCAGGTGCGCCGGGCTCATCAGATCTTCCTGCGCCAGCTCGGGGCGATCCTCGGGACGCTCGCGGACCTGGCCGAGCGGACCAAGGACGATCTCTTGCCCGGGCGCACGCACGGCCAGCACGCAGTGCCCGCCACGTTCGGCTTCAAGGTGGCGGTGTGGATCGACGAGCTCTGCCGCCACGTCGAGCGGCTCCGCGCCGCGGAGAGCCGGGTGTTCGTGGCGATGCTCGGCGGCGGCGCCGGCACGCTCGCATCGCTCGGCGAGCCCGGCCTCGTCACGCAGGAGAAGATGGCGGCCCGCCTGGGGATGCGGCCGATGAGCATGCCGGCGCGTACCATCGGCGATCACCAGGCGGAGTACGTCACGCTGCTGGGTCTCCTCGGGGCCACCGCGGGCAAGATCGGGCGCGAGATCTACACCCTGATGAAGCAGGAGTTCGGCGAGGTCGAGGAGCCGGTGCCGCCGGGCACGGTGGGCAGCAGCACGATGCCGCAGAAGCGCAATCCGAAATTGTCCCAGGACATCATCGCCGCCGCCGCGCAGATCCGCGCGCTGGTGCCGCTGGCGCTCGACGCCATGCACACCGAGCACGAGGCCGACCGTACCACCAGCATCATGATGGGCCGCGCCCTTACCCAGAGCTGCGAGCTGACGGGCGACATGCTCGAGCGCATGATCGTGCTGTTCCGCGGGCTTCAGGTGTTCCCGGCGCGCATGCGCGAGAACCTCGACCTTTCCGGCGGCCTCATCATGGCCGAGGCGCTGATGCTCGAGCTGGGCAAGCAGATCGGCCGTCAGCGCGCTCACGACGCGGTGTACGAAGCCGCGCAGGGCTCGGTGACGCAGTCGCGCCCGTTCCGCGAGATGCTCGCCGCGGACGAGCATGTGAGCGCGCGCCTCACCCCGGCGCAGGTCGATGCGCTGCTCGACCCAGCCCGCTACAGCGGCCTCTGCCGCCAGTTCGCCGAGCGCGGCGCCGCGACGGCGCGGAAGGTGGCCGCCGGCCTCCCGACGGGCTGACGGCGCTAGTTCGCCTTGAGCGTCACGTCCTCGTAGGGGCCGGAGAACGGGAACCCGGTGATGAGCCCGAGGCCGGATTCCTCCACCCGAGGCCCGTGACCGCCCATGGCCGCGAACTGGTAGATGGGCGCGAACATCGCCTTCTCGGCGACGAGCTGCTGGATGCGGTGCAGCGCCGCCTCGCGGCGCTTGCGGTCGAGCTCGACGGCCTGCTCGCGGAAGAGCCCGTCGATGTCGGGATAGCTGCCGTACACATAGGCGCCGCCTCCGGCCACGAACGCCTCGAGCCGAGTCGGCGCGTTGCCGAACGCCGCGCTCGCGCTCAGCACGAGATTCTTGAAGGTCTTCTCGACCTGTCCCTTGTTGTACGCCGCGCGCTCGAGCGCACGGAGCTTCACCCGGATGCCGGCGCCCTGCAGATCGTTGGCCACCGGCTCGGCGATCCCGGAGTGCACGACGTCGCAGGTGAAGTCGCCGGCGTCGAAGCCGTTGGGATAGCCGGCCTCCGTGAGGAGCTGTTTGGCCTTGGCCCGATCGTACGGAATCACCGGCGGCTGCCAGAAGAACTCGAAGTGCGACGGGATCATGCTGTAGGTCATCTTCGAGAAGCCGAGCGTCTCGGCCTGATTGATTGCCTGACGGTCGATCGCGTAGTTGGCGGCGAGCCGGACGCGCCGGTCGTGCCACACCGACTTCGGATCCCACTGCTCGACGAAGTACACCCAGTACGAGTTGTTGGCGAGCGAGGGCTTGAGTGTGAGCCCCGGCGTGCGTCGAAGCTCCTCACCGAGCGAGGCGGTCATCCAGTAGGTGATGTCGACCTCGCCGCGCTTGAGCGCGGCGAACCGGGTGGCCGGATCCGGTATGGTCTTGAAGACCAGCCGCTTCACCTGGGGTGTCTTGCGCCAGTAGCGGTCGACTGCCTCTAGCACCAGCTCCACGCCCGGCGTGAACGAGACGAAGCGATAAGGGCCCGCGCCCATCGGCGCCTTCTTGAAGCCCTCGTCGCCGACCTTTTCGACGTACTTCTTGGGCACGATCCAGCCGGCGCCAGTCGCGCTCGAGTAGAAAGTGAGGAAGTCGGGCCACGGGGCCTTGAGGCGAAAGCGCACGCGGTTCGGCGCGGGCGTCTCGACGGCGGCCACGCGGTCCTTGAACGCCTTGTTGGCGGCACCGCGATAGCGCTCGAACGAGAACTTGACGTCCTCCGAGGTGACCGGATCACCGTTGTGGAATCGGGTGTCCTTGCGGATCAGGAATTCGTAGGCGAGGCCGTCTGGCGATACGGTCCACGACTCGGCCAGGCTGGGCGCCAGCGGATTGCCCGGCAGCGGCTTCACCATCGCGTCGTGCAGCGCGTACATGACCATGAACGGCGTGACGATTCCCGTGGTCTCTGCGGGATCGAACCACGTCGGCGCGAGCGAGATGTGAATACCCCAGGTCACCTGACCTTCGGGCGCCGCCACGGCCGGCGTCACGCCGCCGGTCAGGATCATCAGAACGAGCACCGCTGCCGAGATGCCGCAGAGTCTTTTCACGTGAGCCTCCTCACGCGCGTCTTTTTCAGGTCCAGCAATCATTTGCACGCCCAGGAGTTGCCGAGCGCGCACAGATACTTGTCGCGATTCTGACCGCACTTGAGGTCCTGCGGGGTGTAGAGGAGACCGGGGGCCGAGCGCTGGCGCTCGGCCTCGACCTTCTTCACGGACGCCACGCACGCTTCGAAGTTCGCGTCGTTCTGCCGCCACGCCTCGCGCGAGTCCTGCCACGCGAAGTCCACCACGCAATGGAAGTAGCCGGGGACCGGCTCCTGCGCAGTGGTCCGCTTGCGGATCTCGATGCCCTCGGCACGGGCTACCTGCTCGAGCGAACGATACGGACGCTGCTGACAGCACTCTCTTCGGTACAGGTTCTCGCCGCCGCGCGCGCGCACGGAGTCACTCTCGCACGGGTGATCCTGGGCTACGGCCGGCGCGGGCGCGGCGAGCCACGCGAGCGCCACGAAGCAAGCCAGCACGGAACCGCGAATAGTGACGACGCTAATGCTTCAATCCCAGCACGATCTGGGAGTTGTGGTGAAGAATTTTGTCCACGTCCTCAGCCGGCAGCATCGACTCGCTCAGGTAGAAGAAGTTCTGGCGATAGGTCTCGAACGCCAGCAGGACCGGATAGTCGCTCCCGGCCACCAGGTGGTCGGCGCCGAACGCCTTCCAGGCGCAAAGCAAAGCGGCCTGCGAGCCGTGGCCGACGATGTCGTAGAAGAAGCGGCGGGCCGTCACGCTCGGCCGCTCCGGCAGGTTCGGGTGCTGCCGCGGCGCCTGGTTGTCGAGCCGCTGGAGCAGCATGGGGATGATGCCGCCCAGATGCGGCACGACGTACTTGATGCGCGGGAAGCGCTCCGGCACGCGCCGGGCGATCAGGTGCAGGACGATGGCGGCGTCCTCGAGCGAGGCCCCGACCGACACCGTGAACTTGTAGTCGTTGATCATCGGCGAACAGATGCCGTTCTGAATCGGGTGATAGCTCAGCACGGTCCGGCGCCGGTTCATCTCCTGGTAGAGCGGCTCGAACTCCGCTTCGGCCGTCGAGCGATCGAAGCAGGAGCAGGTCATCGACACGCCGAGCATGCTGAGCTGGTCCAGCCCGCGCTCCATCTCGTGCAGCGAGGCGTCGATGTGCGGCAGCGGCAACGAGACGACCGCGTTGAACCGGCCGGGGTATTTCTGGGCGAGCTCGGCGTAGGTGTCGTTGATGAGCCGTGCCGCCGCGACCGCGTCGGCTTCCTTCTCGGCGTACGGCGGGCTCGCGGCCGGGGAGAGCACCTGCATCTGCACCTCAGCCTCGTCCATCTGCTGCAGGCGCGCCGCGATCCCGGCAACGTCGTCGCGCCGGAGCTGCCCCGCCGTCAACGCCCGCGCTGCCTCGGGGACGCTGCGGCCGCCGATGCTCATGAGCAGATCGATGTACTCCTTAGCGAAGTAGTGAGCGTGGATGTCGACGATCATCGCTGGCCTCCCTGCCTAGATCGCGGTGTAGCCGCCGTCGATGAGCAGATCGCTGCCGGTCATGAATGCGGAGGCGTCGCTGGCTAGATAGACCGCGGCGCGTCCGATCTCCTCGGGCAGCCCGAGCCGCCCGAGCAGCTGCTTGGGACCCATCATCTTGCGCGCCTCGTCCATGTCCTTCCACCGGCGGAGCATGCGCCGGGTCTCGATCGGGCCCGGCGAGATCGTATTCGCGCGGATGTTTTGCGCGGCGTGGTCGGCGGCGAGGACCTTCGCGAGCTGGATCAGAGCGCCCTTGGTCGCGCAGTAGGGTGCCCGCCCAGGCGAGGCGACCCGGCCGAGCTGCGAGGCGATCAGGATGATGCTGCCGCCGCCGCGCGCGATCATCGCCGGGATCGCCGCCTTGACCATCAGGAATGCGCCGGTCAGGTTGATGCGGATCACCCGGTCCCAGGCGGCCTCGTCCAGCTCCAACACGGTCGCGGCGCGGTCGCTGTCGGCGGCGCCGTACATGAGGACGTCGAGCCCGCCGAAGCGCTGGACCGCAGCGGTGACGGCGTTCTTGCAGCTCGCGCCGTCGGTGACGTCGAGATGCACGGGGAGAGCCTGTCCGCCGCCCGCCTCGATCTGGGCGGCGGTGGTCTTGGCGCCGGGCTCCTCGATGTCAGCGCATGCGACGTGGGCGCCGGCCGCCGCGTAAGCGAGAGCGGTGGCCCGCCCGATCCCGTTGGCGGCGCCGACCACGATGGCAACCTTCTTCTCGAGCGTGAACGCCGGATCGATCATCACGGCCTCCGTCTACATTGCGCACCTCGATCGGCGGGCCCAGCCCCGCGACGATCGGCGGCTGCGCATTACCGCCTGCAGCCGGCGCCACAGTGTACAGTGATCCGGCCGTACGAAAGCGGGCAACTGTCTCGACGCGCGCCTCGATCGGCGGGGCCCCAGCCCCGCGACGATCGGCGGCTCGTCGCGACCATCTGGGCCCAGGAGGACCAACGCGATGCTGCCGACGCATGGACGCTACGAGTACTCGAACATCACCAAGCGGCCCGACTACACCTGGCCCGGCGGGCGCCGGCTGGCCGTCTATGTCGCGCTCAACATCGAGGCCTTCGGGTTCGGCGTCGGCAAGGGCGCCGCAATCGCGCCGCCCGACCAGGCGCAGAGCCACAGCGTCTACAGCTGGCGCGATTACGGCAATCGCGTCGGCATCTGGCGTCTCTTCGAGCTCCTCGACGAGCTCGGCATTCCTGCCGAGGCCCAGATGAACACCGCGGTTTACGAGATGGCGCCCGACATCCCCGAGAAGCTGCGGGCGCGCGGCGACGAAATTCTCGGGCACGGCGTTACCAACTCCGACGAGCAGGGGCACCTGGGCGAAGACCAGGAACGCGCGCTCATCGAGGGCGTGACGGCGACGATCGTGCGTCACGAGGGCGCCAGGCCGGTGGGCTGGATGAGCCCCTGGCTTTCCAACAGCACAGTCACGATGGACCTCCTGCAGGAGGCCGGCTACCGGTACGCGATGGACTGGACGATGGACGACCAGCCCATCTGGATCCGCACGCGCAAGGGCCGCATCCTCGCCATGCCGTACCCGATCGAGGTGAACGACACGCGCGGGATCGTCTGGTATCACTACACCTCGGACGAGTTCGCCGAGCTGATCGTCGACCAGTTCGACGAGCTGCTCGCGCAGTCGGCCCGGCAGCCGCTCGTGTGTCCGATCTCGCTTCATCCGTTCGTCACCGGCCGGCCGTACCGCATCCGCCGGCTGCGCCGCGCGCTGCAGCACATCCTTCAGCATCCGGATCGGGTGTGGCTGACACGACCGCGCGACATCTGCGCGCACATCGAGTCGCTGCCGGCGGGGATCGTCCCGGGAGGCCGCTAGCCCGAGACCATCACGGCGCGCCGGCCTCAGCGCGCCGGTCGGGGGAAGTGGGGCAGACCGGTGTGAGCGGTGACGCCGCCGTCGGCGACGATGGCCGCGCCGGTGATGAAGGAGGCCTCCTCGGAGGCCAGGAAGAGCACAGTGCTCGCGATCTCCCCGGGCTGGCCGACCCGACCGATCGGGTGCGCGGCGGCGTGAATGCGCCGCACCTCGTCGGCGCGGTCGGCCCCGAGGATCTGAGCCGCGCGCGTGTCGATGAAGCCGGGGCAGACGCAGTTGACGCGGATATTGTGGCGGGCGTTCTCGATGGCGGCCGATCGGGTCAGGTTGATCACGCCCGCCTTCGCGGCATTGTAGGACGACAGGCCGTAGTCGCCGCCCATGCCAGAGATCGACGCGGTGTTGACGATCACGCCCTTCCCCCGCGCGCGCATGACCGGCAGGCAGTACTTCATTCCCAGGAACACGCTGGTGAGGGTGACGGCGATCACGCGGTTCCAGCTCTCGAGCGTGATCTCGTCGAGCGGGGCCGGCTCGGCGAGGCCCGCGTTGTTCATCATGACGTCGAGCCGGCCGAAGCGGTCGAGCGCCAGGCGTACCGTGCACTCCACCGCCTCGGGAACCGACGCGTCCATCTTGAGCGAGACGGCGCGGCCTCCGCCTTGCGCGATGCTGGAGGCGACCGCTTCGGCCCGCGTGCCGCTCAGGTCGGCGATCACGACGGCGGCGCCTTCGTCCGCGAAACGCCGCGCGCTGGCGGCGCCGATGCCGGAGCCGCCCGCCGTGACGATGGCGACCTGCCCGTCGAAGCGCCCGGCCATCGTCGAATGCTAGCTCACGCGATGACGCTTGACCGCCGCTTCGTCGAGCTCGAGGCCGAGACCGGGGCCGGGCGGAGCCACGAGCTCGCCGTTCTCGACCCGGGGCATCGTTTTCAAGATTCCGGCCGACCGGGGAACGTACTCCACCATGTGGCCGTTGGCGACGGCCGAGAGCAGATGCACCTGGACTTCCGGGACCACGTGGCCGCACACCGGGATCCGGTGCGCCTGCGCCAGCGCGGCGATCTTCCGCCACGGCGTCACGCCGCCCACCCGGGCCAGATCCAGGATGACGACATCGACCGCCTCGGCGTCGAAGAGCTGGCGGAACGCGTCGAGGTGATAGAGGTGCTCGCCGGCCGCGATCGGTATCTCGAGCCGACGGCGAAGCGAGGCCAGCCCGGGGACGTCGGCGTGATGCACCGGGTCTTCGAGCCAGGCGATGCCCGAGTCCTGCAGGACGCGCCCAGTGCGCCGGGCGCGCGCCAGCGTCCAGCTCTCGACCGCGTCCACCATGATGCGAACGCCCGGCCCGACCACGTCGCGCACGGCCTGGACACGCCGCGCTTCCGCCTCGGGCGTCGCCTCCTTGCCGAGCCGCAGCTTGACCGCCCCGAATCCGTCGGCGACGTGGCGTTTCGCCGACTCGCCGAGCTCCTGCGGGGACAGGCTGACCCACAGGCCGTCGCTGGCGTACGTTGGCAGTCGATCGCGATAGCCGCCGAGGAGCCGGTGCAGCGGCTGTCCGAGCGTCTTGCCGTTGGCATCCCACACCGCAATGTCGAGCGGCGCGAGCGCAATGTGCAGCAATCCGCCCGGGCCCACCCAGTCGCCGCGGCGCGCCAGCTTTTCCCACGCCGCTTCGGGCTCGAGGACGCTCATGCCGATCAGGTGCTCGCCGAGCTCGCGCGCGGCATGGCCGATCGTCGTCATGAGGTCGGGGCGCGGGTAGACGACGTAGCCCATGCCCGCGACCCCATCCGACGTGGTGACGCGGGCCAGCACGTGCCAGTTCGCATCGACCGCGCGACCACCCGCGACGTAAGGCCGATCGACGGGGACGCGCAGCACGCTGACGTCGACCGCGGTGATCTTCATGCTCGCCTCAAGCCGAGAAGATGCGCTCGCCGACGATGTAGCGCTTGTTATAGGTGTACGGCCGCACTTCCGGCTTCCACCGGCCGATATCCGAGGTGTCGTTCCAGAGCTTGGACATCGGCAGCTCCGTGTTCTCGACCTCGTACACGCAGAGATAGCGCGGCTGACCGGGCGCGTTCGTGCGATAGCGGACGGCGTTGACCGAGCCGGGCAGCTTGAGCAGGAGCGGCAGGTGCTCGTTGTCGTAGAGGTCGTTGAAGAGCGCCTCGCGGTGGGGCTCGACGTCCATCATGACGAAGAACCAGTAGGGGGTCTTGTAGGTCAGCACGCTTTTGCCGCCGACCCACTCGTAGATGACGCGATGACGGTTCATCGTCTTGGGACGGACGACCGTGGGCCACTGGCCGAGCTCGCCGGCCTTCTTCCAGGCCTCGGTCTCGACCACCGCCGGGTTGTCCATCTCGTAGGCGGCGAGGTAGCGCGGCTCGGTCGGTGAAGGCTGCCGGTAGCGGCTCGCCCGGCGCACGCCGGGCACAGCGCGCAGGTTGGGCACGTGCTCTTTGTCGTAGACCTCGTTGAACAGCGCCTGATGCTCGTGCGCGACGTCCATCCGGACCAGATACAACCCGTGTGCGCTCATGGAATTCCTCCTGGCGCGTTAGCATAGCCCACATGGCCAGATCAGGGGTGGCGCTCATCTTCATGATGCTGGCCACCGTCGTGACGGTCGAAGCCCAGGATCTCGAGCCGAGGGTATATTCCAACACGCCGGTCGGGATGAACTTTCTCCTCCTCGGCTACGGCTACTCTCACGGCGACGTGGCCCTTGACTCCTCGGCGCCCCTCCAGGACACCACGGCCACGGTCCACAGCGCCTTTCTCGCCTACTCGCGTTCCCTGAGCGTGTTTGGCCGGTCGGCGAAGATCGATCTGGTGCTGCCGTACGCGTGGGCGTCGGGGAGCACGAAGCTCGCCGGAGAGACACTCGAGAGGTCGGTCAACGGCCTCGGCGATCCTCGAGCGCGCTTTTCGATTCTGCTATACGGCGGTCCCGCCCTGACCATGGAGGAGTTCGAGGAGTACCAGCCAGATTTTATCGTCGGCGCCAGTCTCGCGGTGACGGCTCCGCTGGGCCAGTACGATTCCAGCAAGCTCCTGAACATCGGGAACAATCGCTGGTCGGTGAAACCGGAGCTGGGCTTCTCCAAGACGTTCGGACCGGTGACGCTGGAGCTGGCGCCGAGCGCCACCTTCTACACGGCCAACAATGACTTCTTCGGCGGCAAGAAGCTCGAGCGCGACCCACTCTACGCCGTGCAGGGGCACGTGATTTATCACACGCGCTTCGGCCTGTGGGCCGCGTTGGACGCGACGTACTACGGGGGCGGCAACACGATCATCGACGGCGTGCGGGGCGAGCGGCTGGACGACATCCGCCTGGGCGGCACGCTGGCCATCCCGATCAACCGGTACATGTCGGTCAAGCTCTTCGGGAGTGGGGGCGCCTATGCCCGCGCCGGCGGGAACTTCACCACCGGGGGCATCGTCTACCAGCTCCGCTGGGGAGGCGGGCTCTAGCCTTTGATGGCGCCGGCCGTCATGCCCTTCACGAACCACTCGGACAGGAACAGGTAGAGCACGAGCACGGGCAGGGTGGCGATCATCAGCCCCGTGGCCAGCATGCCGATGTCCTGGTACTGGTCCGAGACCAGGAACTGGATGGCGAGCGGCAGCGTACGGATCTTCTGTTGCGTGATGAACACCACGGCGTACAAGAACTCGTTCCAGAAGTAGATGAAGTTCAGGATGACCGTCGTCGCCACGGCCGGCAGCGCCATCGGGAACATCACCCGCCAGAACATCGCCCAGTCACTGCAGCCGTCGATGCGCGCCGCCTCCTCGAGCTCGCTCGGAATCTGGGCGAAGAACGCGCGGAGCAGGTAGATGGTGAGCGGAAGCTCGGTGACGACGTAGACCAGCGTGAGCCCGGCCAGCGAGTTGAAGAGCCGGTACTGGACCAGGATCTGGAAGAGCGACAGCAGCATGATCTGCGGCGGGAACATGATGGAGAGGAAGATCAGCAAGAACAGGGGCTCGCGCACCCGGAACTGATAGCGCCGCCGGGCGAAGCCGAAGCCCGCCATGGCGCCGATGACCGTGACGATCAGCACGGACGCCACCGAGACCACCGCGCTGTTGCGGAAGTACGTGGCGTAGCCGAACTGGTTCCACGCCGCCGCGTACTGGCTCCAGTGGGCCGGGATGGGCAGGGCGTAGTGGCTGCGGTAAATCTCGTCCGTCGTTCTGAGCGACATCATGGCCGTCCACACGTACGGCCACGCCGAGAACACGGTGTAAGTGAGGACCGGCAGCAGCAGGAGCCAGCGGCCGAGCCGTACCGGCACGCTCAGAACTCCAGGGCCTCGCGCCGCTGGAGCGTGCGCGTCAGCAGGAGCGTGAGACCGAAGATGATGACGAACCAGATGACCGCGATCGCCGAGGGGTAGCCGAGGTCGAGCGTCTTCCACTCGAAGGCGCGCTTGACCACGTAGGTAGCGACGGTCTCGGTGCCCCACATCGGGCCGCCCCGCGTCATGACCCACACCAGCGCGAACTGCTTCATCTTGCCGATGAAGTCGAGGATGGCGAGGTTGATGATGGTCGGCCACACCAGCGGGACCATAACGTGCAGGATGCGCCGCCTGGCGCTTGCGCCGTCGACGGTGGCCGCCTCCAGGTACTCGGCGGGAATCGCGTGCAGGGCCGCGAGCAGCACGACCATGTTGAACCCCGCGAACATCCATGTCGTCACTAAGATTAGCGCGGGCAGGGCCGTCGCGGGGCTGGCGAGCCACGCCTGCGCATAGGCGCCGAGCCCGACGGTGCGCAGCACGAGGTTCGCGATGCCCCAGTCGTAGTTGTAGACCCAGAGCCAGATGACACCGACCACCGGGTACGACATCAGCACCGGGGTGAACCACACCGTCCGGAAGAAGCGCGCGAACGGCACGCGGGCGTAGAGGACGAGGGCGAGCGTCAGGGCGAGTGGCAGATCGATGAGCGGCGCGACGATGCCCCACACCAGCGAGTTGCGCGCTGCCTTCCAGAAGACGTCGTCGGCGGTGAGGATCTCGCGGAAATGCTCGACTCCCACGTACTCGCTGAGCATGCCCAGGTCCATCCGCAGCGTGTGGAAGCTGTTGTAGAACGTGACGAGCACCGGGTAGATGCAGAACGCCGCGTAGAGGACGACGGCGGGCCCAAGGAAGAGGACGATGGCGCCCCATGGCCGGCGCGGCCGGGGGCGGCGCGCGGCCGCCCCCGTGAGGATCAGTGACTCGGTGCGCGCCAGGCTATTTGCCCTTCTGGCGAGCGTCCTCGAGCTTGGCCAGCGCCTCGTCGACGCCGACGAGCTTGTTCGGAAGCCCCTGGTTCACGACCGCCACGTAGGTGTCCCAGAGGCCGGGCTTCATCACGACGCGAACTTGCTGCGCCGTCAGGTCCACCCACTTCGTTGCCTTGTTCACGCGGCCGTACTCGTCGAAATACCACTTGAGCGGGCTGTCGATGCGCGACGGGTCGGTCTTGATGCCGGTCTGCACGCCGGTCTTCGCCATCCACATGTTGCCGATCTCGACGTCGGCGAAGGTGTCGGCGACCTTCACCGCGAGCGCCAGGTTCGGGCTCTTGGCGGCGACGGCCAGCGAGCCGGCCACGCCCAGGAACTTCTGGCCGTGACCCTTGCCGTCCTTCGTGAGCGTGTTGTTCAGCATGCCGAGCTCGAAGTCCTTGGGCTGGCCGCCCTTGTCGGGCGGGACGAACGCGCGCCCGGTGTACCAGGAGCCGACCGGGAACATGCAGGCCTTCTGCTCGGTGTGGAAGTACCGGTGGGCTTCCGCGAGCGTCATGCTGCTGAGAGTCTTCGAATAGGCGCCGAGATCGATCAGCTCCTTGTAGTAGCGGAACACCTCAACCACGCGCGGGTCCCTCCACGAGATCTCGCCGCGCAGCATGCGCATGAACTCGTCGGCGCCGAGCTTGTCGGTCAGAAGCGCGTTCGGGATGTAGTGGGCGGCCCAGTCCCGATCGGACGCGCCGGTCGCGAACGCCGCGTGACCGGCCTTGACGCATTTTGCGACAACGTCCTTGAATTGATCCTGGGTGAAGGCGTAGCCGGCCGGCACGGCGATACCCAGCTCCTTGAAGAGCTTCTTGTTGTAGTAGAGCTCGTCCGACGCCGCCTCGACCGGAATGGCCCAGGTGCCGGTCTTCCCGCCCGGACCCGGACGGGTCCAGAACGACTTGCCGTAAGGCTCGATGTTCTCCCAGTGCACGCCCGTCGACAGATCGGCGAGCCAGCCGGTTGCCATGAACTCCGGGACGTCCATGTCGTAGTAGAAAACGTCGGGAAAACCCGAGCCGGCGGTGAACGCGGCCCGCAGCGCCGGCCACATGTTCTTCTTCTCGTAGAAGGTGATCGTCACCGTGTGCCCGGGGTTCTTCGCCTCGAACCGTCGCTTCACCTCGAACAGGACGGCCTTCTTGCTGTCCTCGATCGCCCAGTGGCTCCACCACTGGAGCTCGACCGCGTGAGCCGCGACAGTGCCGGCGAGCCAGAGTGAGCCTGCCAGCACCAGCGACCGTACCGACGTTCGCATGAGCGCGCCTCCTTCTCTATGGGCGCGCCTCGGCCGGCGGGGCCCCAGCCCCGCGGACGGCCTGCGGCGCGCACTCCTACGAGCTGTGTTGAGCGTCGTGAGTCGGCGGGCTTTGACCCCTACGTCGAGGTCTCCGCCCAGGGCAAGACCAGCGGCTTGATCTCGCGGAATGCCCGCATGCTCTGGATGGCGTCGTTGATGCGGTCCAGCGGATAGCGCGTGGTCAGCATCGCCTCGAAGTCGTAGCGCGCGCTCGTACGGCGCACGAACTCGAGCGCCTTCCAGAACTGGCCGATGTCGGCCGACTGCACGCCAAGGATCGTCGCCTGCTTGCGCACGAAGAGCGCGGCCTGCACGGGCGTGAGCGGTCCACCGAGCTGGCCGACCACCGCGTAGCGGCCGCCGGGTCGGAGGAAATCGAGACCCTCGGCGAAGGCATAGGGCGCGCCGGACAGCTCGAAGACCACGTCGGCCCCGCGCCCGTCGGTGAGCTCGCGCACGCGCGCCAGGCGCGCCTCGGCGGTGGGAAATTCCTCGATCGACACGACGGCCGATGCGCCCCAGCGCTTGGCCAGGGCCAGCCGGCGCTCGGGCGCGCCCACGACGATGACCTCGCTCACCCCAGCGTGATTCGCCACCGCGGTCGCGAACAGCCCGAGCGGACCGGCGCCCTGGATGACGACGCGTTGATGAGGCTCGATGCGGCCGACGCGATCCATGGCGTGGATGACCGTTCTGAGCGCGCAGCTCGCCGCCGAGGCGACACCGTCGGGCACGCCCTCGGGGATGCGCACGCGCCCCGATGGGGGGAAGACGTAACAGTACTGAGCGAAGCCGCCCACAAGGTATGGAAAGCGCTCACAGTTGGTCCGCATGTACTGCTTTTTCCGGCGGCAGAGCGTCGGCGTGTGCTGCACGCGGCACTCGTGGCACTGGCCGCAGTAGACGTGGGTCCACAGAAGGCGATCGCCCTCGCGGAGCGGCTGACCGATCGAGTCCTCGCGCGGCCCCGGACCGAACGCGACGACCGTGCCCATCATCTCGTGGCCCAGCACGATCGGTAGCTGCGCCGGCGCCAGCGCCTGGGTCATCCCGTCCCACTGGTGCACGTCCGAGCCGCAGACCGACGCCACGTCAACGCGAACCAGCAGCGAGCCGGGCTCGAGCTCGTCTTCTCGCGGCACCGGGATCTCGCGGATCTCGATCGGCTTGCCATATTCGGCCACTACGGCGGCGCGCGCGGTCTTGGGCAGGCTCATGATGAGCGGGAGTATAGCGTTCTTCCCGGATCGCGACGGGGTTCGGTTAGGATGGCTGCAGGGAGCCAGACCCATGAGTGAGTGCAAGCACGGCCTGAAGCACGGTTGCGCATACTGTCACGCCGCCCCGCCGTCCGCGACGCGCCCGCCGTCGCCGGCATCGCCGAAGAAGCGGGCACGGCCCACGTCCCTCTCCGAAAAGATGAACGACCGCATGACGGCCCTCAAGCGGCGGCTTCGAGAGATTCGCGGCGAGTAAGCTCGTCGGGGCATAGTAGCTAGATGGCGGTTGCGTCAGCGCCCCGAGCCGCCGGAATACCGTCCCGGAAGACCCGGGCCCGTCGCGCACGGCCCACGCGCTTCCGGCGCCTCGTTCGTTTCGGGCAGCGCACGCTTCTGGTGCTGATGGCGCTACCGCTGGCGCTCCGCGTGGTCGTGATCGCGATCGTCTTGCTGGTGCTCTGGTCCGTGGTGAACTGGACGTACCAGGTGGTCCGCAAGCCGACCGAGCTGTTTTTTCCCGTGAGCGGAGCGCTCTCGAAGACGCCGCCGGAGACGTGGCGCTCGTACGAGACACTCTTTCGCGCGCATTCGACCGCGATCATGGCGCCCGAGCTCCTGGCCGCGCTGGCCCAGGTCGAGGGCGCGGGCAACCCGATAGCCCGGACGTACTGGCGGTGGCGTCTGTCCTGGAACCCGTTCGAGTGGTACCAGCCGGCATCGAGCGCGGTCGGCATGTACCAGATCACCACCCCGACCTTCCGCGAGGCGCGGCGCTACTGCATCCACTATCACGAGGTGGTCGAGGAAGGCCCCTGGTACCAGTGGCGCTCGTGCTGGTTCAACGGGCTCTATACGCGGGTCCTGCCGAGCCACGCCGTCGAGATGACGTCGGCGCTGCTCGACCGGAGCGTCGCAAGCACGGTAGCGCGGCACCGCGCGACCACGGCGACGCTCCAGCAGAAGCAGGACCTGGCCGCGGTCATTCACCTCTGCGGCGCCGGAGGGGGCGACGCCTTCGCGCGACGCGACTTCCGTCTGACCCCCGGCCAGAAGTGCGGCGACCACGACGTCCGCGGCTACCTGGCGCAGATCAACACGATGAAGCGGCTGTTCAGCCGCCTCGCGGCGCTCGACTAGCGCTCGCTCGTCAGCCTCGCATCGCCGCCGCGCAGGCGTCGAGCCGCGGCAGCACCGCCTCGCGTCCCTCAGACGGCAGGCCGAAGATCGCGCGCTCGACGCCGGCGGCCTCGAGCGTGTTCAGCATTTCCTTCTTGGGCGGCGCGAAGAAGACCGACACCGGCGCCGTCTTCGGATCGCGGCCCGCCTTCTTCAGCCGCTCGCGCAGCTCGGGAATGCGCTCGAGGGGATTCGTCTTGGGTCGCATAATCGGCATCCAGCCGTCGCCATATTCCACGACACGATCGAACGTCGTCGCGCCGTCGCCGCCGATGATGACCGGCGGATGCGGCTTCTGGACGGGCTTGGGATCGGACCAGATCTTGTCGAAGTTCACGAACTCGCCGTGGAACTCCGCCTCGCGCTTGGTCCAGATTTCCTTCATCGAGAGCACGCGCTCGCGCAGGAGCCGCCAGCGGCTCTTCCACTCGGTGTTGTGATGAGCCATCTCCTCCCGGTTCCACCCGCCGCCAATCCCGAAGAGCACGCGGCCGCCCGACAGCCGGTCGAGCGTCGCGACTTCCTTCGCGAGCGTGATCGGGTCGCGCTCGATGACGAGACAGATGCCGGTGCCGAGCTTGAGGCGCTTCGTCGCCGCGCCCGCCGCCATCAGCGCGACGAACGGATCGTAGGACGACCAGTAGTCGCGCGGCAGATCGCCGCCGCCGGGCCAGGGGCTCAGTCTGCTCGCCGGGATGTGCGTGTGCTCGGGGAACCAGACCGATTCGAAGCCGCGCTCCTCGAGGGCCCGCGCCAGCTCGTCCGGAGCGATCGCGTACTCGGTCGGGAACATGACGACGCCGTAGTGCATGACGACCTCCTTGGGTGATGTAGCATACGCCGGGTGACACCTCCTCGGCACGTGATCGTCTGCGGCGCGGGCGTCGTCGGCGCCTGCGTCGCCTACTTCCTGGCCCGGCGCGGCGTCAGCGTCACCGTCGTCGAGCGCACGGGCGTGGCGTGCGCGGCGTCGGGTAAGTCCGGCGGATTCCTCGCCCTGGACTGGTGCGACGGCTCGCCGCTCGGCCCGCTCGCACGAGCGAGCTTCAAGCTTCACGCCGAGATGGCCACGGAGCTCGGCACCGACTACGGCTACCGGCGCATGGACACCTTCATGCTCGCGGCCCGCGAGCGCGGGACGCCGGCCGGCGGTCACCGCGTCGCCGCTCCCCCCTGGCTCGACGGCTCCGGTATCGTCACCGCGACGCTGGGCTCGCAGGCGACTACCGCCCAGGTCACACCGGCCAGATTCACCGCCGCGCTGATCGACGCGGCGCGGGCGCGCGGAGCCAGAATTCACACGGGCGTCGTCGCGGATGTGGTGCGGCGCGGCGACGCGGCGTCCGGCGTGGTGACAGCTGACGGCGAGACGCTCGAGGGCGACGCCATCGTCCTGGCCATGGGACCGTGGACCGGCCGGCTGGCCGGACGGCTGCGCTTGCCGAGCGTGTACGGGCTCAAGGGCTACAGCGTGACGCTCGCCGCGCCCGATGTGCCGGCCCACGCGCTCTTCGTCGACTATCGCACCGCCGACGGCCGCGCGCTCGAGCCGGAGATTTTTCCGCGCCCGGAGGGCGAGGTCTATGTGTGCGGAATGGCCGACCCGGCGCCGCTGCCGGATTCGCCGGAGGCCGTCGAGGTGAACGAGAGCTGCTGCGACACGCTGGCGCGCGCTGCCGGCCGCGTCTCCGCGGCGCTGGCCTCAGCGCGGATCGTACGGCGCCAGGCCTGCTATCGTCCCGTCACCGATGACGGCGTGCCGCTGATCGGCCCGGTTCCCGGTGCGCGTGGCGTGTTCGTCGCGACCGGCCACGGGCCGTGGGGAATCCTCAACGCGCCAGCCACGGGCCTGGCGATGGCCGAGCTGATCGCCGACGGCGCCGCCAAGCTGGTCGACCTTCGACCGTTTGATCCAGCCCGGCTCCCGGCCGTTCGGCGCGGATGATATAGTCCGGCCTGCGACATGACCGACAACCTTCTGCTCGCCGGCGTGCGCGTCATCGATGCGGCGAACTTCATCGCCGGTCCGGTGGCTACGACGATCATGGCCGACCTCGGCGCGGACGTGATCAAGATCGAGTCGCCGGATGGCGATCCGTACCGCCACCGCACGGGCGGGCCGGGCGTGGCCGAGAGCCCGTACAACTATCGCTGGATCGTCGACAACCGGACCAAGCGCGGGCTGGTGCTCGATCTCCGCGAGGCGGCGGGACGCGCGGTTCTAAAGCGGCTCGTCGAGCGCGCGGACGTATTCGTGACCAACGCGCCGCTCGACTCGCGTGCCCGCCTCGGCGTGCGCTGGGAAGACCTGGCGCCGCTCAACCCGCGCCTCATCTATGCCTCGATGACCGCGTACGGCGAGCACGGCGAGGAGGCCGGGCGCACCGGCTTCGACGCGACGGCGCTCTGGGCGCGCACGGGCCTGATGGACCTGGCCAAGCCGTCGCCCGATTCGCCGCCCGCGCGCTCGCTGCCGGGCATGGGCGACCATCCGACAGGCGTGACCCTGTTCGCCGCGATCATGACCGCGCTCTATCGCCGCAGCCAGACCGGCCGCGGCACGATGGTCTCGACGTCGCTCATGGCCAACGGCGTCTGGTGGAACGCGATCCAGATCCAGGCGGCGCTTTGCGGCGCGCGCGTCGAGGCGCGCCCGCCTCGCGAGGAACCGGCGAGTGCCCTGGCGAATCTCTACCGGTGCGCCGACGGCCGCTGGTTCCTCCTGAACTTACTGAACGACGACCGGGACTGGCCGCCCTTGCTGCGCGCGATCGAGCGACCCGACCTTGCCGCCGATCCGCGCTTCGCCACGACGCCTGCCCGCCGCGCCAACGCGCGCGCGCTCGTACCCGTGCTGGACGGGGTTTTTGGCGCCAGACCGTGGGCCGAGTGGCGCGACATCCTGAACCACCACCGGCTCACTTTCGGCGAGGTCGGTACCGTCGAGGACGCGCGCACCGATCCACAGATGGTCGCCAGCGGCGCCCTGGTGCCAATCGACGACCCGCGCGCGGGCGCATCGCTGACGGTCGGGAGCCCGTTTTCGCTGGAGGACGTGCCGAAGGCGGCGCCGCGGCTGGCCCCCGAGCTGGGCGAGCACTCCGTGGAGATCCTGCGCGAGCTCGGCTACGGCCAGTCGGAGATCGACAAGCTCCTTGCCGCGCGTGTCGTGGTGCAGGGGAAACCCGCGGCCTGAGCTCCACTCGGTGATAGCATCTTGCGCTATCACCGATAGCACGATACGCTAGCGCAGCATGGCGACGATCATCATTCGCAACCTCGACGACGAGGTCGCTGAGCGGCTGCGCGTGCAGGCGCGTCTGCGGGGCGTGTCCGTCGAGCAGGAAGCCCGCCGTCTTATCGCCCTGGGCACCCAGCTGAGCCGAGCGGAAATAGCGGCTCGGGCCGCTGCCATCCGGGCGCACCAGCGCCCGCATCCCTCGAGCGGCGTCGATCTGATCAGGGAAGACCGCGAACGGTGAGGGCGCGTCGGGGCCGGCGAACGCGAGTGCGGGAGACCGGCTCGCGGTATCCGGTCGCGACCAGTGGCCCGATTGTCGTCGACGCCTCGGTTGCGTTCCTATGGTTCGCGAATGAGCCCGACCGGTCGGGCGCCGCTCGACTGCTCGAAACGGAATCGGTCCTGATGGCTCCTGATCTTATGGCGGTCGAGGTCGCCAATGCCTGGTGGAAGAAGTTACGGCGTCACCAGATGGAAATGGCCGATATCGAGCAGGCCGTCACGAATCTCCTCGCCCTGGGAATCGATTGGACGCCATCGGGACAGCTCCTGCACCCCGCCGCCCGCCTGGCGGTCGAGCTGGGCCATCCGGTTTACGACTGCCTGTATCTGGCTCTCGCCGCTTCCCATGCCGCGTCGCTCGCGACAGTGGACGAGCGCCTGCGTCGTGGGGCAGAGCGCGTCGGCATCAGGATCTGGCGCGCCAGGTAACTCGGCCCAAATCGTGGGGTCAGCCGAGCTTCACGCCGTACTTTTCGAGCGTCTCCTCACGCAATTCCAGCCCGAGCCCCGGTGTGTCGGGGACAGCCATGTAGCCGTCGACGATCTTCGGTCGCTCGCGGAACAGCTCGAACCAGAGGGGATCGCGCGTGTGGTCGGCGAAGGACTCCAGGATGAAGCCGGTCGGGCTGGCCGCCACGGCGTGCACGTGAATCTGCGGATCGTGATGCGCGGCCATCGGGATCTGATAGAGCTCGGCCATGACCGCGGCCTTGCGCCAGACCGTGAGGCCGCCCGCCCAGGTCGAATCGATGATCAGGTAGTCGACGAGGCCCTCGGCCACCATCGTGCGCAGCCCGAACGGCGTGAACTCGGTCTCGCCGGCCGAGATTGGAATGTCGACCTCGGCCTTGAGACGCCGCAGTGAGTGGCGCTCGTCGTACCAGGGCATCGGATCCTCGAGCCAGAAGATGTTGAAGGGCTCGCAGAGCTTCGCCGTGCGGACTGCGCTCGGCAGGTTCCAGCCCTGGTTCGCGTCGAGCATGATGGCGACGTCGTCGCCGACGGCCTTGCGGATGATGCCGACGCGCTCGGCGTCGGCCTCGGGGGGCAGACCCGCGACCTTCACTTTCACCGTGCGATAGCCGTGCTCGAGGTACATCGCCGCCTCGCGCCTGAGATCGTCCGGGCGCTCGCCGTCACGGTAGTAAAAGCCAGTGACATAGGCCGGCACGCGCGACCGCAGCGCGCCGCCGAGGAGCTGGTGAACGGGCCGCTGCGTGGCCTTGCCCATGAGGTCCCAGAGGGCGATGTCGATGGCGCTGATGGCGATCACGAGCTGCCGGCGCTGGCTCGCAAGCGTGGGGATGCCGCGCACGCTCGTGTAAGTCAGGGCGAAGAGATCCTGCCAGATGCGCTCGATGCCGGACGGGTCCTGGCCGACGACGAGGGGCGTCACGCGCTCGAGGATCTGGCTGACGCCGCGCATGGCTTCCGGGCCGCCCTGGGACAGGAACGGGCCGTGCGCCTCGCCGATTCCCACCAGGCCGGCGTCGGTCGTGAGCTTCACGATGAGCTCGCTCACCCGGCTGATGGTCGAGGTGGACGTGCGCACCGGCTGCGGCAGGGGAGCGGAGAGAAAGTAGGTGTCGAGCGCCTTGATCTTCATCGTCGCCTCCGCGGGACATGATACCTAAGCAGGCCCGCGACGATCCATGATGCTCGCGTACATCGCTCGTGCATAATCGTCGGTACATTGAGAACCAGATTGAATCTTGATGACGGGCTGATGCGCGAGGCCGCGCGGCTGACCGGGCTCCGTGCGAAGACGGACGTGATTCACGAGGGCCTGCGCGCCCTGATCACCCGAGAAAGTGCACGCCGACTTGCTGCGCTCGGGGGCAAGTTGCCGATGGCCAGGGCGCCACGCCGCCGTCCGAGCCGACCCCGCTGATGCCCTGTCGAGACAATCATTCACGATCTCGGTGTCGCCTGGGAGGCCCCATGAACCCCTGGTTCGTTCGTCTCGCCGTGGTCGCGCTCGCAGTGTTGCCCTTTGCCCGAGCGGAAATCGCCACAGCGGCGCCCGAGGGCACGCTCACCTGGGGCGTGCACGTCACCCTGGCCGCCCGATGGCTCGATCCGAGCGACACCGAGGCGTTCATAACCCCGTTCATGGTGCTCTATGCGCTCCATGATGCGCTGGTGAAGCCGATGCCGGGCGGCGACAACACGCCGTCGCTGGCCGAGTCGTGGACGGCCTCGAAGGATGGGCTCACCTACGAGTTCGTCCTGCGCAAGGGAGTGAAGTTCCACAACGGCGACCCCGTGACCGCGGACGACGTCAAGTACTCGTTCGACCGCTACCACGGCGCGGCGGCCAAGCTGCTGAAAGACCGCGTGCGCGAGGTGCAGATCGTCGATCTGGGGCGTGTGCGCTTTCAGCTGAAGGAGCCGTGGCCGGACTTCATGACCTTCTACGGTACGTCGGCCACCGGCGCGGCATGGATCGTGCCGAAGAAGTACGTCGAGAAGGTCGGCGAGGACGGCTTCAAGAAGGCCCCGGTGGGCGCCGGACCGTACAAGTTCGTCTCGTTCAACCCGGGCATCGATCTGGTGATGGAGGCCTTCGAGGGCTACTGGCGCAAAGTGCCGAACGTGAAGCGGCTCGTGTTCCGGAGCATGCCCGACGAGACCACGCGCGCCGCCGCGCTCAAAGCGGGCGACGTCGACATCGCCTACCTCCTGAGCGGACCTGTCGCCGCCGACATCAAGCGGACGGCGGGCCTGCGGCTGGCTGCCGCGATGCCGCCGGGCGTGGTCTTTCTCGACCTGCCCGAGCAGTGGGATCCGAAGTCGCCGTGGCACGACCGGCGTGTGCGCCTGGCGGCTAGCTACGCCCTCGATCGCAACGCGCTCAACCTGGCCGAGACGCTCGGGCTGTCCCGTCCCACCGGCGGGCTCGTCCCGCGGGTCCTCGAGTTCGCGAAGGCCTTCGACCCGCCGGCGCACGATCCGGCCCGCGCGAAGAAGCTGCTCGCCGAGGCGGGCTATGCGTCGGGCTTCGACGCCGGCGACCTCACGCCGTTCCCGCCGTACTTCTCGCTCGCCGAGGCGGTCGGCAACTATCTACAAGAAGTCGGCATCCGTACGCGCATCCGCACGATGGAGCGCGCGGCGTTCCTCACCGCCTGGCGCGAGCACAAGATCAAGGGCGTCATCATGGGCCTCGGCGCTCCGGCCGGCAACGCCGCGACGCGTATCGAGGTCTACGTGACCAAGAGCGGTATCTACGCCAACGGGGTCGTGCCCGAGATCGAGGACCTCTACCAGGCGCAGGCCCGCGAGCTGGACGGCAAGAAGCGCGAGCGGATGCTGCACCAGATCCAGCAGATCATGTACGACCGGGCCCTGCACGTGCCGATCTACGAGCTGGCGTTCCTCTGGGGCGTCGGGCCGCGGGTCGAGGAGGCGTGTGTCGACCACATCAAGGGCTTCTCCTACTCCGCGCCCTACGAAGATCTGAAGATCAAGGCGGGGAAGTAGGCGAGCCGCGGTACGGGATCGGATCGGCGACGCCGCTGGCGCTGAAGCCCTTGAGCCGTAGGAGGCACGAGTCGCAGGCGCCGCAGGCCACCCCGGTCGGGGACGGGTCGTAGCAGGAGGTCGTGAGGCTGTAGTCCACGCCGAGGGCGAGGCCGCGCTGGATGATCTCGGCCTTCTTCAGCGCGATGAGCGGCGTGTGAATCGTCAGCCGCGGCCCGCCCTCGACGCCCACCTTCGTGGCCAGGTCGGCCATGCGCTGATAGGCCGCGATGTACTCCGGTCGGCAGTCAGGATATCCGCTGTAGTCGAGCGCGTTCACGCCCATGAAGATGTCGTGCGAGCCGAGCACCTCGGCCCACGCGAGCGCAAACGACAGGAAAATCGTATTGCGCGCCGGCACGTAGGTCACCGGAATACCCGCACCGATCTCGTCGACCGACCGGTGCTTGGGGACGGCGATATCGCTCGTGAGCGCCGAGCCACCGAACGCGCGCAGGTCGATCGTCACGACGGCATGGTCACGCGCGCCGAGATGCCGGGCGACGAGCCGGGCGCGCTCGATCTCGATCCGATGGCGCTGCCCGTAGTCGAACGTCAGCGCGTAGACCTCGAATCCCTCGGCGCGCGCGATGGCGGCGGTGGTCGTGGAATCGACACCGCCGCTCAGGAGCACGACCGCCTTCGGCGCGCTCATGCCGGGAACGTCTCGTCTGCCGACTCTCCCGCCTCGCACGCCGCGAGCCTGCCCGCGTAGAACGCTCGCTCGCGCGCGTTGTCAGTGAGCCCGAGCGCCCGGCGGTACTCCGCCGCGGCGTCCGTCGAGCGGCCGAGGCGTCGGAGGAAATCGGCGCGGGCGCCGGGCAGGAGGTGATAACCGCGCAGCGCCGCGGCGTCGATGCGGTCGAGCGCCCTCAGGCCGGCCTCCGGGCCGTGAGCCAGGCCGATCGCGACCGCGCGGTTCAGCTCCACGACCGGCGACGGCGCGATCGCGGCGAGCGCGTCGTAGTGGCGGACGATCTGACGCCAGTCCGTGGCCTCCCACGACTCGGCGCGGGCGTGACAGGCGGCGATGGCGGCCTGACGCTGATAGGGGCCGGCGCGCTCGATCGGGCCTGCCCGCTCGAGGCAAACGAGGCCGCGAGAAATCCGGGCCCGATCCCAGCGCGACCGATCCTGATGCGCCAGCAGGACGAGGTTGCCGTCGGCGTCGGCGCGTGTCGCCGCCCGCGAGGCCTGGAGCTCCATCAGGGCCAGAAGCCCGAGCGCTTCCGGCTCGTCGGGCATGAGCTCGGCCAGCATCTGCCCGAGACGGAGCGCCTCGTCGCAGAGGTCGTGACGCACGAGCGCGTCACCGCTCTGGGCCGCGTAGCCCTCGTTGAAGATCAGATAGATCACTGCGAGCACCGCCGGCAGGCGATCGGGCAGCTCGGCGTCGTCCGGGATCTCGTAGGGCAGCGCGCGATCGTGGATGGTGCGCTTGGCGCGCACGAGTCGCTGGGCGATCGTGGGCTCGGGCGTGAGAAAGGCGCGGGCGATCTCGGCGGTCGAGAGACCACCGACCAGCCTGAGCGTGAGGGCCACCCGGCTGTCGGCCGGCAGACCCGGATGACAGCAGGTGAAGATCAGCCGGAGCCGATCGTCCGGAATCGTTTCGGGATCGATCACGTCGGGAGCTCCGTCGTCGGCACCAAGCGTGGTCTCGTACGCGATCGCGTCGGCGTGTCCCTGGGCCCGCCGCGTGTGGCGGAGGCGGTCGAGGGCCCGGCGCCGCGCCGCGGTGAGGAGCCAGGCGCCCGGACGATCCGGCAATCCGGTGGCAGGCCAGCGATCGAGGGCCTGCGCGAAGGCCTCCTGGACGACCTCCTCCGCCGCGTCGATGTCGCGCACGATGCGCAGGACGGACGCGACCACGCGCGCGTACTCCAGGCGGAATGCCTCCGCCACGCGCGCGTGCACGTCGCCGTGGGCCGCCGGCCCGGGGATCGCTCCCACGGGCAGAGATGTTACCCGATGCCCGCGCCGGCCTCCCCGCCAGGACGCGAGCTCGTGTTACATCGGCCAGATCGGGACCACGTCGACGTGGCCGTTTTCGCGAAGCGGGATCTTCTTCGCCCAGTCGACGGCTTCCTTCATCGAGTCGCAGTCGATGAGGTAGAACCCGCCGAGGACCTCTTTCGTCTCGGCGAAGGGCCCGTCGGTGACCTGGCGCTGGCCGGCCTTGAGGCGGATGCGGCTGGCCTCCGCGTCGGGGCGCAGGCGCTCGCCGTGGACCATCTTCTTGGCCGCCTGCAGCTCCTCGGCGAAGCGCTGGTGACCCCGCATGATGTCTTCCATCTCGGCCTTCTGCGGAGGCGGCGCCGCCTTGTCCGAATTGATGAGCAGCATGTAACGCATGTCAGCCTCCTCGAGTGAATTGTCAGGGCGTCCGGCCCCCCCCGGGGGCCCGGCGACCCTCACTCATACGACGCCCGTGCCCCGCCGAAATCGACAGCCACGCCATGGCTCTCGATCGGCTAGGATACCCGCCATGGCGAGCGGTGCGGTCGACCGGATCCGCATCACGACCGTGGTCGACAACTACATCGACAATCTTCGCCAGGACAGCGCGGTAGCGCGCCGCTACAGCGCGTTCGTGGCCGGGAAGATGCCTGACCTGCGCGCCGAGCACGGCCTGGCGCACTTCGTGGAGACCACGCGCGGCGGCGAGCGCTTCACCATCGCCCTCGACTTCGGCCTCACCGCGGAGACACTGAACCACAACTTCCGCGAGCTGGCGCTCGATCCGGCGTCCATCGACGCGATCGGCCTCTCCCACGGTCACCGGGACCACTGGGGCGGATTGACCGGGTTCCTGCACGCCTGGCGGCGGCGTCTCAAGCGCGAGCTGACCTTCTACGGCGGCGTCGATCACTTCCGCGCCCGCTGGCAGCAGCGGGGCGATAGCCGGGTGTACAGCGGCCGGTTGTCGCGCGATGAGATCGAGCGGTACGAGATCGCCGTCGAGACGGTCGCGAAGCCTCGGGCGATCGTCGAGGGCGTGTGGCTGTCGGGCGAGATGCACGCGGCCGAGGCGTGGGAGACCATCCCGTCGAACCTCCGGGTGGAGGAAGACGGCGAGCTGATCCAGGACACGTTCATCGGCGAGCAGACGCTGGTCGCCAACGTGCGCGACCGCGGCCTGGTGGTGGTCACGTCGTGCTCGCACCGCGGCATCGTCGGCATCTGCCGCAACGCGGTGCGCATTACGGGCGTGCCCCGGGTTCACGCGGTCATCGGCGGCTTCCACCTGAGCGGCCTCGACGAGGCGCGCATTTCCCGGGTGGTCGACGCCTTCGCCGAGCTCGGCGTCGAGCACGTGGTCCCGCAGCACTGCACCGGCATCGAGGCGATCTGCGCCGTGGCCCAGCGGCTGCCCGGACGGTTCACGGCGAGCTCGGTCGGCACCACCTTCGAGTTCGCGGCGCCGGCCTGACGGTCACAACCAACCGATCGGACATGGAGGAAGAACCATGAGCGAGACGAAGCAGCTCTTCAGCGCGAACCTGGCCAAGGACGCGGAATACAAGGCCGGTCTCCGAAGCTTCATGGAATACCGGGACCTCGGCATCGACCACGCCACGCACGGACAGTTCCGCGCCCATGTCATCCGGATCAAGAAGGACTCGGCGGGCAAGCACGAGCTGCACACGACGGGGCTGCACCAGCACCTCTGCGACTTCCAGATGTTCTACGTGCTGAACGGCTGGATCAAGTTCGTCTACGAGGGTAAGGGCGAGCACACCTTCACCAAGGGCGACTGCGTGCTGCAGCCGCCGGCGATCGTGCACAACGAGCTCGACTGCTCGGACGACCTGGAAGTGCTCGAGATCTACTCGCCGGCCGTGCACGAGACCAAGGTGGTCGGGAAGCTGCCCGAGGCCGCGGCGGCGGCGCGCTGACATGCCCAAGATGTGGCGGGTCTATAGCGGCGCCGACGGCAAGTCGCATCTCGCCGAGGTGCCGCTCGACATGAAGCCCTTCTCCGACACCGAGGGCGCACACGGCGAGGGCACGCCGGCGCAGACGGCTCGCAGCATCTCGTTTCGCGTCTCGCCGCCGGGCTACGAGCTCTCCTGGCACTGCGCGCCTCGCCGGCAGTACTCGATCTCGCTGTCGGGCCAGGTCGAGATCGAGGTGGGCGACGGCTCGAAGGCGCGGGTCGGTCCCGGCGACATCGTGCTGGCCGAGGACCTCACGGGCCAGGGACACATCACGCGCGTCGTCGGCGATCAGCCCCGCTACTACGCCCTCGTTCCTCTCGCCGAGCGGTAAACGCCGCCCGGCACGCCTGGAAGGTCGCCGGCGCTAGTTGGCGCCGGCGATCTTCGCGGCCTCGCCGGTCAGTCGCACGATGTGTAGCCCCGTGTTGGCGCGATCGGCGAGGTAGACGAACCCGCGCTCGTCGGCCTCGACGTTGTTGGTCTGGATCGCCACTTTGCAGGCCCGCGCCGCCCCGTCGCCCACGCATCGCTCCGCCGTGCGCTCGGTGGTCGCCGGGATGTACGACGCCACGTCGCGCGGCGCGTACGGGTTCCTGATGTCGACCGCGCGCACGCCGGCGTTGAAGTAGGCGATGAACACGAGCTTCTTGTAGAAGATCGGCGCGAACGACTCGCTCGACGAGTGCGGGCCGAAGCGTCCGCCGCGGCGGCAGAACCCGCCCGATGACTCCGGTACCTGGAAGGTGGCGACCGAGAACGGCCGCGTCTCGGTCGTGATGTCGACCATGAACGTGGCGTGCCGGAACTCGCGGCACTCGTTCGCGATCGCCTCGGAGACCAGCACGACGAAGTCCCGCGTGTTGCCCTTCGTGTTGGGGCCCCAGTCGCCGATCGTCATGCCGAGCACCGGGAACGCGGTGTGGCCGCCCCAGTTAGGCGACATGTAGAGCCGGCTGATCTCGGGCGCGCCGAGATTGGCGGGCGTCGGCTCCTTCGGCCCGGTCAGGAGCTTCTGCCGGTCGACGATCTGCAGGGCGCCGTCGGCGCTGGTCCCGTACGCGAAGTAGACGCGGTTGCCGACCGCGATCGGGCCGTGAGCGCCCTGGGGGATGGTGACGGGGCCGGTCGAGCCGGGCTCCTGGCCCACCAGGCCGAAGTCGCGGACGAACACGGGCTTCGTCGGGTCGCTCAGGTCGTAGATCTTCGTCATGCGGCCGGTGCGCCACCCGGAGGGTCCGACCTGCAGCGGATCGGCCTTGGCGAGGTCGCCGCCGATCAGATAGGCGATGCCCGTGTCGCACTCCCACCAGTTCTTGTGCGTCGAGGTGAGCCCCGTGACGACCGTGCTCGCTTTCCTCGGCTTCGCCGGATCGGTCACGTCCCACACCTCGTCGCCCGAGTTGGGGACCGCGTTGCCGAACGTCCGCAGCAGATACGTCTTGCCCCCGCGATCGCACACGCGCGCCATCTGGGCGCCGCCCTGCTCGGAGCCGCCCGGCGCGCCCGGAATGTGGACCAGGTAGCGCGGGCGCGCCGGGTCCGAGACGTCGACGATCGACGTGCCGTTGTCCTCGTCCACTCCGGTGAGGGGATTGCGCGCCTTGCCGCCGTGATGGCCGACGTACGCGATGACCCGGTTACCCTGCTTGTGGATCGTGGGCTGATACGCCGAGCGGCCCTGCAGGTCGTCGTGGCCGACCAGCTCCATGTCGCGGGCCTCCGCGCCGTGGCCGCGCGGCGTCTGGGCCGACACGGACCATGCGACCGCCGAGATCAGGACGAGGCCGAGCACGATCAGCGAGTGGCGTCGCAGCAGGGAAGCCATGGACGTCTCCTTTCGGCGTTGGCGGGCGTGCCGGCGCCGGGCGCCCGCACCGTCGGGATGATACCGCGTGGCCGGTCGAAGCGCTTGGGTTCCCCGGTTGTCCACGCGGCGTCCACAACGCACGACGTTGATCCCACAGCGCGAGCGGGACTAAAGTGGATGACGTGAAACAGGCCCCCCTCACACTTCGCCACTGGACACGCGCCGAGTACGACCGACTCGTGGATCTGGGCGTGTTCCACGGAGAGCCGCTCGAGCTCCTCGGCGGCCAGCTGGTCGTCGCCGAGCCTCACGGCGCCTACCATGCTTCGACGATCAGCGCGGCCGAGTATGCCGTGAGAGCAGCCTTGCCGTTCGGATGGCTCGTGAGAACCCAGCTACCGGTGTCGCTCGACGACGAATCCGAGCCGGAGCCGGACCTGGTCGTGGTGCCAGGACGTCCGGGCGACTATCGTGAGTCGCATCCCGATCGGCCGGCGCTCGCCATCGAGGTTGCCGAGTCGAGTCTCGTCTTCGACCGCGAGCGCAAGGGAAGTCTCTATGCGCGAGCGGGCATTCGCGATTACTGGATCGTGAACCTGGTCGACGGCGTCCTCGAGGTCTATCGCGACCCGGAGCCGGACCCATCGGCAGTCTACGGTTGGCGGTATCGCTCCGTCACGGCCCTGGCGCGGCCGGCGGTCATCGCGCCACTCGCCTTTCCGTCCAGTCAGATCGCGGTGGCCGACCTGCTGCGATAGCTCCGGCTCAGATCACGCCCTCAGCGCGCAGCGCCGCGATCTCTGCCTTCGAGTAGCCGAGGCTCGCCAGCACCTCGTCGGTGTGCTGGCCTAGGCGCGGCGGTGGGGTCTCGATGCTCGGGCCGCCGTGGGCGAACTTGAACGCGGCCAGCGGCACGGTGACCGGCCCCTCGACGCCGTCGATCTTCGCGTGCTCGTGGAGCACGCCGCGGGCCTTCAGCTGGGGATCGGCCAGCGATTCGGAGAGGCGCCGTACGCGGCCGGCCGGAACGTGGCGCGACTGGAGATACTGCTCCCACTCGTCGGCCGTGCGCTGGGCGATGATCTTGTCGAGCTCGGCGGTCTGCTGCTCGTAGAGCCGGTCGCGCTCGTCGTGGCTCGACTGCGCCGCGATGTCCGGGCGATCGAGCGCCTTGAACAGCCGCTCGTGCTGGCCGCGATTGCTGGCGGCGATCATCAGGGGCGCGTCCTTGGCCTGATAGAGCTGGCTGCTGGCGCGCTCCATCCGGTTACCCTTCGGCTTCGGCTCGTGGCCCGTGCGGAAGTACGACGTGATGTGCGAGCCCATCAGCATCAGCGACACGTCGAGCATGGCGCTGTCGATGTACTGGCCCTGGCCCGTGCGCTCGCGCTGGAAGAGCGCCGAGGAGATGGCGAAGGCGCACATGGTGCCGGTGGCGTAATCGATCACCGGCGCGCCGGTCTTGATGGGGTTCACATCAGGCGTGCCGGTCATGGCCATCATGCCCGAGGTGGCCTGGATGAGCTGGTCGTACGCGGTCTGCTCGCCGCGGGGCCCTTCCTGGCCGAACGCCGTCATCGAGCAGTAGATGAGCCGCGGGTTGATCGGACGCAGGTCGTCCCAGCCGAGACCGAGAGCCGGGAAGGCGCCGGAGCGCCAGTTCTCCACCAGGACGTCGGCGTCCTTCACGAGCTTCTTGAGGATCTCGCGACCTTTCGGCTTCTTGAGGTCGAGCGTGATCGCGCGCTTGTTCGAGGCCTGCGTGAGGAAGCCGGTGCCCATCCGCTGCTCGTTGAGAACCCGGTCGCCGCCCGAGTCGCGGCTCTGGTCGTAGTCCTTCGGGTGCTCGACCTTGATAACGTCGGCGCCGAGCAGGGCGAGCTGGTACGCGGCGAACGGGCCGGCCAGCACGTGCGTGATGTCGATGATCTTGATCCCCTCGTATGGCCTCATAGATCCTCCCTTAAACCTTCAGCACCTCGGCGCCCGGCGCCGCCTCGAGCTCGCAGGCGTTGACCGTCATCGAGAGCATGGCGTAGTAGCCGATCGCGCCCGTGAGCTGGATGAAGCCGTCGTTGCCGAAGCGGCCGGTGAGCGCCTTCACGGTCGCCTCGTCCACCCGGTGCTTGCGCATGAGCTGCCTGGTGAACTCGACGATCTGCGCGTCCTCGGGCGGGATGCCGCGGCTGTGGTTCTCGCGGATGGCGGTGATGGTCGATTCCGGCACGTTGAGCTTGCGCGCGCCGCCGGTCTGAGCCCCCCACACGTACATGGCCTCGAGCTCGCGCGCAACCGTCATGGCCGCGAGCACGCGCACGCGCATATCGAGCGAGCCCTCGAAGCGGACGTACGCGCCCAGGTGCGCGAGGCGTCCGGCCAACTCGGGGCTGTGCAGGAACATCGTGAACGGTCCCTGGAGGGCGCCGCGGCTCGCGACGATCGAGTCAACGATGGCCTGATCCTTCGCCGCGACCTGGTTCTTGCTGGTGATCGGTGTCAGCCTTGCCATGAATTCCTCCTCAGTGTGCGAATCCGGCTTCGCGCAGCAGCGCGTGAACGCGATCCGGCGTGAAAACGGGGCCCCGGATGTCGAGACGCCCATCGAAGGCGTCGGCGACCGCGTTGGCGATCGCCGCCGTCGGCGGCCCGGTGGCGCCCTCGCCCACGCCGCGGACGCCGAGTGGGTTGTGGTCGGTGTCGAACTGGAGATGCTCCATGACGAGCGGCGGCATGTCGTCGGCTCGCGGGATCGGATAGTCCATCAGCGTGCTCGTCAGGAGCTGGCCGTCGTCGCCGTACACGATGCGCTCGCCCAGGACCACGCCGAGCCCCTGGGCGAATCCGCCGACGATCTGGCCGTCGACGATCACGGGATGCAGCTGCCGGCCGCAGTCGTGCACGATGACGTAGCGCAGGATCTCGACGCGCCCGGTTTCCACGTCGACCTCGACGACCGTGGCATGCACGCCGCTCGACCAGGTGACCGTCGGCGGCGCGTAGAACTTCGTGGCCCAGAGCCCGGGGCCACCCTGCTCCATCAGGCTTCGCTCTCGGAGCGCAACGCGGGCCAGCTGGCCGAGCGGAATCGTCCGGATGGGGGCGCCGACCACGAACGCGCGAGATTCCTCGATTCGCACGTCATGCGGTGCGCACTCGAGAAGCCCGGCGGCCACGCTGACCGCCTTCTCTTTCACCGCCGTCGCGGCCACCGCCACGGCGTTGCCGGTGTTGACGGCGACGCGGCTTGCGCCGGTGCCGTAGCCGTACGGGACCAGCGTCGTGTCGCCGCCGCGCACTCGGATGTCGTCGAACGCGGCGCCGAGATACTCGGCGCAGACCTGGGCGAAGACCGTCTCGTGGCCCTGGCCCGAACCAGAGACGCCGATGAGCACCTCGACGTGGCCATGCTCGTCGATCTTCACCGTCGCCCACTCGCCGGGACGAACGCTGCCGCCCGCCTCGAGATAGCCCGCAATCCCAAGCCCCACCCGGCGGCCCTGCGCGCGTAGATCGGCCTGGCGCTTGCGCCAGCCGGCGTAGTCGAGCAGATCGAGCGCGCGCCGGAGCTCGAGCGGATAGTCGCCGCCGTCGTAGCTCACGGGCACGCCGTCGCGGTAGACGAGCCCGGGCTTGTACGGCATCTGCGCCGGCGCGATCAGGTTCCGCGACCGGACCTCGGCGGGATCGAGCCCGAGCTTCGCGGCGAGCCGGTCGAGCAGCCGCTCGATGACGAGGATCGCTTCCGGGCGCCCGGCGCCGCGGTAGGGCGCACTCGGCGTCTTGTTCGTGACCACCGAGAAGCCCTCGGCGCGGAACGCGGGCACTTTGTACTGCGAGGGCAGGTGATTGATCGTGTTCGTCGGCTCGTGGACCGAGAAGCCGTGATAGGCGCCGACGTCCTTCACGATGCGGACGTCGAGCCCGAGGATGCGCCCGTCGCGGGACGCTGCGAGCCGTGCGTGGTGCGCCTGCTCGCGCGCCTGATGGGTGCACGCGACGAACTCGGCCCGGGTCTGAATCCACTTCACCGGCCGGCCGAGGCGGACCGCGAGCAGCGGGACGAGCACGTCCTCCGGGTAGATGCCTTCCTTGGGCCCGAATCCGCCGCCGGTGTCGGGCGCTATGACGCGCACGCTCTCGACCGGCAGCCCGACGCGTGCGGCGACGGCGCCGCGCAGGTGGTAGGGCGCCTGGTGTGCCGCCCAGACGGTCAGGCTCTGCGTCGCGGCGTCGTACTGGGCGCAGAGACCGCGCGTCTCGATTGCCATCGACGACACGCGCCCATGGGCCGGATGATCCTCCACGACCACCTCGGCCTCGGCGAACGCGCGGTCGACATCGCCGATGACCTTGCCGATGCGTCCCACAATGTTGCTCGCCCCGGCGTGCACCTCGGGCGACCCGGCGCTCATCGCGGCCTCGGCGTCGACCACCGCGGGCAGCGCCTCGTACTCGACGCGCACCAGCTCGACCGCGTCGGCCGCCGAGTACGGGTCGGGGCCCACGACCGCCGCGATCGGCTCGCCGACGTACCGCGCTTCGCCCCGCGCCAGCGCCTGCTCGCCGCGTGGGGTGTCGAGCTGGACGTAGGGGTTAGCCCGGTCGGCACGCGCGGCGGGCAGCGGCTCGGCTGTCTCGGGAAGATCGGCGGCGGTGAAGACCGTTACCCCCGGGAGCTTGCGCGCCGCGGCCGCGTCGACCGCGACGATGCGCGCACTGGCGTGGAGCGAGCGCACGAAGGCCAGGTGAACCAGCCCGGGCAGCACGATGTCGTCAATGAACCGGCCGCGCCCGGT
This sequence comes from Candidatus Methylomirabilota bacterium, assembly GCA_046727415.1. Lineage (GTDB taxonomy): Bacteria > Methylomirabilota > Methylomirabilia > Rokubacteriales > CSP1-6 > AR31. The sequence continues at coordinate 37,633 of JBKPCO010000094.1, forward strand.
CACGAGACGGGCGTCTTCCTTACGTCGCGGAGACTGGCCGATCACGACGTCGCTATGCCCGCTGCTTCACCCGCTCCGGCGTGAACGGCAGCGCGCGCAGCCGCTTGCCGGTAGCGTTCGCGATGCCATTGGCGATGGCGGCCGCCGTCGGGCCTTGCGAGCCCTCGCCCACACCCAGGAACCGCTCGTTGGGCTGGTTGAGCAGGACGACCTCGACTTCCGGCACCTCGGCAAAGCGCACGATCGGATAGTCGGCCCAGGACCGCGTGGTGACGCGCGTCTGGTCGAAGCGGACGGATTCCATCAGCGTCCAGCTCGTGGACTGGATGATGCCGCCCTCGATCTGGTTGACGACGCCGTCCGGGTTCACGATCTGGCCCGCGTCGACCGCGGCGACGACACGGCTGACGCTCACCCGGCCGGTCTTCGGATCGACCTCGACGTCGGAGACCAGGGCGCAGTAGCAGGCGAGGTTCTTGTATTTGGCGAAGGCGAATCCGCGGCCGCGGGAGCCGTCGCCGCGGCGGTTGGGTTGCCAGTTGGCTCGTTTTGCTGCTGCCTCGATCACGGCGCGCGCCCGCGGATCCTTCATGTGGCGCAGACGGAACTCGACAGGATCGACACCCGCGACGGCGGCCAGTTCGTCGACGAACGACTCGAGCGCGAAGACGTTGGCGTAGGCACCCAGTGTCCGCAACGCGGAGGTGCGTAGCGTCGTCTCGCTGATGTAGTGCTTGACGACCTTCACACTGGGCACGTCGTAGAGGGGAATCGCGTTGCGCGCCGCACCGCCGGAAGGCTGCGGGACGTCCGCCGGAAGCACCGGCGCGAACGGCTGCGCCAGATGGCGGGCCGCCAGAAGGTTGACACCGGCCGACGAGCCCGGCCGGGTGCTGTGAGGGTGGCTCCACAGCTCGTGGGACCAGGCGACGATGTTGCCCTGGGCGTCGATGCCGCCCGAGAGCTTCATCGCCATGGCCGAACCGTACGGCTCCCACATGAACTCGTCCTCGCGCATCCACTGGAGCTTCACCGGCCGGCCGCCGGTGGCCCGCGCCAGCAGCGCCGCGTCGAGCGCGACGTCGTCGGCGCCGTTGTGGCCGTAGCAGCCGGAGCCCTCGGCGTGGATGCAGCGGATGTCCCCGGGCTTGAGGCCGAACACCTTGGCCAGATCGGCGCGCAGGGGGAACACGCCCTGGCTGTGGGTCCAGACCGTGAGCTTCTGGCCTTCCCACTGCGCGACGGCGCACGATGGGCCGATCGAGCCGTGGCACTGGAACGGACGCGTGTAGATCGCCTCGAGTGTCTTCGCCGCCGCCGGCGCGCTCGGCGAGGTCTTCTCCACGACGGTCTCGCCCGGCGTCGGCGAGCTCATGAGCTGCTTGTACAGGGCCTCGCCGGTCGGTGGCAGCGACATGGTCTCGCCCCAGCGCGCACTCTTCACGAGCGCCTCACGGGCGCGTATGGCCTGTTCTTCGCGCTCGGCGGCGACGGCCAGGAAGCTTCCGTCGCGCACAACAGCAACGACGCCTGGCAGCTTGCGCGCTGCCGTCTCGTCCATCGCCATGAGCTGCGCCCCCGGTGACGGCGGACGCACCACGCGGCCGAAGAGCATGCTCGGCAGCCGCACGTCCTGCACGTAGGCGGCGCCGCCGGTAAACTTTTTGGGAATGTCGCGCCGGGGAATGCTCTTGCCGACCCACCGGTGCTCGGCGGCCGGTTTCGGCTTCACCTTCGCGGTTGCTTGGCGCTTGAAGTCGGCCTCGCGGGCGAGATCCCAGTAGGTGACGCTCGCCCCGCCCGGCGCCGCGACGGTGCCGTCGCTCACCTTCAGGTCGGCGGCCGGCGCGCCGAGCTTCGCCGCGGCGGTCGAGACCAGGATGTCGCGCGCCTCGGCGCACGCGAATCGCAGGGCGGTGCCGCTCTGCTCCACCGAGAGCGACCCGGCCGTCTGGCCCTCGTCCGGTGTGCGAGCGGTGTCGCCGTGGATCATCTCGATCCGCTTCAAGTGTACGTCGAGCTCGTCCGCGGCGATCTGCGAGAGGGCCGTGCCGATGCCCTGACCCAGCTCGATCTTCCCGGTGAAGATCGTCACCGTGCCGCTCGGATCGATGCGAAGCCACGCGTCCAGCATGCGGTTCGTGTTGAGGCTGCCCGGGAGCGGAGCAGGACGATCCTGTCCCAGGGCCAGACGCGGGGCGAGCGTGAATCCGACAACGAGCCCGCCCGCCTTGAGGAAGTCACGGCGGGAGAAGCCCAGCGTCGCGCTCATGACCGCGCCTCATGGCCGGACGGCACCGTGGCACGCATGGACTCGGCGGCTCGGCGCACGGCGCGGACGATGCGATTGTGCGAGGCGCACCGGCAGAG
>JBKPCO010000095.1:0-11204 GCA_046727415.1 Candidatus Methylomirabilota bacterium
TTCCAGCTCACGGCGCGATTTCCTGAAGGCGACGGCTGCCACCGGCGCCGCTGCGGCCGCGGCCCGCGCCGACTTGTTCGCGCCGCGCCCGGCCGCCGCGCGCGACGGGGACTCGCCGCAGGACACCGGCCGGCGCGGCCGGCGCTACATCATCCGCGGCGGCGCGGTGATGACGATGGACCCGAGCATGCCCAACAAGGGCGAATTCGCCCACGCCGACGTGCTCGTCGAAGGAACGAAGATCGTCGCTGTCGGGCCGAACCTGCGCGCGGGCGGCGCGGCGGAGATCGACGCGCGCGGCAGGATCGTGATGCCCGGCTTCATCGACACCCACCATCACCAGTTCGAGACGGCGCTGCGGAGCTTCCTCGCCGACGGGGTGTTGATCAACGACGGGTCGGGCACGCCGAGCGGGAGCACGACGTACTTCGAGTTCATCCTGCTTACCTTCGCGCCGAAGTACCGCCCTGAGGACGTCTACATCAACGAGCTGTTCGGCGGGCTCTCCCAGCTCGACGACGGCGTCACCACCGTGCACGACGTGTCGCAGATCCACTACTCGAAGGAGCATTCGGACGCCGCAATCCAGGCGCTGTTCGACACCGGGCGCCGTGCCGCCTTCGGCTATTTCGAGGGCGCGGGCGTTCCGATCGTATTCCCGCCGCCCGGCGGCTATGTGTATCCCAATGACGCTTACCGCATCCACAAGACGTTCTTCCGTTCGACTGACCAGCTCGTCACGATGATCATGGGCGGGGAGGTCTATCTCGGACAGCCGACCTACACGCAGGCATGGTCGATCGGACGTGATATCGGCCTTCCAGTCGCCGCGCATATCCTTTCGCCGTTCGGGATCCGCCCGATCCTGGACGCGCTCGTCACGGGTACGGCCGGCAACAACACCATCACCGGACAGCCCCTCACAATCGGCCCTGACAATCTGTTCATCCACATGACCGGGATGTCCGACATGGGCTGGAAGGCGGTTCACGACAACGGCGCGCAGGTCTCGATCGCCGTCCCGATCGAGATGAACATGCGCCACGGCATGCCACCCATCGTCAGGATGCAGAGCATGGGTACTCCGGAACACCCGTTCGAGCCCTCCCTCAGTACCGACGTAGAAGTCACGATGACGGCGGACTTCTTCACCCAGATGCGCGGGGCCATGAACCTGCAGCGCGTGGTGGTGAACCAGATGATCCTGGACAGCCCGAACGGGAATCAGAACCTGCCCGATCCGCGAAATTGGGAGCTCCCGCAATCCGCCGTGACCGTCCCCGGGCCATTCCCCTATTGGCCAACACCACCCGCCGGCGTTCCGGCCCCGCTGACGACGCGCGATGTGCTGCGTTACGCCACGATCAATGGCGCCAAGGCCCTGGGACTCGATAGCAAGACTGGCACGCTCACTCCGGGCAAGGAGGCCGACATCGTCATCCTCGACGCACAGTCGATCAATGTGGCGCCGGTCAACAACGTGCCCGGCGCGGTGGTGTCGCTAATGGACCGCACGAATGTAGAGACAGTGATCGTTGCGGGCAAGGTGCGCAAGTGGAAGGGCCAGCTGCTCGACGTCGATCTGCGCAGCCTGCGCCGGCAGCTCGAGGCCTCGCGCGACTACATCTTCGCCGCGGCGGGCATCCCGCAAGATCTCTTCGGCAGCCAGTAGCTCCGAATTGACGACGGAAGGTGCGGGGCGGCCCGGCCGCCCCGTCGTCGCCGCCGTCTCGAAGCTCTGTCCATCGCCCACCAGGTCGCATGAAGGCGCTGCCGCTTACGATGCCGTGAAGATTCCGCATCGGAGGCGTTGCGGACGCCGGCAGGAATTCGGGACCGGAACTAGCTTCGGGGCTGCCTCAATCGCCGAGGACCCGCTTCCGCAGCAGGCGCATGTCCAGGGGGACCAGGACCCCGAGCATCACCGCGAGAAGCCCGGCGAGGGCGGTGAGGTGATAGCCGGAGCTGTCGCCGAGGAGTAGCCCGCGGAGCCCCTCGGCCAGGTGATAGAGCGGATTCACGGTCGAGATCGCGGCCAACAGCGGGTGCCCGAGCGGGAAATACGTCGCCGACACGAAGCCCACGGGCAGGATAACGAGGAAGATCGGCAAATTCATGTGGTCGATGGTCGGCACGAGCGCCGTGAAGCACAGCCCGAGCGCGGCGAACGCGCAGGCCGAGACGAACACGATGGGGATGACGAGAGGCAGGTACCCGAGCTCGAGCTGAATCAGGCCGAGCGCCTGACAGCCCGAGAGGACCAGCGCCACGATCGCGACGTAGCTCGTCGTCAGCAACCCGGCCCACAGGATCTCGCCCCACACGACGTGCCGCAGCTCGATCTGTGTCGTGAGCTGCCCTTCCCACGTGCGCTGGTAACGCATCCGGATGAACGCGCCGAAGAGCGACTGAAAGATCGACGTCATGAACGTCGCGTAGGCGAGCATTCCAGGCGCGACGAAGCTCATGTACTCGATGGGCCGCCCCTTCCATTCGATCCCTGACGCCATGTAGGCGCCGAGCCCCAGGCCAAACGCCAGCAACAGGGTGATCGGTTCCAGCACCGGCGGCAGGAACGACGTGTGCCAGTTTTTCAAATAGACACGCAGATGCCGGCCGACCACAGCACGGCTCTGCCACTCGAGCGCGGCTGTCAGCGCGCGCATGGCAGAGCCAGCTTGAGGAAGAGGTCGTCGAGATTCGGCGGCCTCACTTCGTAGCGGAGCGCGGGGAACTCGCGCGCAAAGTCGGCCAGCTGCTCACCGCTGAGCGGCAGGTGCCAGGCGCCGAGAACTGTGAGGGGCTCGCCGAGGCTGCGCGTGGTCAGCCAGGCGGCCACGGCAGGCATCGTGCAGTCGTCGGCTTCCAGGACGACGACGTGGTCACCGAGCATGTCGCCGAGGACCGACTTCGGGGTACCGTGCGCGACCACCTTGCCCTGCGCGAGCACCGTAAGCGCGTCACTCAGCCGCTCGGCCTCGTCCATGTAGTGAGTCGTCAGCACGATGGCGAGCCCTTCGGCGCGCAGCCCGTTGACCAGGTCCCATACGGCGACGCGGGCCTGCGGGTCGAGGCCGGTCGTCGGCTCGTCGAGGAACAAGAGGCGCGGCCGGTGGACCAGCGCACGCGCGATCATCAGCCGCCGGCGAAAGCCACCCGAAAGGGCCTCGGGCTTGTCGCCCGCGTACGGCACGAGCGCGAAGCGCTCGAGAAGCTCATCGACGCGCCGGCGCACTTCGGGCGGCCGCGGCCGGAAGTATCGGGCCGCCATCTCGAGATTCTGGCGCACCGTGAAGTCGCCGTCGAACGTGTCGTCTTGCGTGCACACGCCGAGCTGCCGCTTGAATCGCTCGAGATCTTTCGAGACGTCGGCGCCTTCGAAACGGATGGCGCCGCCGTCGGCGCTGAGGAAGCCGTACAGCATCCTGAGGGTGGTCGTCTTACCGGCGCCGTTGGGACCGAGCAGACCGAGCACCTGCCCGGCGTGACAGTCGAGATCGACGCCGTCGACGACCAGGCGCCCGCCAAGACGCTTGACGAGCGCGCGCGCTTCCAGGAGCGGGGGCATATCCGTCATTGTACCGTCGGGCTCACACGCTCCCTGGTCATCCAGCTTGCACTGTCCGATGAACGGTGCAGCCACAGCTCGGCTGATGATAGCGGCCGTTGCCTTCGACCAGGCCTCCCTCGCCGTACGAGTTCTTCGGGCGCACCCAGTCGGCCAGGCTCCTGTAGGGTCCGTCCTCGCCTCGCCCCTTCGGTGTCGCGTCGAGATAGCGGTAGACGCCGAGGAATTCTTCGCCGCCGCGCCCATACGTCGAGTAGGTGTGGAAGATCTGGCCCGCGTCGTCCTTGAAGAACACGCTGTCGCCGGAGAGGTCCTCGAGCCCGGGATCTACATGCTGGTAGTTGTAAACCGCTCGGCCCGCCGCGATCTGCTCGGGGGTAAACGAGACGTGGAAGTCGTAGTTGAACTCGGAGTGGTATGACGAAACCCACCTGACATTCCACCCCATCCGCTTGCGGACCACTTCGATCTCGCGGATTGGCGCGCGAGCTACCACGGCGTAGGACACGTCGTGGTTCTGGAGATGCACGAGGGCGCCTTCGACCTGGTCGACTTCGAGCGAGCACCCGACGCACTGACTGACCTGGCCCGGCCCCAGCATGAAGTGCTTGACGAAGAGCTGGCTGCGGCCGTCGAACAGGTCGCCCAGCGTGACCTTGCCGCCGGGCGCATCAAAGACGTACTGCTTGTCGACCCTTACCCAGGGTAACGCCCGCCGTTCGGCGGCCAGCTCGTCGCGAAGCCGCGTGAGCTCTTTCTCCTTCACCAAGAGGGCCTTGCGGGCTTCGAGCCACTCCGCCGGCGAGACGATCTTGGGACTACTCATAGTCTTCTCCTCCTTTCCTCTCACCTGTTCGTCGAACGAGCCGGCCCCGGATCGACATTCGATCCGTCACCGGCCACCAAAGAAACCCGATCGCACGGAGAAGCATCCAAAGACGTGAGGTAGCCGACGATGCGGTTGGCCGTTTTGGTGAGTCTCCTGCTGGCGCTCGCGACCGGCGCGAGCGGCGCGCCGGTGCCTCCCTGGCCGCCGGTTCTCAACGCGCGAGAGAGCTATCCAGCCGATGTATCGGCGGCCGTCGAGCGTGTGTGGAGTGATCCCACGCTGAGCCGTACGGTGAAGGGCCGCGCCGCCCATGTCCCGCTCGATGTCTATGTCGCGTTCCTGGACACCCCGGAGGTCACCGCCGCTGCGGCGCGCTTCCGAGGGCTCGCGAGCTATGAGATTCGGGCTCTCGATGACAACCGCTACCTGGCCAGCGACGGCGCTGGCGCGCGTGGGTCCGCTCAGGTGCTCCAGCGTCAGCCACGACGAGTCGTCATGCTGTCCCGCGGCGAGCACACCAGTTCTTTTCTTGGCACGATCAGCGGAAGCGCCATCACAGTCATCGACCTCGAGCCGCAGGGACACGAGGTCAACCCGACGCTCGTGGCCTACGTCTATATCGACAACCCTCTCGCCGCGAGCCTCGCTCGAACGCTCGTCCCGACCTTCGGATTCATCGCCGACCGCAAGCTGGGCGAGGGAATGCGCGTCACCGCGGAGGTCGCCGAGTGGGCGATCAACCCGTCGGGTGGTTTCTGTGATTGGCTCGCCCGAGAGCCGCTTCCGCCCGCGCGACGCGCTCGGCTCCTGACCGCTCTGCCGTCGTGCGCGGGCGGAGCAGGCTCGGCGGCGCTTGGATCGGTTCAGAGTCCCTGACCCCGGTTACCGCCCACCGCTCCCTCGCCGCAGTCGATCAGGTCGCCCGGGCAAACAGCGCTCGCATACGCTTCTGCATCTCCTCGGGGGCGACGTCTTCCTTGTGCGTCGCCACCCACCAGAGGTGCCCGTACGGGTCCTCGAGCTGGCCCGAGCGGTCGCCGTAGAACTGGTCCGCGACGGGCTTGAGCACGCGGGCGCCTGCGGCGACCGCCCGCTTGACGAACGCGTCCACGTCTTCCACGTAGAGGTGGATGCTGACCGGCGATCCGCCGAGCGCTTCCGGCGCCTTGCCGCCGAACTCTGGAAACTCGTCGGACAGCATGATCAGAGAATCGCCCAGCCGAAGTTCCGCGTGGCCTAGTCGTCCGTCGGGAACGATCAGCTTGTAGGTCTCGGTCGCTCCGAACGCCTTCTTGTAGAACTCCAGCGCGCCGACCGCGCTCTTGATGGCCAGATAGGGCGCGACCGTGTGATGTCCGTCCGGGATCGGCTTCACGTTGCTCGGCATCGTTTTCCTCCCTCGCTATCGAGTGTCTTGTTCGTCGAGTTGTTTTTGGGTGCGTCCAGCCTCGAAGTGCTCCGACAGCCGCTGTCGCACGAACAACCGTGCAACGTGCACGCGTGCCTTCACGACCGGCACCTCGAGGTCGAGAACGTCGGCGATGTCGGGCCGCGATACGCCTTCGACATCATGCAGGATCAAGGCAGTTCGGTAGTCGGCCGGCAGTGCGTCGATCGCCTCGCCGATGATCGTCTGCAGCCCGCTCCGCAATGCCGGCTCGTCGATCCGTGTCGACCAGTCCTCCGTCGGCTCGAAGTGCCGGCCATTTCCGGGAAGCGCTTCCATGACGGCGTCCAGGACCCTCTCGTCTCCCGGCTGCCGGCGCCGGCGCCTCGCAGCGGCCTCGCGGGCCACGGTGCGGTAGATCCAGGATTCGAGCGCCGGCTCGTTCGCAGCGGACCGGATCGTGCGGGCGGCCGTCAGCAACGTGTTCTGGGTGGCCGCCTCGGCATCGTCGGCGGATCCCGTGATCCGCCACGCCAGTCGATAAACGCGCTCGCCGTAACGCTCCACGAGCCGCGCGGCGTCATCGAGATCGCCCGCAGGCGGCGCCGCGATCAGATCCCGTTCGGCATCACCCACGCACAGCTCCATGCTTCGGCCTCCTTCCCGAATCGGCCGCCTCGCGCGCTTCGGCCGCCATCCGCGCAGATCCGGCGACGCCGTGCAGGAACTGTGCGAGGCGGCCGAGCGCGCGAGCAAGCGCCGCTGGCGGCCGGCCGGACTGCCGTCGCGCCGCGCTGATCAGACTCGACTGCTCTCCCCGCGCCCGCAACTCGGCGAGCCGGTCCCGAACCATGACCTCCAGCGTGTAGCCATTCACGTCCATGACGATGACTCCTGCCTGACACCGGGCGCACCCGCCACGCCTTTAGCCGGCGTGTCCGGCCGGCGGTTCAGAACGATTTCGAGTGGTCGTTGGCCGCGATCGCGCGGTGGGAAGGCGTCCAGCACGATTCGCAGCAATGCTTCGCTGATGGCCGGCCGCTCGAACGGCATAGCGATGCTCACCTGCCAGCCGCGGCGGCTGCGACGCACCACCGGGGAGGCCACGGCACCGAGCCGTTTGTGGATCCTGTCGATCAGGGCTACCTGTCGCGTATGGACCTCGTGCCGCCGTCGCTCCCGGCGACTCGTCCACGCCAGAAGGCCGAGGACGATCACGAAAGGCACGATGGCAACCAGAATGCCGGCCATCGTCAGCATTTCGACCTCCGGCCCAGCGCCTCTTTCTCGCCCATGACCATCCAGTTCTCCATGCCCGCGTTGTCCTGTTGCCTCGCGCTCGAATCGTGTCTTCGTCTTCAACCCTACGGATGGGTCGTGAGCAATCCGTCGAAGCCGGCGTGAAAAAATTGGCCTGGCGCGTTCTGGCCCGAATTGGCCGATTGTTACGGCCACCGCGATTGGCCGGTGTGACTGCGCCCGACATGGCTCGCGGGCGTGGTGGACACGCGTGCTAAGGTGAGACCGCCGAGACGGCGATGGCGCGCCTCACACTGACGCTCCTGGGCGGATTTCGAGCCCACCTCGATCCCGGCGCTCCCCTCGCCTTTCCGACGCGAAAGGCGCAGGCTCTCCTTGCCTACCTGGCGATGCCGGCCGGCGAGGCACATCCTCGAGACAAGCTCGCGAGTCTGCTCTGGGGCAGCACGATCGAGACGACAGCGCGGACGAGCCTGCGTCAGACGCTCTACTCGCTGCGGAGGGGTCTGCGGGGCGCCCAGGATAATCCGCTGAATGCCGATGGCAACATGGTGTCGCTCGAGGCCGACGCCGTGTCCGTGGATGTCGTCGAGTTCGAGCGGCTGGTGGCCGTGGGCACTCCGTCGGCGCTCGCTGACGCGATCGCACTCTATCGGGGCGACCTCCTGGACGGGCTCGCCGTCCAGGAACCACCGTTCGAGGACTGGCTCCTCGGCCAGCGAGAGCGCCTGCACGAGACGGCGGTCAGGGCCCTGTCGCGACTCCTCGCTCATCAGCGCACGACCGGATCGACGGAAGCGGCGATCCAGAGCGCACTGCGACTGTTGGCGCTGGACCCGCTCCAGGAGCCCGCCCATCGGGCACTGATGCAGCTCTACCTGGAGACCGGACGCAGGACCGCGGCCTTGCGCCAGTATCAGATCTGCCAGAGCACGCTGCGCCGCGAGCTCAACGCGGAGCCCGAGAAGGAAACGACCAGGCTCTACGAGGAGATTCTTCGGGGGCGAGCCCTACCCGCTGCCGTCCCCGTCGCCGGCACGCGCAACCCGCTGGAGGCGGAGCGAAAGCACGTCACGGTGCTCTTCGCCGATGTAAGGGCCTCCATGCAGCTGCTCGCGGATCGCGATCCGGAAGAGGCGCGCGAGATCCTCGACCCCGTGCTCGAACGCATGATGGAAGCGGTGCGGCACTACGAGGGCACGGTGAACCAGGTGATGGGCGATGGAATCATGGCGCTCTTCGGAGCGCCCATTGCCCAGGAAGATCACGCCGTGCGGGCCTGCTTCGCCGCGCTGCGGATGCAAGAGCTGGTACGACAATACGCCGAGCAGGCGCGCGATAAGCACCGCGTCGCGGTGCAAATCCAGGCCGGGCTCGACTCGGGCGAGGTCGTCGTGCGCGCGATAGGCAACGATCTGCACATGGACTACACCGCCGTGGGCCAGACGACGCACCTGGCGTCGCGAATGGAGCAGCTCGCGAAGCCGGGCAGCATCCTCCTCACGCGCGCCACCCTGGAGCTGGTGGAAGGCTATGTGACCGTGAAGCCGCTCGGGCCGGTTTCCGTGAACGGCGTGGTCAAGGCCATCGACGTCTACGAAGTGACGGGCGCCGGGCCGGCGCGCACCCGGCTGCAGGCCGCGGCGCGCCGCGGCCTCACGCGCTTCGTCGGTCGCGACATCGAGCTGGAGCAGCTTCAGAGCGCCCGGCGGCTAGCCCGGGCCCGTCACGGCCAGGTGGTGGCGATCGTTGGCGAGCCGGGCGTGGGCAAGTCGCGCCTGCTGTTCGAGTTCATCCAGTCCCAGCTCCAGGGCTGGCGAGTCCTCGAGGGTGACGCGCTCTCCTACGGCAGGTCGATGAGCTACCTGCCGGTGATCGATCTCCTCAAGGGCTTCTTCAAGATCGCGGATCGCGCCGAGCGCCAGGAAATACGCGCCAGGGTGACGGAGCGCGTCCTCGCGCTCGACCCGGCCCTCGAGCCCGCGCTGCCGGCGCTGCTGGCCCTCTTCGACGTGCCCGCGACCGACGGCGCGTGGCCGGCGCTCAGCCCCGAGCAGCGCCGGCAGCGCACGCTCGACGCGGTCAGGCAGCTCCTGCTGCGGGAGGCGCGCGAACAGTCGCTCGTCGTCGTCTTCGAGGACCTGCACTGGATCGACGGCGAGACTCAGGCCGTTCTCGACACGCTCGTCGACAGCCTCGCGTCGGCTCGACTCATGCTGATCGTGAGCTACCGGCCCGAATACCAGCACGCCTGGGGCAGCAAGACCTTCTACAGTCAGGTCCGACTGGACCGGCTGATGCCGGAGAGCGCCGAGAAGCTGCTCGACGCGCTGCTCGGCGACGATCCCGGGCTGGTCCCGCTCAAGGAGATGCTCGTCCGGCGCGGCAATCCGGCTTTCCTGGAGGAGAGCGTCCGGACGCTCGTGGAGACGAAAGCGCTCGTCGGCAAGCCGGGAGCCTATCGGCTGACCCGGCAGGTCGACACGATCCAGGTCTCGGCCACCGAGCAGGCGATGCTGGCCGCGCGCATCGATCGTCTGCCGCCCGACGACAAGCGGCTCCTGCAGCTGGCGTCGGTCGTCGGCAGCCGCAACGTCCCGTTCGCGCTCCTGGAAGCCATCGCCGATCTTTCCGAAGACGCGCTGCGGCGCGGCCTGAAGTCGCTGCAGTCGGCCGAGTTCCTCTACGAGACCGGTCTCTATCCGGATCTCGAGTACTCCTTCAAGCACGCGCACGTGCACGAGGTTACGTACGGCGGGCTCCTCCGGGAGCGCCGGCGGGCCCTTCACGGCCAGATCGTTCAGGCGATCGAGCGACTCCACGAGGATCATTCGCCCGGCGAGGTCGAACGCCTCGCTCAGCACGCTGTCCGTGGCGAGCTGTGGGAGCAGGCGGCGTACTATCTGCGCCAGGCCGGGGTCAAGGCGGCGGAGCGGTCAGCGCTGTCCGACGCCCGGGGGTGGCTCGAGCAGGCACTCGACGTGCTTACGCGGATGCCGGAGACTCCGTCAACCCTGGCCCAGGGACTCGAGATCCGCCTCGACCTTCGGGTCGTCCTGAACCAGATCGGCGAAGTTCGCCAGGCGCTCGCGCGCCTGCGCGAAGCCGAGGCGCTCGCCGATCGGCTGAACGCTGATCGCCAGCGCGGACGGGTCTCGGCGACGCTGACCAACCTCCACTCCTTGCTCGGTGAGCTGGACGAGGCGCTCGCCAGCGGCGACCGCGCGCTGGAAATCGCCGGCACGCTCGGCGACCTGCGGCTGCGCATCCTCGGCACGACGTACCTCGAGCAGGTGCACTACTTCCGCGGTGACTACCAGCGCGTGGTCGAGCTGGCGAAGGACAATCTCGCGGCCCTGCCGGCCGAGTGGCTCTACGAGAATTTCGGCGCCAGCGCGCCGCCGGCGGTTCGCGATCGCTGCTGGCTCGTCCTGGGCCTCATTCAGCTCGGCAGATTCGCCGAGGCCGTGGAGCACGCTGCCGAGGCGATCCGGCTCGCCGAGCAGACGCAGCACGCGACGACCGTCGGCCTGGCGCACCGCGCCTCGGGCATGCTGCATCTCGCCCGGGGCGAATGGGCGGCCGCGCGCAAGCTGAGCGAGCACGGCTTCACGGTGTTCAAGAGCGGGAACGTCGCCATCCAGCTGCCGAGCGCGCTCGCGGCCTCGGCGTGGGCTTCCGCGCAACTCGGCGAGGCGACCGAGGCCGCCAACCAGATTCAGCTCGGTGAACAGGTCATCGACCAGTTCGCGACGACGGGCATCGTGGCGCATCTCGCCTGGTCTTACCAGGCTCTGGGACGGGCCTCTCTCCTGCTCGGCCGAGTCGATGAAGCGCGCCGCCTGGCCGCTCGGGCGGTCGACTTTTCGCCGCGCCACCCCGGATTCGCGGCTCATGCCCTACACCTGCTCGGCGACATCGCGACCCATCCAGACAAGCTGGACGCCGAGCAGGGCGAGGCTCACTACCGTGAGTCGCTGGCGCTCGCCGAGCCTCGGGGCATGCGCCCTCTCGTCGCTCACTGCCACCTCGGCCTCGGCGTCCTCTTCCGGCGAATTGCCAAGCGGGGACAGGCTCGCGAGCAGCTCATCGTGGCACGCGAGATGTACCGTGAGATGGAGATGGGCTTCTGGCTCGAGCAGACAGGCTTGGAGGACACC
>JBKPCO010000096.1:0-7105 GCA_046727415.1 Candidatus Methylomirabilota bacterium
GCGGTGCTCAGCGTGCTCTCGGGCGGCGCGTTCATGAAGATGGATTGGAGCACGCGGCTGGCGTTGCGCGTGCTCTTCTTCGCCGCGCGCATGAACGTCTGGGCGCGCCGACGCGCGGGGCGCCCCGTCGAGTCGCGGCTCGAGTGGTGAAGTCCCTGCGAATCCTGCGCGGCTATCTCTTCACCATCCTCGGCATCGCCATCGGCGTCGCCGGCCTGGTGGCCCTCGGCGCGATGAGCGAGCGAATCGTTCGCTTCATCGAGGGCGGCGACCGGTTCGTGCTCGGCCAGATCTCGGTGGCCGGCCGCGGCATGGGCATGGGCACCGGGTTCACCGCCGGCGGTATCCTGCCGGCGGCGACCATCCGCGCCATCGCCGAGGTTCCCGGCGTCTCGGGCGTGCAGGGGCAGGTCATGCTGCCGCTCGACCCGTCGACCTCGCAGTTCATGACGCTCACGCAGGAGCTGATCCTCGGGGTCGATCTCTCGGTGCCATCGCCCAATCGCCACTACCCCACGCTACCGCTGCGGAGCGGACGGTTCTTTCGCGAGGGTGACCGCCGCGTCGCCGTGATCGGCGCCTCGTTCGCGACCTCGCGGAACCTGCGCGTGGGCAGCCACGTCACGCTGGACGGCGAGTCGTTCGAGGTGATCGGCATCCTCGAGCGGATGCTGACGGCGCCCGACCGGTTCGTGATCGTGCCCATCGCCGACGCGCGCGCGCAGTGGGTTGCCAAGGACCGCCTCCTGCGAACCGTGCTCGCCTCGGGTGCGATACCGCTGAGCGCGGACGATCTGAACACGGGCGCCGCGGTCGGATGGCAGAACGGCGAGGACCCGGACCAGGTGGCGCTCCGGATCCGGGAGCGCGTGCCCAACGTGAACGTCCAGCTGCCGAGCGAGCTGAGCCGCCTGCTGCGGTCGTCCACCGCGTTCTTCTCGGCGCTCTTGGCCGGTATCGGCGTGCTTGCCTTCGTCATCGGCGGCCTGTCGCTCGCGAACACCATGGCCGCCGCCGTCTTCGAGCGCATCCGCGACTTCGGCGTCAAGCGCGCGCTCGGCGCCACCGACCTGCAGCTCGGGCGCGAGGTGCTCGCCGAGTCGCTTGCGGTGACACTGGTAGGCGGCCTCGCCGGCATCGGCCTGGCACTCGCGCTCGGCTGGGGCATCGACGCGACCGTCGCGCGGGCCCAGCAGCTCTTTCACTTCTCGCCGCGCCTCCTGGGCGGCGCGCTCGGCTTTTCGATCCTGCTCGGCGCCGCCGCGGCGGTGTACGCGACGGCGCGCGTCATCTCGGTGTCGCCGGCCGAGGCGATTCGTCGGGGCGCCTGATGCTGCGGGCGGCGGGTCTCGTCAAGTCCTACCGCTCACGGTCGGGATCGCCGATCCGCGTGCTGGCGGGCGTCGACCTCACGGTGAAGGGGGGCGACCTGGTCGTTGTCACCGGGCCCTCCGGGTCGGGCAAGAGTACGCTCCTGAACGTGCTGGGGCTCCTGGAGGACGGCGACGGCGGCGAGATCTGGTTCGAAAACGAGCGCGTCAGCTCGCTCGGGCGCGCGGCCAAGAGCCGCGTCCGCGGCCGCTACGTCGGCTTCCTGTTCCAGTCGTTCCTGCTCCTGCCGTCGCTCACCGCGCTCGAGAACGTGCTCCTGGCGGCGCGCTACGTCGGCCGCTCGGGCACGCCGGCGCAGCGGCGCGCGATGGAGCTCTTGGAGGAAGTCGGCGTGGCCGACCGCGTCGACCACTTCCCCGCGCAGCTCTCGGGCGGCGAGCAGCAACGCGTCGCCTTCTGCCGGGCGGTGCTGAACGATCCCCCGCTCCTGCTTGCCGACGAGCCGACCGGGAACCTCGACGACGCCAACGGCGCCGTGATCCTCGGTGCCTTGCGCGGACGCGCGCGAGCGGGCGCCGCGGTCGTGGTGGTGAGCCACCGGCCCGAGGCGGCGACGGGCGCGAGCGCCCTCTATCGCCTGCGCGGCGGCGTCCTCGAGTCGTCGTAGACCAACTACCGGGAGGCACGCGAATTGGGGAAGACCTTGATCTTGGTCGTCATCGCCGTCGTGATCGGCGGCACCGGTCACGTCATGCTCTCGAAGGGAATGCGGGCGGTCGGAGATCTGACCGAGGCGCCGGCGACGCGGGTCGGCGGCATGGTCGCCGCGGCGCTCTCGAATCCGTGGCTGGTGCTCGGCGTCACGCTCCAGGCGACGTTCTTCGCCATGTACCTGACGCTACTCTCGCGCGCCGACGTGAGTCAGGTGCTGCCGATGACCGCGCTCGACTACGTGGTGGTGGCGCTCCTGGCACGGCTCCTGATCGACGAGGTGATCACCCCCGCCCGCTGGGGCGGGATCGCGCTGATCATCGTCGGCGTGCTGCTCGTCTCGCGCACGTGAGGACGTCGGGCTGACCCCGGTGCGCCTGGCCGCCCTGGCGGTCCTGGTGGCGGCGCCGCTGCTCCTCGCCGGCCTCGGCCGGATCCCGTTCGATGACCCGGGGGAGGGGATGCACGCCGAGATCGCGCGTGAGCTGGCGCTGTCGCGCGATCCGTTCGCCCTCACGCTCAACGGCGTCCGCTACGTGGACAAGCCGCCGCTCCTCTACGTGCTGATCGCGCTCGTATCGGCCGTGGCGGGTCCGAGCGAGGCGGCTGCGCGCGCCGTCTCGGCCGTCGCCGCGACGGCCGCCGTCGGAGCCACCGTGTGGCTCGGCGCGCACTTGCTCGGCTGGCGGGGCGGGCTCGTTGCGGGCGTCGCGCTCCTCACCGGCAGCGGATTCTACGCGTACGGCCGCTACGTGCGGCCCGAGGCCCTGTTCGTAGCCGCGCTCGCCGGTGGATTCGCGCTCTGCCTCACCGGGATCCGCCAGCGCCGACGCTGGCGCTGCGCCGCCGGCCTCGCGGTGTTCGGGTTCGCGTCGCTCGCGAAGGATCCGCTGGGCGCGGTGCTGCCGCCGCTGGCGATCGGTCTGGCCCTGGCGCTGGCCGGCCGCGCCCGCCCGCTCGGCGCCTGGCTCCCGTGGCCCGGGGTCGTGGCGTGCCTCGTGATCGGATTCGGCTGGTGGATCGCCGCCGAGGTGAGCACGCCGGGCTTCGGCTGGTACACCGCCATCGACAACCACGTACTGAACGTCGCGCGGGCGCGGCACTTCGCGGACGAGGACGTGCCACTGACCGCGCTGCAGTTCCTGGCCGTCGCGGTGGGCTGGACCGGTCCCTGGATCGTCGCCGCCGGCGTCGCCATCTGGTCGCTCGCGCGCCGGCGCGCGTGGCGAGATCCGGATGAAGTGGCGTGGACGGCGCTGGCTTTGTGGGCGCTGGGCGTGCTGGTGGTGACGGCGCTGTCGCCCTTTCGCCTGGCGCACTATGGGCTGCCCGCCTCGTTCGCTCTCGCGCTCCTCGCCGCGCGCGCCTGGGAGATCGACGGCGGCCGGCGTCTAGCGCTCGTGCACGCGGGTCTCTTCGCCGTGATCGGCCTCAGCATGGCCCTGGCCTGGACCGGCGCCGGTCCCCGTCTTTACGCGGCCATCATCGACACGGTGGACGCCGCGGCGAAGAAGAGCATCGCCGCGGGGCTGCCCGCGCCGATTCCGCCGTTCGCCGACTTCCGGCCGCTCTTTCGCGTGACCGCAATCGTGTTCGGGGCGGGGGCGCTGGCGATCGTGCTCGCGATCCGCGCCGCGGCGTCGGCCGAGCGCCGGCGGACCCTGGTCGTCACGATCGTCACCGTGACGATGATCGCGTCGCTGCCATCGGTCGCAGTCGGGCTCGGGCTCGTCGCCACCCATCGCGCCGTGCGTGAGCTGGCGCGGAACGTGGCGCGGCTCGCCGGCCCCGACGACGTGGTGGCGCACGAGGGCCCCATCGAGAACTCCGGTGCCTTCGAGTGGTATGCCGGGCGCCGGCCGGTGATCGTCGACGGCCGGCGGAGCGTTCTGGGCTTCGGCGCCGAGCGCCCGGAAGCACGCGATCTCTTCTGGGACGAGGCGCGGCTTCGCGACGCCTGGGCGAGCGGCCGGCGCGTGTGGGTCGTTAGCGTGCGGAGCCCGGCGCGGAGCGTGGTCGCCGGACTGCCGGCCGCGCGTCTTCTCGGCGTCAGCGGCGGACGGTCTCTGTGGATGAATGAGATAAGATAGCGGGCGCATGACCGACTACCTGCGCACGCTCTTCCTGCATCCTCCTTCGTTTCAGGGGTTCGACGGCGGCGCCGGCGCGCGCTATCAGGCTCGCCGCGAGATCCGGTCGTTCTGGTACCCGACGTGGCTCGCCCAGCCGGCGGCGCTCGTGCCGGGCAGCCGTCTCGTCGACGCGCCGCCGGCCGGGCTCACGCTCGAGGACGTAGTGCCGATCGGGCGGGACTACGACCTCGCCGTGCTCCACACGAGCGCGGCGTCGTTCGCGCACGACGTTCGTGTCGCCGAGGAGCTCAAGCGCGAGAACCCGCGCCTCAGGATCGGCTTCGTGGGGGCGCACGTCGCCGTGCAGCGCGAGCGTGCCCTCGCCGCCTCGCCGGCCATCGAGTTCGTCGCCGGCAGCGAGTTCGACTTCACGATCCAGGAGATCGCGCAGGGATGGCCGCTCTCGAAAGTGGCCGGGCTCAGCTATCGTACCAACGGCCACTTCGAGCGCACGCCGGAGCGGCCGACGCTCGAGAACATGGACGCCTTGCCGTTCGTCGTGGACGTCTATCAGCGCGATCTGGTGATCGAGCAGTACTTCATCGGCTACCTCCTGCACCCGTACGTGTCGCTCTACACGGGGCGGGGATGCCGGTCGCGCTGCACATTCTGCCTCTGGCCGCAAACGGTGGGCGGCCATCGCTATCGCACGCGGTCGGTCGAGCACGTCGTCGCCGAGATTGCGCGGGCGCGCGGCCATTTCCCGAAGGTGAAGGAGTACTTCTTCGACGACGATACCTTCACGGACGACCTGCCACGCGCCGAGGCCATCGCACGAGGGCTCGGCCGGCTCGGCGTCACCTGGTCGTGTAACGCCAAGGCGAACGTGCCGCGCTCGACGCTCGAGGTGCTGCGCGACAACGGGCTCCGGCTCCTGCTGGTCGGCTACGAGTCCGGCAGCCAGGCGATCCTCAACCAGGTGAAGAAGGGCGTCCGGATCGACCTCGCCCGCGAGTTCACGAAGAACGCCAAGGCCCTCGGGATCAAGATCCACGGTACCTTCATCATGGGGCTGCCGGGCGAGACGCACGAGACGATCGAGGAAACGATCCGCTTCGCCCGGCAGATCGATCCCGACTCCCTGCAGGTATCGCTGGCCGCGCCGTACCCCGGCACGGCGCTCTACCAGGAGGCGCTCGAGCGGGGCTGGCTCCAGCAGAGCGAGCTCGTGGACGACGCAGGCGTTCAGGCCAGCGTGCTCGGCTACCCGCACCTGTCGCGAAACGAGATCTTTGCCTCAGTCGAGAGCTTTTACCGGCGCTTCTACTTCCGGCCGCGGAAGATCTTTGGATTTCTCAAGGAAATGGCTCGGGACGCTTCCGTCTGCCGTCGGCGTCTTGCCGAGGGCCGCGAGTTCTTCCGCTTCCTCGCTAACCGGCGATCGTCGTAGCTCGGTCGCGCCGGATCGGCCGGTCGATCGGGCGCGGCCGCGGTCGAGACGACCACGCGGCACGCGTTCGCGCCCCTTTGCGGCTGGGCTCCACCCGGGCGCCTAATGTCCGTCGCCGCTCGGAGGGAACGGGGTCCCTTCGACCCCCACCGCACCCGATCGACCGGCCGACCCGACTTCGCTGCACGATTCGCCGCGGCCCTATTGCACGTGTCTGCGCCGCCCTGACTCCCGCGCGTCGCGCGCGCTCACGATTCGTCGAGGAGCTCGGTGACGGTGACGAGATCGTAGCCGGCTGCGTGGAGGCCGTCGATCATCGGGGGGAGGGCGGCGAGAAGGCGCTCGGGGGCGCCGTCGAGACCTTCGGCGTCGTGCAGGTCCACGATCGCGCCGGGGTGGGCGCGGCGCAGGACGTCGTCCGCCTGCTGCGTCGCCGCTGTCGTGCGCAACCCCTCGGGCTGGATCGACCAGAGCACGCAGCGCTCGCCGTGGCGGCGCAGCGCGCCGAACATCGCGGCGTTCACCATGCCCCAGGGCGGACGGAAGTGACGGAGCGGCCGGCCCGCCGCCTCGGAGAGCAGGCGATGGGCGCGTCCGATCTCGATGTCGGTCCGTCGCGGCCCGCAGAGCCAGAGGCTCCGGTGCGACCAGCCGTGGCTGGCGATCTCGTGACTCGCCGCCGCGATGCGGCGCACGGTCTCGATCGCCCGCTCCGCGCGCTCGCCGACCAGGAAGAACGTGGCGCGCACAGAGCGGGCGCCGAGCACATCGAGGATTTGGGACGTCCAGACCGGATCAGGGCCGTCGTCGAAGGTGAGCGCGATGCGGCGGCCCATTGCCGGTCCTCGCCGGACGCACCCCGGCGCCACGAGGTGAGCGCCCCAGGTGTAGGCGGCCCAGGCCGCCGCGGCGCCGGCGGCCAGCGGCCCCAGGATCATCGCGCCGGCACGCCGCCCTCGAGCACGGCCTCGACGATGCGCCGCGTCGCGTCCGGACGCCGGAGAAGACGCATGCGCGCGCGCAGGTGCTCGAGCAGATCGGGCACGCTGAGGGCATGGTCGAGGAGCGACGTCAGCTCCGCGCGCTTGCGCGCGACCAGCGCGATGCCGGTCCGCGCGGCGAAACGCTCGTTACGGCGCTCCTGTCCGGGCAGCGACCCGTAAAGGAGCAGCGGCGTCTCAGCGGCCATCGCCTCGGCGAGCGTCATGCCCCCGGCCTTGGTCACCAGCAGATCGGCCGCGGCCATGAGGTGACGGACGTCCTCGACGTACCCGAGCGTGCGGATGGAAGTGGCGTCGGTGAGCCGCGCGAGCGCCGCGCGGAGGCTTTCGTCGCGACCGGCGACGAGCAGCCCCTGGAGAGGACGGTGCAGGCCGCCGAGCACGCGCGCCACGTCGTGCAGGCGACCGAGCGCGCCGTGCGAGCCGGCCATCGCCAGGATCACCGGCATCTCGGGCGAGAGCCCAAGGGCGGCGCGCGCCGCCGCGCCATCGGCGGGCCGGGCGAACTCTTCGCGCACGGGCACGCCGGTGACGACGAT
>JBKPCO010000097.1:0-7109 GCA_046727415.1 Candidatus Methylomirabilota bacterium
TCCGGACGCCCACGCGCGGCCAGACTGTGCGCGAATGGGCGACGTACGGTGCCGGACGGTCTGGATCAGCGACGTGCACCTGGGCACGCGCGAGTGCGCCGCCGACGCGCTGCTCGCGTTCCTCGACCGCCACGACTGCGAATACCTCTACCTGGTCGGCGACATCGTGGACTTCTGGCAGCTCGGCCGCACCCCCTACTGGCCGCAAATCCAGACCGACGTCGTGCGCAAGGTCTTGTCGAAGGCGCGGGCCGGCACGATCGTCACGATCATCCCCGGCAACCACGACGAGTACCTGCGCCGCTTCTGCGACTTGCAGCTCGGCAACATCATGATCACGCGCGAGGCGGTTCATCGCACGGCCGACGGCCGTCTTCTTCTCGTCCTGCACGGCGACGAGTTCGACGGCATGGGTGCGTACCGGATGCTGGCCCGGCTCGCCGACGTCGGCTACAGCCTGATGGTGAGAATGAACCGCTGGATCAACCGCGGCCGGCGCATGCTGGGGTACGGCTACTGCAACCTCTCGGCGTCGCTGACGGCCATGCTGCAGTCGGCCTCGCGCTTCGTGGCCGCGTTCGAGACGGCCGTCGTTCACGAGGCGGCCAGGCGACGCGTGGCCGGCGTGGTGTGCGGCCACATCCATCAACCGGCCTTGCGCACGGTCGGGTCGATTCTCTACTGCAACACCGGCGACTGGGTCGGGAGCTGCACGGCGTTGCTCGAGCACTTCGACGGGCGTCTCGAGCTCGTGTCGTCAGCCCTCGCGGCCGTCGGCCCGAGCGTGACGACGCCCGCGGGCGCCGCATGAGCCTCGTCGCCCTGGCGATCGCGGCGGTGGTGCTGGCAGCCGAGCGGGCGTGCTACGTCGTCATCGCCCGCAGACCCGATCTGTTCCTCGCGCTCTACGCGCGGTTCGACCCGAAGCGGACCAGCAGCGCAGTCACCGTCGTCGAGCGGCTGTTCTTCGCGTTCAAGGGACTCCAGTTCGGTCTGTTCATCGCCTGGTGCTACGTCCACGGCGGCCGCTTTCCGTTTCCGGCGCCCCACGGCCCCTTCGTGACGGCGCTCTCCTGGGCACTCGCCGCCGCCGGACAGGTTCTCGTCGTCTCGACGTTCTATCGGCTCGGGCGCACCGGCGTCTTCTTCGGCGATCAGCTCGGCTACGCGGTGCCCCGGTGCCGGACATTTCCGTTCTCGCTGCTCGCGCACCCGCAGTACGTGGGCACCCTGCTCACGATCTGGGGCGGGTTCATGCTCGTGCGGTTTCCGCACGACGACTGGTGGGCCTTGCCGCTGGTCGAGACCGTCTACTATCTGGGCGGGATGTGGCTCGAGACGCCGCGGCGCCGCTACGGAGCGCGATACGCCTCGATCACCTTCAGGATGCGATCGCGCGCAGTGCGCCTGACCGAAGGATCGGAAAGATCGCGGCCGACGTAGTCCTCTTCGACCTCGTACATCTTCACGAAGCGCGGCGGCTGACCGGGCGGCGCCGTCTCCACGAACGGCGCGGTACCGGCGAGTACTTCGTCCCAGACCTCTCGCACGAGACTCCAGAACGCCTGGCGCGGGGCAGCGAAGGCCCGCGCCGCCTCGCACTCACCGTTCGACAGTCTGGCCGACCAGTTCTTGCCGACCTCGCGCGCCAGGGGTGTTCGCGTGCCGTCGCGGTGGATGGTCTTCACGTTGTCCTGGCGCTCGAGCCAGCTCTGGCCGTACACGATGATGCGCGTGGTCCGGTCGAGGGTGTCGTAGTCCGCGCGCTTCATGTCGCGGGTCTCACGGCCGGGAATCGGCGCGTAGCTCGAGCACGTCCACTCCGGATACGCCGTATCGGCCTTCCAGGCCGCCGCGCACTGGTAGCGCGGGCCGTCGTCGAGGTTCGTGACCCGGCGGGTCCAGAGTCCCGGTGTAGCCTTCAAATCGCGCACCTGCCAGGTGCGCGGCGCGACGAAGTCGTAAAGGAATGGCGCGTCGTACTCCCAGTCCTCGGATTGATGCTTGATCACGCTGCCCTCGCGGATCGCGCCGCGAAGATCGGTGAGGAACAGGATGCGCTGCAGGCGCACGCGGCGCGGCGAGAGCATCTCGGCGGTGATCCACTCCTTGGCCGACTTGTCCCGGTTCACGTCGTAGACGCGCGCGTCCTTCGTGTACCCGGGCTTGAGGCTCTCGACCTCGACGTAGCTGTAGTCCACGAGATAGCAGCCGGCCATGCTCCTGACCGCCTGAAGCCCACGGTCGAGCGCGTCACTGCCGACGTCGGCACCGAGACCGGTGGCCGCGACGAGGACGAGGAGCGCAGGAAGCGTGGTGAAGAGCTTGGGCATCGTGTGAACTAGCGTTCACCCGGCGCCGCGGTCTGTCAACTGATCTACCGCTTCACGTACACCGTGTCGCCTTCGACCTGCACCTGATACGTGGCGACGTCCCCAGAAACGGGCCCGCTGAGGAGCTTGCCGCTGCGGACGTCGAAGCAAGCGTAGTGCAGCGGGCACTCGATCACGTAGCCAGTGAGGTCGCCGGTCGAGAGCGGGGCGCCGGCGTGACCGCAGACGTCACGGAGGGCGTAGAAGTCGCCGCCGACGTTCACGACGAGCGTGCGCTCGCCGCCGACCACGACGCGCTTCATCGCGCCCGGCGGCAGCTCGGAGGCTGCGGCGACCGGAACGAAGCCTTCGAGCATGCCGCGGGCGCTCGAACGCGGCCTAGTTCAGCCTGAAGCCGAACATGCGCGCGGCGTTCTCCGAGGTGATCTTGCGCAGATCGTTCTCGGGGACGCCGGCGAAGATGCGCTGCAGGAAATCACGCGACTTCGGCCAGGTCGATTCGGCGTGGGGGAAGTCGCTGCCCCAGAGCATGTTGTCGACGCCGATGGCGTCGCGGAGCTGGATGCCGAGGTCGTCTTCCATGAACTCCACGAACATGTTGCGGCGCCAGTAGTCGCTCGGCAGGAGTCCCTCGCGCGATTTCCAACCGCGGGTGAACACCGGCCGCTCCCGGTACGTGAAGTCCATCTGCTTGAGCCAGTGGGGAATCCACGCCGCCTCGTGCTCGACCGAGCCGATCCTGAGCTTCGGGGCCCGATCGAAGACGCCGGCGAAGATCATCGCCGACAGCGAGTAGCGCACCCAGTAGTCCGTGGTGGACCGGCCGGCGCCGGTGAGCTCGCCGAGGTCCATCGTGA
This sequence comes from Candidatus Methylomirabilota bacterium, assembly GCA_046727415.1. Classification (GTDB taxonomy): domain Bacteria; phylum Methylomirabilota; class Methylomirabilia; order Rokubacteriales; family CSP1-6; genus AR31. The sequence continues at coordinate 3,191 of JBKPCO010000097.1, forward strand.
ACTCGCAGCCGGGGATGCCGCCGCGCGGCGTGCCGATGTGCAGGAGCAGAGGCATCCCGACGTCCTGAGCCGTCCACCAGAGGCGATCGTAGATCGGGTGGCGATAGGGCCGGTCGGCCAGTGGCGACACGGGGATGAACGCGCCGACCAGGCCGAGCTTCGCGCAGCGTTCCAGCTCCAGGCACGCCTCCTCGACGTCGTCCACGTTGAGCATGGCGATGCCCTTGAGACGGTCCGGGAACGGCTTGCAGAACTCGGCGATCCAGTCGTTGTAGACGCGACAAATGGCGGTGAGCAGCCCGCTGTCCGGGATGCGGTACCAGAAGAGGCCCTGGCTCGGCTGCAGGCACGCGCCCCAGACGCCGTCCATCTCGTTCTCTTTGACCATCGCCTGCGGATCGTAAGCGCCGAGGCGCACGTCTTCCCAGATACCCAGGAAGTCGATGTTAGACGGATCCTCGAACCGCTGGCCCGCCTGCATGACCGCGCCCAGCGTGCCGGCCTGCCGGCCGTCGATGAACCACGCGTCGTACTTGCGGCCGGCCGGCGTCTCCACCCGCTCCATCCGCGGCGCGCGGTCGCGGTACCGCGGCTCGATCCGGTGGGTGTAGAGATCGGGCGGCTCGATGATGTGGGAATCGGCCGAGATGAGCTTGTGCTCGGTCATCGCACCCTCCTCGCGGTCAGGATCGAAGTCCGTAGTAGGCGGCGCAGTTGTCCCAGAGGATCTTGCGCTTGCTCTCTTCAGAGATCGGCAGCTTCAGGAACGACTCCACCGCGCACGGGAACTTCGAGTCGCCGTGCGGGAAGTCGGTCGAGAAGACGATGCGATCGTCGCCGATCGCGTCGATGACGTGCTTCACCGGCTCCTCGTCGCACTCGACCGACACGAAGCACTGTCGCTTGAAGTACTCGCTGGGCGCCATCGTGAGCTCCTTAGCGTACACGTCGCCGAGCCACTCCCAGTGCTCATCCATGCGCCAGAGCAGAAACGGCACCCAGCTGCAGTTGCCCTCGAGGAAAGCGACGCGAAGCCCGGGATGGCGCTCGAGGATGCCGCCCGCGCAGAAGGCGCCGGTGGTCAGCATCATCTCGACCGGATGCGAGTAGATGTGCTTCAGCATCGTATTGGCGCCGAACTGCTCGCCGACCTGCCGGAGTTGCGAGCCAGAGCCCTCGTGGAACCCGAGTGGCACTTCCAGCTCCTCGAGCGCGCCCCAGAGCGGCTCGTAGTACGGGTCGTGCCAGTTGCGCCCGTTCACTTCGTTCGGCCTGAGGAAGAGGCCCCGGAAGCCGAGCTCGCGCACACACCGGCGCGTCTCGGCCACCGCGTCGTTCACGTCGAAGGGCGAGATCATGCCCGCACCGATCAGACGCTCCGGGTTCTCCTGGCAGAACTCGTAGAGCCAGTCGTTGTACGCGCGCGCCATGGCCGCGCCGAGCCGAGGGTCCATGTCCGGGACGGTCAAGGCGAAGAGCCCGCGCGAGGGATAGACCACCGCGACGTCGATGCCCTCGATGTCCATCGCCTCGAGCTGCACCTTCGACGTCCATCCCCGTTCCGCGTACGGCTTCCAGCGCTGCTGGTTGAGGGCGTAATTACGTCCCTGTCGCCGGCGGTTCCGATCCGCGTCGACGCCGGTCACCCGTCCCCACGGCTTGCCGGCGTGGGCGAGCCGCAAGTCGCCCTCGTCCTCCGTGAGACCGACGGGCGCCCGGTCGCGAAAGGCCGGATCGATGTACCGCGGCCACAGGTCGGGGGGCTCGATGATGTGGATGTCGCTATCGAGGACCTTGAACTTACCGTGGGCCATGGCTCACCTCCGTGGACGCCGGCACCCTAACTCCCGACGCCGTCGTTGTCAAAGCCCACGGACGGTGCTATCTCATCGTCAATGATCCCGGTGATCGATCTCGGCCCGTATCTGGCCGGACGGCCTGGCGCCGACGCCGTAGCGGCGGCCCAGATCGGGCGCGCCCTCTCGGACGTCGGCTTCTTCGTCGTCGTGAACCACGGGATTTCTCAGACGCTCATCGACGACACCTTCGCCCAGGCCAGGCGCTTTCACGCCCAGCCCATGGACGCCAAGCTCGCCCTGCGCATGAACGAGCACAACAACGGCTACATGATGCTCGGGCGCTACGCAGTGTGGACCTCGGACGTGAACGCCAACGACAAGCCCGACCTGAACGAGGCGTTCTTCGTCAAGCGCGAGCGTGGGCCCGACGATCCGCTGGTGCGCGCGCGCCGGCGCTTCGCAGGACCGAACCAGTGGCCGGCCGACCTGCCAGGCTTTCGCGAGACGGCGCTGGCTTACACCGACGCGGTCGACGCGCTCGGCCGCAAGCTCATGCCGCTCTGTGCGACGGCGCTCGACCTTCCACCTGATACGTTCGACAAGGCCTTCGCCGAGAGCCAGTTCAGCTTCCGGCTCACCCACTATCCGCCAGTCGTGGCGGAAGCCAACCAGTTCGGCATCGCGCCGCACACGGACGCCAACTTCATGACCTTCCTCGCCCAGTCCGAGGTGCCCGGCCTCCAGGTGCGCATGCCCGACGGCACGTGGGTCGACGTGCCGTACGTGCCGGGCTCGTTCGCGGTGAACTCGGGCGACATGATGCAGCGCTGGACGAACCACCGGTTCAAGTCCACGCCGCACCGGGCGCTGCCGCCGGTGGGCCGCCCACGCTACGCGATCCCCTACTTCATGGGCCCGCACCTCGACACCGAGATCGCGTGTCTCTCGACCTGCCAGGGGCCCGGCAACCCGCCGCGCTACCCGCCGATCACGTACGCGGAGTACCTGGATTGGTGGTACGACGCCAACTACAACGCCGCGCGCCAGCGCGACGTGGCCTGAGCTGCATGTACGGGCACAATCGAGAGCACATGCGACTCCTGTGGCTCGCCGTCATCGTCGGAGTCGTCCTCGGCTGGTTCCCCGGCGGCGCCGAGGCCCAGGATGCGGAGGAGCTCTTCCGGAAGGTCAGCCCCTCGGTAGTCGTGATCCGGGCCAAGGGCCGGGCCGTCGACAGCACGCGAGGCCTCATCACCTTCTCGGAGATCGGCTCCGGTGTTCTGATCTCGGCGGATGGCAAGGTCATGACGGCCGCGCACGTCGTTCATGCGATGGACGAGATCGTCGTCGAGATGCTCGGCGGCGAGACGGTCCCGGCACGGATGATTGCCTCGGAGCCCGCGGCCGACCTGAGCCTGATCCAGCTCACTCGCATCCCGAAAAACGCGCAGCCCGCGAGAATCGGCGACTCCGACAAGGTCCACGTGGGGCAGCAGGTGCTGATCATCGGCGCCCCCTACGGCCTCTCGCACTCGTTCAGCGCGGGCTGGATCAGCGCCAAGTGGCTGCCCAACACGGCCTACCGCGCGATGCCGCTCGCCGAGTTCTTCCAGACGACGGCCACGATCAACACCGGGAACTCGGGCGGCCCGATGTTCAACACGGCCGGTGAGGTCGTCGGGGTCGTCAGCCACAACATCTCCAAGAGCGGAGGCAGCGAGGGTCTCGGCTTCGTCGTGACGATGAAGAGCGCGCGCTACTTCCTGATGGAACGCGAGTGGGCCTGGATCGGCCTCGAAGGCAAAGTCCTGACCGGCGACCTGGCCGAGGTCTTCAACATCCCCGGGGGCAGCGGCCTGCTGTTGAGCGTGGTCCCGAAAGGGTCGCCGGCCTGGGACATGGGACTCGCGGGCGGTGATCGCACCGCGAGCATCGGCGGACAGGAGATCGTGGTTCGCGGCGACATCGTCCTGTCGATGGCCGGCATCCCGATCAGGAGCGAGGCGGATATTCCCAAGATCCGCGAGAAGATCGGTGCGATGTCGACGGGGCAGCCGTTCAAGGCCTCGGTCCTGAGGGCGGGGAAGATCATCGAGCTCACAGGGAAAGCGCCGTAACCG
>JBKPCO010000098.1:0-8934 GCA_046727415.1 Candidatus Methylomirabilota bacterium
CTCGAGCCGGTCGATCTGCAGGGGCTTGCGGAGTAGCGTGAACCCGAGCCGTCGGACGTGGGTGTCCATCTCGGCGCCCGACGCCGTCAGCATGATCACGCCCACGTCGGCGTCGCGGGTGCGGACGTTCTCGACGAGCTCGAGCCCCGAGCAGCCGGCCATCAGATAGTCGGTGAGCACGAGGTCGTAGCTCTTCTCTTTGAACAGGGCCAAGCCCTCGGCGCCGCTCGCAGCGACGTCGGTCTCGTAGCCCCAGACCGTGAACAACTCCGCTAGAAATCCCCTGACGTATCGCTCATCGTCGACGACCAGAACACGCGGCGCGGTCAGCATGGCGACACGCTACGGTCATCGCCACGTCGGGATCAATCGCGCGCATCGCCGCAAGAAATGCGGAATTCGTGCGACACGCGAGCTCACCGCTGCGTGGAACCACGCGCATCGCGATTACGCGTGCTCGCGCGCGCAGTTTTACATGATTCACAAGCGTGCCCGGGTGCGAGGGCGCATCAATCCGGGCGAATTTCACTTTGTGGACTTCTGGGGATAAGTGGATATCCCGCGACCTGGTCACGAAGCTCTATTTGGCGTACTCGAACTTCGGGGCAGCCATCAGCTTGTCCTTAGTCGCGCCGGGCAGGACGATCTTGCCCATCTGTTGCTTGAACTTGGATACCGGCACGGCGACGTCACGCTCGCCGACGCCGAGGAACCCGCCCACGCCGACGATCGCGTACGAAAGGGAACGGCTCGGCGTCACGATCAGGTCATTGATTTCACCGATCTTGTCGCCGGCTTCGTTGTAGACGTCCTTGCCGAGGATCTGCTTCTTCGCGCTCCAGCCAGCTGCGACCTGGCGCATCTCCGCGCTCGAGACAGTGACCATGGACCCGGCCGTCTGGGCCGCCGAATCCGCCGCGCCCGCGGCAATGACGATGCTGGTGAGCGCCAAGAGCACACGTGTCTTCACTGTTTTCCTCCCTCCGTTGTTGAGGCCCTTTCCTGGCCAGGACTACTACGCCCGTTACTGACCGCCCGAAACTGGGACCTTGGTCCGGTGGGTCCTGGTCATCGCAGAAGCCGCGGCTAGCGGGCCGTTTGGCTGATACGGCCGTCGGTTGCAGGAGCGATCTCGCGGCGCAGCGCGATCGCGTCGATAACGACCTGGGCGATCTGAGGCCCGCTCTCCGGGTCGATGATCGTCTTCGCTCGCCCGAAGATGGTGTAACCGTCACCGCCGCGAAGCAGGTAGCCGGGCACCGCGACAGAGTAGGCCGCCTCGTCAGCAAGCGGCTTGCCGCCCACGGTGACGTCGACGATGCGGCGCCCCGGCGGGAGCCTGGGATCCCACACGACCCGCACGCCTGATAGCTGGAGGAAGCCGCCCCCCACGCGGTCGGTCTGGGCGAGCCCGTGCTCGAGGGCAGCCCTGAGGTCCGCTCCCCGCATCTCCAGCTTCACGACCACATCGGTGAACGGCAGGAGGTTCAGGACGTCGCGCCGGGTCAGGGGCCCCGGCGGCACCGTGCGATTGGTGCGGATGGCGCCGCCGTTGATGGTGGCCACATCGGTGCCCAGGCGCTCGCGCAGCGCATCGGTAACAAAATCGCCCAGGTTCGTCTCCTCGGTTCGGAGCTTGCTGGAGCGTGCCTCCAGCGGGACCGTGCTCTTGCCGACGACCATATCCAGCTCGCGGTCGAGCCGCCGCGCGTAGTCGCGGACGATCGCCTCGACCGCGGCGTCGGGCTCGATGCGCCGACTTACCTCGCGGAAGCGCCACGACCGCTCCACCAGGCGGCCGTCGCGCGTGAGCCACACGTCGACCTGGACCAGGTAGCGCGCATCCGATCCGGCCTTGGTGATGAGCGTCTTGCCTTCCTCGGCGACGAGCGGCTCGTGCTCGTGTCCGCCCAGGATTACGTCCACGTCCGCCGCCGCGGCGATCGCCTTGTCCTCGGCCATCGTCACGTGCGTCACCGCCACGACGATGTTCGCGCCCTGGGCTCTGAGGCGCGCGGCGACGTCCTTCGCCACGGTGACCGGCTGACCGAACGCCACGTCGGGGCCGGACCGCGAGGTTTGCGCCGTCTGCGTGGTGGTCAGGCCGAAAAGGCCCACTCTGGCGCCGCCGAGCGTCAGGAGCACGTCGGTCGATGCGCCACCGAATGCCTGACCCGAGCGACGGTCGATGACGTTGGCCGACAGCCAGCGGAACTTCGACTCCTTCATGCGCTCGAGGAGGACCTCGGGGCCGAAGTCGAACTCGTGATTGCCGAACGTGGCGAAGTCCAGGCCGGCCGCGTTGAGGGCCGCGACCATCTGCGCGCCCCGCATGAGCGCCGACTCGACGGAAGGCGAAAGCGTGTCGCCGGCCAGCGCGAAGATCGTGTTCGGGTTCTCACGCTTGAGGTCGCGGACCAGCGTGGCCAGCCGCGCCATCCCGCCCCGCCGGCCGCCGTCCACGGGCTCGAGGACGTAGTGGTCGTTGATCTGCAGCAGCGTCACGTGAAGGAGATCGGCGTCGGCGGCCCGGCCGCCGCTCGCGGCGCAGGCAGCGAGGGCGGCCGCGATGACGACGATCGCGATGCGCGGCGGCCAGGAGCGCCTCATCGAGCCCGCATGCTAGCAGACCCGGCGCGTCGGCGGCTCCTCTCGGGCGAGCGGCGCCAGGAACTCCATCGCGCGGCGCTCGGCCCACGACCGGACACGCCAGGGCCAGCCGCCTTCGATGAACCCGACATGGCCGCCGCGGGCCGGGAACTCGGCGCGAACTCCCGGGGGCAGGTCGGCGAAACGCGGCAGCGCGTCGGGCGGAACGATCGGATCGTCGAGGGCGTTGACGAGCAGGGTCGGCCGGCGGATGCGCGGCAGGTAGGGTCCGCAAGACGCCTGGCGCCAGTAGTCGTGCTCGTCTGCGAACCCATTGAGCGGCGCCGTGACCAAACGATCGTAGCGGGCGAACGTCCGCGTGCGGCGCACCTGGGCCAGATCCACCATACTCGCCAGCTCTCGATCGCGGGCGGCCTTGTCGATCACCTTGGCCCGCATCGTCCGCAGGAAGTTCGCCGTGTAGACCCAGCAGCGCGGCCCGCGGTCGAGCACGCGCGCGCACGACGCGAGATCGAACGGGGCCGAGATCGCCACGGCGCCGATGACCTCCGCGGGCGCGCCGGAGCCACGCTCGCCCAGCCATTTCAGCAGGACGTTGCCGCCGAGCGACACGCCGACGATCCCGAGGCGCAGGCCGCGCTCGCGGCCGGTAAGCACCGCGACCACCTCGTCGAGGTCGTCGGTGTGGCCGGAGTGATAGAACGGGAGCCGCCGGTTCAGCTCCCCGCTGCACGAGCGGAAATTGAGGGTGATCGCCCGCCAGCCGCGGGCGGCGGCCTGGCGCATGAGCCCGACGGCGTAGTGCGACTGCGACGAGCCCTCGAGGCCGTGGAGGACGAGAACGAGCGGCGAACCGGGAGGCGCCCCGTCGGCCCAGTCGAGATCGACGAAGTCACCGTCGCGGGTGGCGATCCGCTCCCGCCGCGACTGGATGCGGTCGCGGCGGAAGAGCGGACCCCAGATGGTCTGCGCGTGCGCGTTCCGGCACCACCACGGGGGCCGGAACGCGGACTCTATGCCTGGCCCTGGAGGAGCAGCTTGACGATCTCGGGCACGATCTCTCGCGCGCGCCGGTCGAGCTCCGCCTCCGTCAGGTTAGCGATCGGGTGCGCCATCATCAAGAACTTGTACGTGGGCACGCCCCACTGCTCGGCCATGGCGCGAGCGGTCTTCTCGAAGACGTCCGTCACGATCGAAGCCGAGGGGACCGCGTTCTTCTCGAGCACGATTCCGTCGAGCACACTGCCCGACGAGCAGGACCCTCAGTCTCCGACCCCGGCGACCATGGCGTCGAACCCCTTGCGCAGCTCCACGATGATCTCCTCGTGCGCGGGGACCGACGCATTGTGCTTCCTGAACATGCGCGTCTCGGCGACGCCGTACTCCGCCTTGAGGATCGCGCCGATTCTTTCCAGCAGCCGGTCTGAGTTGAACTTCGTGTTGTCGATCAGACCGACGCGCTTGCCCTCCAGCGACGCCGGCCGGTCCACGTACGCGATGCCCTGCGCCGTGACCTCCGCAGTCGGATCGAGAAGCTCGATCATCGCTTGACCTCCTTGGTGACAGCCAGTGAGGAACGGCTACCGCCCCAGCCCGGGATGTGCGCCGCGAAGGGGCCGGCCCTCCCGCCCGCCGCGATGACGAGAAAGTCGTCGGGAGACGCCACCAGCGGGCGCATCTTCGTCTCGTCGGCCGGCTGCACGGCTCCGGGCACTCGATTGGTGCGCTTGAGATGTGCGATGGAATTCTGCGTGTGGTCGAACAGGAACTGCCGGATTTCCTTCTTGCCCCAGCCCCCCTGCGCGATCGTCCGCATGTGCTCACCGGCGATGATCACCGCGTACTGCGGCTGCCGGCCCGCGCTGCCGCCGAGCCGCATCGCGTCGGCGACCGTGGTGAGGACGCCTTCCGGCGTGTTCGAGAGCTGGTTGTAGCACTGGTGCGGCGACTCGGCCGCCATCACCGTGACCGTGCTCTGCTCGGGCCGGAACCCGCGCTCGACGTGAAGGGGTGTCCACGGGCTCTCTGCCTCGTTCTCCGCGATCACGTACGAGACCTTGCCCGGGTGCCCGAGTGTCCCCCGGTCGAGGAGCCCCGGGCGCGAGCCGCAGACGTTGCGCATGACGAGGCGCAGAGCGCGCCCGATGGTCAGGTTCGCGCGCCACCCGGGACCGAAGAGGTTGTCGCCGCAGTTGATGTCCAGCTCGCGGGCGATCGGGCCGTTGACGATCATGAGGACCGCGGCGCCGCCGGTGGACGTCCCCGGTCCGTGATAGCTCCACGCCGGATCGCCAATCCCCTCGACAGCGGCCACGACCACCGCCATATACTCCGGCTTGCAGCCGGCCATCACCGAGTTGATCGCGACCTTCTCCGCCGTGATCGACACCGCCCGGTTCGTGATGAACGCGATCTGCTGCTGCGGGGCGAGCCGGGCCGCCTCGAGCATTGCGCCGACCCGCTCCGGCGTGGGCGGCACGACCGGAAGGCCGTCGGTCCAGCCCTGCTGGAAGCAGAACTCGATCGCGTCGCCAACGTCCTGGACCTGGTACCGCTTCGATGTGAGCGAGACCGTCATCTACGCCTCCTCCCGCTGGGCCCCGGGCCGGCGCCGGAGCCCTCATGGCCCCGCAGTATAGCGCCGCGGCGGCCTCAGCGCCGAGCGCGTCTGCCAACCAGCGCCAACAGGAATGCCGCGCCGACCGCGACTGCCGACGCCCGCAGCGACTCCTCGAACGCTCCGAGAAAGCCGACTGTCGCGCTGCGAGCAGCGACCAGCTCGCCTAGAAGCGCCACCCCGGCGACGACCCCGAGGGTGCGAGTGAGGAAGGCGAGGCCCCCGGCGGCGCCCTGACGCCCGGGCGGAAACGCCACCATGATCGTCGTCATGTTGGGAACCTCGAAAAAGCCGAGCCCGAACCCGGCCACGAAGAGCGCCAGCGCGATGAGCCAAAGCGATGTCGCTCCGTCCACGAAGCCGAGGAAGCCGAGGCCCGCGGTCTGCATGACGAGCCCCGTAACCGCCGGCGCCGATGCGCCGACGCGATCGGAGACCCGCCCTCCCACGGGTGCCGCCACCGCCGCCCCGAGCGGCGTCAGCATGAAGAAGATGCCGCCCACCGACGCGCCAAGGCCGCGCGTGTCGACGAGATAGAACGGCACGAGGAGCCAGATGGCGAAGATCGCGCCGCGCGCGACGAAGGCCAGCACGCTCGCCTGCAGCACGCCGCCGCGGGTCACATCGTCGATCGTGACGGGCCTGCGCTCACTCACCACCGGCGCGGAGCTCGTGAGCACAGCCCATACGAGAACGCCGAGCGCGAAAGGCACGCGGACGTGGAAGACGGCGCGCCAGCCGAAACCGTCGACCAGGAAACCGGCGACGAGCGGCCCCAGCGCCCCCAGCCCCATCGCCCCGTTCAGAAAGCCGAGGCGCCGCCCGCGAGCCTCGCTCGGGGCGCCCGCGGTGACGAGCGCCGGCGCAGTGCCGAAGACGAGTCCGGCTCCGAGCCCCTGCACGATGCGGGCGACCAGGAGCCAGCCCAGGCCGGACGCGACGCCGCCCATGACGAACGCGAGCGCGCTGAGCCCGAGGCCCGCGCGAAAGACCAGGGCGTGGCCGAGCCGGTCGGCAGCCGCGCCGCCGGCGAACGACGTGAGCGCGTACGTCAGCACGTAGAAGATGATGATCCAACGCACCCGCTCCGGCGGCACCCCGAGCGCCGCAGCGATCGCCGGAAACGCGATGTTCATCATGGAGTCGAGCGACACCACGAGCGCGCCCGCGGCGACGACCCAACGAGACATTCTGCGTATTCTGCCTTGGAGGAGCTAACTACGCGTAGGACAAACGAAGACGGACTCGAAAATTCTGCTTCATGCCCTAGCTGGACAGAACTGGCTGAACCTGAGTAGATGTCATGACGAGGTCAACTTGTGGGGGACTCGTACAGGTTACGAAGAATGGCTCAGTCGGAAATCCGAACGAGTTCATTAGAATGGTGCGCACTCTCTGCGCCTTCTAGGCCGAGCCAACCGTACCACTGCACGGTCACGACATGGCCATTGGCCGTCACGTGGACGACCGTGCCGCGCATGGTGTGAGAAAATTCTTTCCGTTCGACTGTCTCACCGACTTTGAAGTGCAGCACAGGCTTCTCTCCTGAGGCTGGCGCACGGCACACACAGCCATCATCCGAATGCCGATTGCGCGTGGGTGTAGCAAGCCAGATACACTTGGGTCCCGATGCCGAGAGCGTCAAACCGAGGCCGGGGTGCAAGCGAGCCGAGAGTAACACGGACCTCACGCCCGGCTTGCGCTTTCCTGGGCATCACCGCTCACTTTCCCTTCGGCCTCAACGTTGCCAGGCGAGCGCTGTCGGCTTGCGCTTGTTGGTGCGCGAGATGCCGAGATGCGGTATAGTCAATCCGCCTTCCATCGGGCACGTAGGTTGACGCGAACCGGCGTCGGGCCTTGTGGCATCTGGCGTTGAGTCGCCCCCCCCCCAGGACCACCGGGAGATCCCCAGATGCTTGATGAATCCCTCCTCCGAGAAAGAGCCCGTGAGACGATTCGTCGCAGAAAGTTGCCGTCGCGACGTGCTGACCGGACCGTGAGCGGTCCCGGCGTCGGCGCCGCGTGCAGTGTCTGCGGACGGCGCGTGACCCGCGATCAAATCGGGTACGTAATGGAGTTCGCGTATGACGCGCACGTGCCCGAGAGGTACGACGTCCATTTCAACTGCTACGTGGCCTGGGAGTTCGAACGCGCCGGGGACGGGTCCTCCACAGTTAGCTCGTTTCCGGCCACTTGAACCGCCTCCCACGCCGCCCGCTGCGTCGCGTGCCAGGGTGTCGGCTCCCAGCCGGTTCCGGTCGCGCTCGTCGGCGAGTGGTCCGCGCGAGTCGTCTTCAATCAGCCGAGTGGAGCTGCTTGCGCCGGAACCATTCAACGAGCCAGTTGCGGTAGTAGTAGAGCGGCAGAGCGACCGCCACAATCACGGCGGTTAGCAAGATTATCTCGACATAGTCGCCCGAGGCCGTGTGTGCGCCTTGCGCAGAGAGTATCCAGGTGCCTGGGATGCGACCGAGCGTGGAGACGAGTGCGAATATCCAGAACGGCATGGGGCTTAGACCAAAGAGGTAACACGTCATGTCCTTCGGGAGCCCCGGAATCAAGAAGATGATAAAGCAGAGAATTGCACCCTCTGCCTCGACGATGAAGCCCATCTTGCGCCAGGCGTCTGGGCTGACCAGCCGCTGAACGTAATGAGCGCCGAGCCACCGGCCGACGGCAAAAGCCGCCACTGATCCCACGGTCAGACCAATCGTCGAGTAAAATAGCCCGACCCATTGGCCGAACAGATAGCCCCCGAGTATTCCAGTCAACTCTCCCGGAATCGGGGCAATGATGACCTGCAGCGCCTGGAGGCCGATGAAAATCACAGGGGCCAGGAGGCCCCACTCACGAAGCGTCTGCTTGAGGAAGCGCTTATCTACGTAGAGGCGGGCGAGAAACTGGTAGGCCGGAGCATCGGTCAGGACGAGCCAGGTGCAATACCCGACAAGTCCCGCGGTGATCACGCCGCCAATGATCCAGCGTACTCTCGTCGTCACCTATCTCCCACGGCCTCATCAGCTTGGATCTGACTCCGCAGCGCGAGCGCCCGCGCGGGCTCGATGGCCCCGCGCCTTGCTCAGGCCATCAGCCGCACGAGGTCACTCGCACGGTGCGTGCTCTCGTAGGCGTCTAGGCCGAGCCACGAAGGCCACTTCACGGTCACTAGGAAACCGTCTTCTGTCACGCGGACGACGTTGCCACGTCTACCGCTGACCGACCCACGCCGTACGACCGTCTCGCCAATCTTGACCTGTTCCATGGCGCGCCTTCTACCCGGATCGAGGGACGGCTGCCGAGACGGAGACGGTTGGAGGGGGCCGTGACGGTGACCTTCCGGGTCGCGGCAGCGGTGAAAGCCAAATTCACCACGGTCCCGACGCCCGAGAGCGTCAACCCATGAGGCCAAGGTGCAGGCAGCTATTAACGATACACCCTCTGAGGCCTAGGCGTCGTCCGCCTTCCTCGGCGCATCACATGCCGCAAAGGGAGGACACGCTTTCTTTCTGTCCACCAATCCGTGCGGACCTGGTTGACGTTTACTAGCTGAGAAGCCGAGTGCTGCTCGCAGGAGTCGGCCGCGCGAATCGGTCATGCCGGTTGATCGCTCACCGCCGGGCAGCCTGCCGGAAGGCGGGAGCGTCTGCGAGCGCCTGGCACTCAGCGTCGCCACTGTGATAGTGTCTTCGCCGTCGAGAGGTCGCGCT